>JAUJGA010000188.1:0-7601 GCA_042095675.1 Gammaproteobacteria bacterium
TAAAGCATTATCGGGCAATTGCTACGCGGTACGATAAGTTGGAAAGAAATTATGCCAGTACATTAGCTTTGGCTTGTTGTTTAATCTGGTTACCAATGTGGGTTGGTTAAAATATGAACACGAAAGATCAACAGCCCCTAAAAAATAAAAATAAAATAGGATTATAAAAGATATTGCTTAATATTTATATATTGAGCAATATCCTGTTGTTTTGCTCCATGAGGAATAATTCCCAATAATGGAGGATTAATACGAGATTCAATACTTGCTACATTTTCTTGCACAAGTTCCATTGAATTTTCAGCCTGATTAGCAATCCAGCCTACAACCTTCAAACCCTTATTCTCTATAGCATCTATTGTTAATAATGCATGATTAATGCAACCCAGACGCATATTCACCACAAGAATTACTGGAAAATTTAATAATGCAGCTAAATCTGCCACCGTTTGCTGATCATTTAATGGCACCAGCCAGCCACCAACTCCCTCTACCAAAACATAATCTATATCTTTATGTGAGTTTAAAATAGCATCAGAAATATGTTGTAAGTGAATACTTACCCCTACTTTCTGAGCCGCTATATGAGGTGCAATAGCAAGCTCAAATGCATAAGTATTAATTTGTGAATAGCTTATTTCACTATGCGAGGCTTTGATTATTTTAACTGCATCATCATTACGCAAACCATGCTCAGTCATAACACAGCCACTCGCTACCGGCTTAAAGCCTAAAGATTTAAAGCCTGATTTTGACAAAGCCTCTAACAAACCTGTTGTGACAAAGGTTTTTCCTGCATCTGTATCAGTAGCAGTAATAAAATAAGCTTTCATCAGGAAGTAGGACTTTTAAGCTGTGACTTCATTTGTGATAAAGTGATAGAAGTTTGTTGTGTCGAATCAAAGGCTTGAGTATGCTGCATAGGGGTTGTTGGATTCCAGGCATGACCATATACAACCTCATAGGTCACAGGATAACCCTGTTCTGTTTTAAATTCCTCATAAGCTTTATACATTGCTTTTAAACGTGATTTTCCAGTAAGCCCTTTAGCTCTGCCACTATTCTGATTATGTGCACCCACCGCCTTGATTTCCAGTAAAATCTGCTTGATATTCGGGTAATTTAAAATAATTTTTTCACTGTCCATCACCGGATTTTCTGCCTGAACATCATATAATGCATCACCGATATCATGTATATCCACAAAATCATTTACATGAGTTTTGTCACTGACACTTGTCCAACTGGCCTTTAATTCTTTTAATGTATCACTGCCAAAAGTTGTAAACAACATAAAACCACCGGGCTTTAAAACTCGTCTAAACTCATTGAATAAAATCTTTAAATCAAAACACCATTGAATAGTAAGATTAGAAAAAATTAAATCCACACTGGCATCAGCAAAAGGCAGGCTTTCAGCATCCGCACATACTTGGCTTATATTTTTTTTAGACCCTTTAGCTAAGACATTTTTAAGATGATTAATCAAACCATAAGTCTTATTTTCTTTGACCAATCTGGCTCTGCTTTTGTGCAGCATATTTTCAGCTAAATCCATAGACACTACCATCGCATCCGGGTATTGTCTGGCTAAACCTGATGTTCCTTGCCCTGTTCCTGAACCAATATCCAAAATCATCAAAGGTTCCGCTTTAATATATTCTAACCTTTCCAGCAAACGACAACACACCTCCTGTTGCACAATGGCAGCAGCATCATAACTATCAGCAGCTTTATTAAATGACTCTCTTATTTTCTGCTTATTAAATGAGGCTTGAAGAGAGATTAATTCATTCGCTTTCAATTGTTCTTTGTCCTTTTATCCAATTGTTGGACTTTCTTAATATGTTAGAAATGTTTATTTTTGCGCACTTTATTGACGTCAGTCAAGGAATATAAGTTCTAAAAAAGACACAATAAGTCAATATGTCAAATTTGACTATAGCCTATAAAGGAATTAATTATGTTTAGTTGGTTTTTAAAATTACTAGGTATTAATGAAGACAGACCTACAGCTTCCAAAAGTTCATTATTAAGTGCCTCAGAAGCTCAGCAACAAGCAACGCAAAAACCCAAAGCTTCTCCTAAAGTAGAGACTAAGCCGACTGTCTCTGAAAAAACAACAAAAGCTTCCCCTCAAAAAAAGGATAATAAATCCCTGGGAGATGTTTATCCCGACTTAAAGTCTAATATTATCAAAGTATTAAGCAGTGCCGGCTTTGACAGCAAAAAAGCGATTAATAAAGCCAGTGATAAAGAGTTATTAGCACTCAAAGCTATTGGAAAGGCCACTATAAAGGTGTTGAGAAAATAGTTTTAGTATTTAAATTTTGAAGCTTAAAAGTCCAAATTAACAAAAGTCTTATGGTTGCTTTAGTACTTTAAAAAATTTAAATTTTCGTAAAAGTAATTATCCTGTGTATTTTTAGTACTTAGAATTGTCTGAGCGTAGCGAGTTTTCTAAGTACTAAAAATAAGTGAACATAAGGCTCAACGGTTACTTTCTAGCATCAATCAGGCTGTGCCACTTTTTAGGCCCGCTCTGATGAACCGACTCTCCCTTTACATCAACACCAACAGTTACCGGCATATCTTTGACTTCAAATTCATAGATAGCTTCCATGCCTAGTTCTTCATAAGCCAAAACCTTAGCCTTTTCAATTGATTTTGATATCAGATAGGCTGCACCACCTACAGCAATCAGATAAACGGCTTTATGTTTTTTAATCGCTTCAATAGCAATAGGGCCTCGTTCTGCTTTGCCCACCATACCAATTAAACCAGTTTCAGACAGCATAGTCTCTGTATATTTATCCATTCTGGTTGATGTGGTTGGTCCTGCAGGACCAACTGACTCATCTTTAACCGCATCAACAGGTCCCACATAATAAATAAAGCGATTTTTAAAATTGACCGTATCAGGCAAATTCTCACCTTTTGCCAGAGTATCAACAATACATTTATGTGCAGCATCTCTACCAGTCAATAACTTTCCGTTCAGTAATAGCTGTTCACCTGGCTGCCAGCTTTGAATATCATCCTGAGTAAGACTATCCAGATCAACTCGCCGTGCTTGTGGTGAAGCAGCCCAACTAACATCCGGCCAATCATCTAAATTCGGAGGTGTAAAAACAGCATGACCAGAACCATCCAAAACAAAGTGAATATGACGTGTGGCAGCACAATTGGGGATAATGGCAACCGGTAATGAGGCTGCATGTGTGGGATAATCTAACACCTTAACATCAACAACCGTTGTTAAACCACCAAGCCCCTGTGCTCCAATACCCAGAGCATTAATTTTTTCATGTAATTCTAAACGTAATTCTTCTGCTCGATTAAGCATCTGTCCCTGGTCACGTTTTAACTTCAACTCATGTAAATTAACCGGTTCCAATAATGATTCCTTAGCCATTAACATTGCTTTTTCCGGCGTACCACCAACACCTACACCTAAAATTCCCGGAGGACACCAACCTGCTCCCATACTTTCAACCGATTTTAATATCCATTCAACCAGATCATCATTTGGATTTAATGCAGCAAATTTAGCTTTATTTTCTGATCCCCCTCCTTTGGCTGCCAGTTTAATGTTTATCGTATCACCGGAAACTATCTTCGTATGAATAACAGCTGGCGTATTATCCTTAGTATTAATCCTTGCTCCAGCTGGATCAGCTAACACAGAGGCACGTAAGACATTATCCGGATGCAAATAAGCACGTCTTACACCCTCATTAACCATATCTTCCAGACTGCTCTCACAATCCCATTGCACATTCATACCAATTTTCAGGAAAACCACCACAATACCAGTATCCTGACAAATTGGCCGATGTCCTTCAGCACATAGTCGAGAGTTATAGAGTATTTGTGCTATTGCATCTTTAGCAGCATCTGATTCCTCTATTTCATAGGCCTGACCTAATGCCTGTATATAGTCCTTTGGGTGATAATAAGAAATAAATTGTAAAGCTTCTGCAATACTTTGAATGAAATCATTCTGTTTTATAACAGTCATTACTCTATCTCTCTTTAAAAAAAGGTTAAATTATTACGAATGATATATTATACTCACTTTATATAAATATAATTATCTATTTAAGAATCGTTGTGTCCACTCAGCACATAAAAACAATTCAAGCTTATATTGACAAAATGCCCAGCTTATCGACTACGGTAACAAAGGTATTAGAAGTGTGCAATAAGCCTAATGTCTCATCTAATGACTTAACTCAACGACTATGGACTGAAAGTCCATAGGTTGCTTGAGGACTGAAAGTCCTATTCAAGAATCATATTACCTGTATCAGCATTTGAAGGATTACGGTGATGTTCCAAATATTCATTCACCATTTCGTCAGTAATATTTCCCGTTGACCATGCTCCATATCCTATTGCCCAAAAATGCCTTCCCCAGTAACGCTTCTTTAGCTCTGGAAATTCGTCCTGAAGCCTTCGGGAACTTCATCCATTTAGTCTCTTCACAAAATCACTTATCGATAATTTTGCAGGGTATTCAATATGCATGTGAATATGATCTTTACTAACAACACCTTTCAATATCTGAACATCATCAGAATCACAGATTTACATCAGCAATTTTCGACACCTTATTTGTACATCACCTTGTAGCACTGGGTATCTGTATTTTGTCACCCAAACTAGATGCACCATTAAGATACTTATGTTATGCCCATTTCTTCTATATTCTTTCATAAATCATAGACTAACATTTGCCTTTTAAAATGTGTAACAGCTAAAGCCTTGCACTAAAGTGCATAGTTTTGACTAGCGGACTGAAACAATAAATGACTTATATTGATTCCGATACGTATATTTGATCTCTGACACTAGTAGTTCTAGTAGTTGGACGAAGCCGCTATCGCGGAGAAAACGACTTCAGTCGTAGTAATTTAGTGTAACCTCATATATTACCCTGATTGATATAAACGGGTAAATTGTAGTCTCTTATAACAACAGAGGTTACAAACCAATGAGAACACCAAATAGTAAAAAATTCAACACTTATTATGATCTTCACTGCAAACATCTCAAACTAAAAGGTTTACAGCCTAAAACCATAGAGGCTTATTCTCGTGCTATCCGCCGTATTGGTGAGTATTTTGACCATGATTTAGATAAGTTAACTCAAAACCAGCTTATTGATTATTTTCATGAATTATTGGAAAGGTTATCATGGAGTGCAGTTAAACTTGATTTGTATGGACTCAAGTTTTTTTATACTCATGTTCTAAAAAAAAGTTGGACAGATCTTCCCATCATTAAACCGCCTAAAACCAAACGTATTCCAGATATTGTCACAAAAGATGAAGCTTATCAGATATTTTTATCGACACGTAAATTAAGCTATCGAGTTTTATATTTTACACTTTACAGTATGGGGTTGTGGCTAGGTGAGGGACTTCGACTTCAAATTGGTGATATTGATAGCGTACGTCAACGAGTACATATTCGTGATGCTAAGGGTAATAAAGACCGTTTAGTACCTTTACCAAAAAATACATTGAATGTGTTACGTCGTTTCTGGTCACTACATAAACATCCCAAATTAATATTCCCTAGCCGTCAAGGGGGATTAAAAAATGCACATAAAGCCACCTCTTTTCTTGACCGTGGTGGTGTTCAACTTACCATAAGATTAGTGATTCAGGAAATTGGATTAAAAAAACAAATTACCTGCCATTCACTTCGTCATAGTTATGCGACACATTTACTTGAAGCAGGTGTTGATATGCTGGAATTACAAAAAATACTGGGTCATGTAAGTTTAGTAACCACCTCAAAATATACTCATTTAACCACAAGGACAACCCAGCGAGCAGATCAGCATATTAATACATTGATGGATAAGTTTAATATCACCTGGGGGAATATATCATGATCAGACTGGCCAATATTATTGACCAATTTGGTACTGATTTTATACAGCACTATCAGCACCAGTTATTACCCAGCCATTTAAAGGCTATGTCTGCTATGAAGCTTTGTCGCACCAGCCACAGCCCTAAAATGCAGATGCAATGTCAGGATTGTAATCATCAAATTCTGGTGCCTCATTCTTGTGGTCACCGGCATTGTCCTCATTGCCAGAATCATGAAAGTCAGCAATGGATCGATAGGCAACTGCAGAAACAGGTGCCGGCTGATTATTATATGATGACCTTTACAATACCAGCACAGCTGCGTTCGCTTGTCTGGCGAAATCAGCGTTTAGTGTATAACTTAATGTTCGAATGTGTTTGGGATACACTTAAGACTTTTAGCCTTAATGATAAGGAACTCGGTGGTGTACCCGGTGCGGTTGCTGTATTGCATACTCATTCAAGAGAGCTAAAATTTCACCCTCATATTCATATTGTCATGCCGGGAGCAACCATTGATAAGGCAAAACATTTATGGTCAAAAAAAACAGGTCAATACTTATTCAATCATAAGGCACTGGCTAAGGTTTTTAGGGCAAAATTGCTTGAAGCCTTTTCTTGTAATTACTTAAAACTACCAGAAAATTACCCGGACAAATGGGTGGTAGACTGTCGCCATGTTGGCCAGGGGAATAAGGCTTTGGTTTATTTGGGACGTTATTTATACCGTGGCGTGATCCAGGAAAAGAATATATTATCCTGTCATAATGGTCAGTTGACATTCCGTTATCAGAACAGCAAAACGAAAAAGTATCAAACCAGAACGCTTTCTGCCATTAAATTCTTATGGTTGATCTTTCAGCATATTCTTCCAAGAGGATTCAGGCGTGCCAGAGACTACGGCTTTTTACATCACAATAGTAAGAAGTTGATTCAGATCCTGCAGTGGGTTTTTAAAATCGATCCTGGAACATGGATTGCCAAAATCAAAAAAAGATCAGCAATGCTTTGTGCTTGTTGTGGTGCAAAAATGGATATTGTGAAAACTCAAATCCCGCATCACTTCTTTCCTGCCAGAGAAAATCCTATATGAATAGTGTACTATTATTTTGATCATGTAGTTTCTATAACAATCTGAAGAAGGGCTTAAATGACCAAAGGGATCATTGTGCCTAAAATAAGTGAAAAATAAGCTTTAACCGCTGATTAGCGAGTCAACAATCTACACTGATAACTTAAGTATTTTCTAAAAGACTTTTGGAGAGGATTTAGGCTTCAGTCACCTGAATTCTTAAAAAGCTATTTTCATAGCCTGACCAAAACTATTATCAATAACAGGGCTCGTCCAACAAACGGTTCAGATTGTGGTTCGCTCCGCTCTCACAATCTAACCTTATTCGTTAGGTTAAATACTTTATATTAAGGGTTATTGCTAGTTTATTATATTATTCAATAGCAACATAATAAATAAACACATTAACTCAACAACTATGAACTGAAAGTGCATAGTTTTTACTAGGGCTGCAACAATACCATGACTACATTTGAGACAGAGAGAAACAATACCTTTTGGACCGCAGATGATATTGATTTAAATACGGCGATTAAAGCTCAGTTATACAGTTCAAGTGATATTGATACGTTTAAAGTGACAACCACATCAACGGGCCTTTTGAGAGTTGCTTTTGATGCACCAACCAATTCAAATTCGGATTA
>JAUJGA010000189.1:0-36814 GCA_042095675.1 Gammaproteobacteria bacterium
AAACACCTGCAGAAATATATGGTGTGATGAAAGAAGTTGCTCCAGAATTAAAACTGGCTGCATGATAGTAAAAATAATAATGGATATTTTATATCTTATTTTTTAATTGAGTTGTCTTGACAATGGGGTCCACAGTACTGCTTGGCTCTTCATATCGTCACGTATTATTATCAGGTAAATCTTTAGGTCTTTGGATTGTACAACTAATTACCTTGGGTCTATCCTTAATTGACTCCCACG
This sequence comes from Gammaproteobacteria bacterium, assembly GCA_042095675.1. Taxonomy (GTDB): domain Bacteria; phylum Pseudomonadota; class Gammaproteobacteria; order GRL18; family GRL18; genus GRL18. The sequence goes on from JAUJGA010000189.1 coordinate 241, forward strand.
TTTGATCGATCTCGAGATGAAAGATTGTTGCAGTAAGAGCCAACAAATAAGTAAAAACTGCCAAAACCTCAAATCTCAATTCATTCGACTTGTACTACAGAATTAATTTTCCAATAAAACTAACAAGAAGAAGACAATATAATATGTTAAAATGATTAAACCTACCATATTAAACTTTAGATAGTATTCGATGACTAAACAACTAACTTTATTGCTTTTACTATTTTCAATCACCCAAAGTCTAGTAGCTCGTGTATATGAAGCCCCCCCTTCAAGTAGCATGAGGGGTAATGTACCTTATATTTCTGATGCTGCAATGGAAGAATGTGTCAAACTTTATAATAAGGCTAAATGGTTAGCTGAAACTATTGATTCAACAACACCAGATAGTTACAGTCAATCATCCATTGATTCCTACAATAGGAAAGTTAATAAACATTCACAAATGATTCAATCTTTCAATAACGACTGTACTGGGAAACAGTCTGAATCCGCATATCGAGCAGCTAAAAAATTAAACCGATCCACACCAATCCCTCCTCCTCCTACAACTAAACAACCAAAAATAAATAATGAAATTTTAAACTTCACAGATATTGCAACAAAAAAACTAATATACAAAAGCAAGTTGAAATTAACATTTAAAAAAGATTCATGGATTTCTATTAAAGATGCCACAAACAAATCGTTAGTATATGAGCTTAAGCATAAAGGTGAAAAAATTAATTTATTAGGAGAACTCCCAATTAGGGTGTTTTTAGGGGATGCTAGAGGAGTAAAAGTTACGGTCGATGGTAAAGCTTTTAATCTTCAACCTTTTATTAATGATAAGAACATAGCTAAATTTACTATTCCAACAAATAATAACAAATCTAGCTTTAAAAAAGTTGACCTTAAAGCTAATGAAAATGAAATTTTATTGAATCTGGCCTTTCAAAATGATTCATGGATTTCTGCTAAAGATACCACAAACAAATCCCTAATATATGAACTTATACATAAAGGTGAAAAAATCAGCTTACTTGGAATCCCCCCAATTAGTGTGTTTTTAGGGGATGCTAGAGGAGTAAAAGTTACAGTCGATGGTAAAGTTTTTAATCTTCAACCTTTTATTAATGATAAGAACATAGCTAAATTTACTATACGGTAAATTAACTGCTTATCTCTGTAGATTTATGCTTGAAAACTAGTCAATTTACTTCTTACCATATCTAACTTTATTAGATGTTCTACGGGTTTATTATCAAATGCTTTAGCATTAATTTGTTCGATAACTTTTGAAATACCTATATAAGCAAAACTAAGCTCTGAATTCGATTTCATCTTTATAAACTCATAAGGAAACGTGCTACTAAATTTATCAAAGCCCGAAAACTGCCCCAACCCCTCCATTAAGTGAAAGCCTTCTGGTAATTTTCTTGATTTTCTAGGGTGATAACAATCAAGAAAAAATATAAACCATTCACTTCCAGAAAATGTAACAGCTTCAAAAACATCAATTGTATTTATTGCTCCAATTCTATGGAACATAATTCTTTCGCCCTTAGTTGTCTCTAATTGAGATAGGTAAGCCAAACTACCAATAGCTCCATTTGTTGGTATAGGGTTCGTTACACTACAACCGAATGAGCCAGATGAATTAGATATTTCATCACAACTTTCTCCTGATTCTATCAACTCTAAAACCATGGGGTTAAGCATTTCAAGTTGATACTTTTCGTCTTCAATAATTCTCCTTACTTCTTTAATTGCTTGTTCTAAAGGACTTTCTTCCTTATGACCAAATATTGAAGATAAAAAACCCATCACTTATTCCTTTTAACTTAATTTTAACCCTTTAATAAATCACTTAATGTTCTTGCTTTAGATGATTTAAACTTCATCCTAATTGCCTGTTCAAGGATATGAACATTAGAAACTTCAATATATGAAAGAGCTACTAGATCTTTTTTATTATTAGAGGACGCTATAACAAACTGTCCCGCAGAAGACCAAATCTTTGTTTCTGACCAGCTTAACCTAATAATTTTATCAGAAGAAAAGAATTTTTTTATTGTAATTGTAACACCATCATCTCGCACTTCTAAATTATTAAAATTAACTTTATTCCCATCTCTTAATGAAAATAACATTTCATTAAGCATACGAACACAAACAGCATTCCAAAGTTTATCTAAAAAATCTGTATAGGTTTTTTCTTTTTTTATTTCTATTACCATTTCATTTCGTGGAGTACCATAAGCAACGGTATAGCTAGTTCCAGTAGGAATCCCATTAGTTGAATGACTTATACCTCCCCATCTAACTCTACTTATACTCTCAAGAGTATAATGCGTATTTTTCCAATTAATACCTTTAGAATTAATTGATAACGTATCCTTAAATACCAACCCAATTTCTACTGAATAAGTAATAGCTTTTTCAACTTCTAACTTTTTTTGTTTTTCAAATCTTAAATTATCTTCTCTAGTAGATGCTATTTCATCTAGTGCATCAGCGTCATCATCAACCGTATCCAACAGTTCAGGTAACTCTGAAAATAATTCTTGGAGTAGTTCTGTTAACTTTTGAGCATGGGATAACAGGTTATGTTTATTGAATAATTCAATTGAAAGATTACGAATTGCATAAGCAACTTCCATACTTTCTTTATGATCTATCCCCCTAGATTTTGCAACTAGTTGAATCGGTTGAGCAATAAAATCCCATGTTGTCGTCATTTCCATTAACTTCACAATTATGGCATCTACAGAATTTTTATTTGTAGTTGCTTTATCTCTGATTTGAGAAACCAGTTTTGTAATATTTTCAGCCTCTTGCTGTAAAAATCCTTGTGCCTCTACTTGATAAATATCAACTAAATCACCAATAAACTCGCTTGCTTGAGATTCACCATTATCAGTGTCTAAATCTACAACTCTGGTTACAACTTTAACCAGAGTTAAAGAAGGAAGCGTATTTAAGCCTTCTTTAATCGTGTTTTGGTAATACCTTTTATGTTCAATAAGTTCTTGTTCAATTTTTTCAGTAGTATTAATCTCAGGAAAACCCGAAATACTTCTATCTTCATTTATATCTCGAAGAATCTCATCATAATCTAGTTCATCAATTAACTCTGATATTCTAAGAATAAATTTAATAACATCTTTCTCTGAAGATGTTACATCAATAATTTCAAATGCAGAGCTAAGCAAGTTAAGATGCACAAGTACAGGTAGCCCAGTTTCATCCAATATTGAAAAGGGAGCGTTTTGGACTAACTCCAATAGTTGTTTAGCCTTTTTTGGGGAAACACCAGGAAGCCATGCTAATTCAGCAGATAAACGTAATCGTGGACTAGTAAGATCTGAACGAGATTTTTGACAAAGATCATGCTCTAATTCAAGAGACATTTCTTCTGACATTTCTACAATACGATGGCGATTATCTCTAGTTGATAATCCCAATATATTAAATGGACTATGATGTATGTAAGTGTCCGACAAGGGCTTATCCTCATGTTCTAAGTTTTTATTTTCAACAAGACCTACATTACTTATTGCATCTTTGTAATCTATAATTCCAGTGTTAGATTTAATGTTGCATGTGTCTTCAAAAGGTTCATATTCTTCTTTATACCATGTATCCAACATACCCATTAGTTGTGGATCTTTTAGTATTATTTCAGCTTTTCTATTAATAAAAGATGAAATATTACCTAATAATAAATTTTTATTTTCTGAAAAAATAGAATTAATTTGTTGCTTATTTGAAAGGTAATCGCTTAGAACTAAAGATACAACCATATCTTCTTTAGCATAAGGCATTACAGTACAGTTTACACACTTTGCAAAAGGGCTATTTTTTTCTAATCCACAATTAAAACAGAGACAATAACTCAAAGTTAATTACCTTCCCTAAGTTCTGCGGCTCTTACCCTAATTTTTTGTTTCCTAGTTAGGATCTCATGTTTACATGAATGAATGTACTTACCTTTTATACAGGTTTTATAGTTTTCCCTTTTCTCTGCAATATCAACTTGTCTGGCCTGTTCCCTAGTTAAGATCTCATGTTTACATGAATGAATGTACTTACCTTTTATACAGGTTTTATAGTTTTCCCTTTTCTCTGCAATATCAACTTGTCTGGCCTGTTCCCTAGTTAGGATCTCATGTTTACATGAATGAATATATTTACCTGACAAACAAGTCTTAAGGTTTTTATGGTCTACAGCAAGATAACTATTATGAATTGGCTTAGTTTTTTTCTTTATCGGTATATAAACAGGCACTTTTTCAACTTTAATCTTATTTGAAATTTCAGTTTTTAGAGCCTTAACTAAAGTATTATTAATGATAGTTGAGTTATTAATGTTATTATCATCTTGGAAAGAATAAATAGCTAAACGAGTATTTTTCCCCATCAACCCATCAGTTACTCCTGCGTTATACCCAAGAATATTTAATAATTTTTGAACTTCTAAAAGTTTTTTATTAGGCTTAGGCTTAACTTTTTTAACAACTTTCTTTTCACTTGTTAAATTTTTTACATTGTTTGGAGTCTTAGAACTAGAATAATTAGACTTAGATATCTTGAATCTAGCTTTCCCTTCTAAAATTAACTCCGAACGAAAAGCTTTAATATCATTTTCAGCTCTTTGTAAGTTTCCACGTTTATAACGAAATTCACCGCATCGACCATTATAATCATCAACTAAATTATTAAATTTAGTTGTATCATAAGTAGAGTAACTATCTAATTCAGTTTCTGCAGCATCAAGTCTAATTTTTTCTGAACGGCAGTACCTGATTTGGGAAACATTTAAAACTTGTTTTTTTCCATATGACGGTTTTGATTCAGAAGGCCTATAACTGCTTTCTTTTTTATTATAATATTGCTGAGGTGTATCGTATTCATTACTTATAGTTGAATTCTGACTTTTAGTATAATTACTATTTTCATTATTTTTTCTGTCTGTTTCTGATTGATTCCAAACAATTACAATAACAATAAAGACTACAAACCATAAGAATTTAGAAAAACCTGACATTCCAGTATCTTTTGGTTCGTTTACAGGATCATTTTTAGGCTTACTACTAGAAGACTTAGTACTTTTCTTTTTTTTCTTTTTTTTCTTTTCTTTCTTTTCTTTCTTTTCAGTTTTACTATTTTGAGAGGGGGTATTATGAACTATGGTTCCAGAACTTTCTGTTTTCTTAGTTAATTCTTGCTCTTTTGAGGGTTCTGGTTGACTACGAGTATTAGTTTCTTTTTTAGTAACTGACAAATCATCACTATTTGTTATAAACGAAGATAAACCAGCAAAGCCAATTGCATCTTCTTTATTGTTATTTGAAACATTCATTATTTATTTAATACCTTAGATAAAACCAATTCTTCTCTTCTTATCTTCTTTTACTCTTGAAGGAGATTGTTCTAATGCCTGATGTAAACTTTCTATATCTAAAGTATCTTTACCTGATTTTGCAGCAAGCCTTGCACCTTCTCGAACAACAAACGCAACATCAGATAAAGGCCGTCCTGATAGCTTTTTAGCAAAAGTAGATACATCTAACTTTTCTGCTTTAGGTATATTTTTGAGCAGGTTGTTAAGTAATGATTTAATCTCTAGTTCACTTGCAAAACCAACTTCAATTACATGATCAAACCTTCCTCGCCTTAAAATGCCAGGATCAATGATGTCAATTCTATTTGTCATTGCAATAATTAAAACATTATTTTTTGCAGCTTCTGGAATTCGTCTTAAAAACTCAGCAACTTCCTCAACTCGATGATGACCAGAACCCATTTCTCTATCTGCTAGGAAAGATTCCATCTCATCAATGACTAGTACTGATGGGGAATTTTCAATTGCTTTATCAAATACCTCTGCAACTTTTTTACTGGTCTCATGAATATATGGACTAGCAACACTCGAGGCATCTATTTCAAAACTAGGCCATCCTAGGAATTCTACGAGTTTTTCAACTGCAAAAGTTTTACCACAGCCTGGGGGGCCATGTAGAGCGATAGATGATGGGAATTCAATACCTAATGACTTATAACGTTCACTATTAAGTAAAATATCTATAATATGCTCATTAAAAAAGGATTCTAGTTCTGGCCTGCCTGGCAAAGAAAACTGTTTAGATTCATTGGTATCACTCTTTTCTGTTTCCTGCCTTTTATCCTTTACAGTTTCTTTATTATCAACCTTAGTTTTATTGGTTTTATTAAGAGTTAACTCATGTACATCATGACCTGATGCTTCAATAACATCTCGAAGATCACTTTTTTTCATCCAAGACATCAATTGATTAATTTGTCGAAATGATTCAACAGAAACATTCGCCCCTCCAGATAACCAAAAACCTAAAACTTTGTCATCACTTGTTTCTGAACTAAGGCTATATGTAGGAAGTAATCTACTTAATTGTTCAATATAGATTGCATCCTGAAATGGGGATTTTTTATCTAACGATCTTGAAACCTTGATTGCCATTGAAAAAGCTATCGCATCAACCTTATCTTCTGGAGTAGCACTTTCGGAAACTGGGGCTAACTGAAACTTTTTAGGTGATGATATTGAGCCATATTTCTGTTCACCAAAGTTGAAAATTGATAATGATGATAAATCTAACAAACCTGAACTTATCCATTTATTAAATAATTCTTCATAGGCTATTAGCACATTACAGTTCTTTTGAGTTTTAATAATTTGCCAGTTAGACCCTGAAAATATTACAGTCTTTGTTTTATCTCCATTAGGTAATTCAAAGTTAATAGGTAAATAAGATTCTAATACCATAACAAGTTAACTCCGTATAATATTAGCACCTGAGAACATTTCATCCCCATCAGATGTACCAACTTTAGTTGATTCCATTAGGCCAACTATATTTCTTAATTTATCAATATCATTTGCTTCAAGAGCTTCTGTTCCAGTTGAAACTAGCTGGTTAAATTCATTTTGATCATTAAATAAATAGGAATCTTGGGTTAATGATTTAAATCGTTCGATAACAAACCAGTCTTGTCGCCACAAAATAAGAAAATTCTTAGACCTAAGTTCATCTATATGAGAATCAAAGTCACCAGAATTGTTATCTATAGTTCTTTGGGTAGTTTTAGTTAAATTATCAAATGCAGTTTCTTCAGTTGGTCGTGCATGTTCACGAACATAACTATCAAAGAACGTTACAACATGATTAAGATCCATTTGCCTAATAGACTTCATGTGATCTTTTCTTGTTTCTGCCAGTAACAATTTTGCTTCTTGGACATTATCCATTGCTTGTTTAGCCGTCTCTGGATCATCACTATTTGAATTTAGTTCATTTGCCTGCTTTAATTTATTTTGAGCTTTAATAAGACGTTCATCTTCAACATTAGAATCCATAATTTCTTCAATTTTTTCCATTGAACTATTAGATTCTTCTTCAATACGTTTAGAAGAATTACTGTAATCTATTTGTCCTTCTTGCCTAGAGTAAAAATTACGCCCACTATGAAATAACCCTCCTATTGATGGGATTTCTACTTCCACTACAATATTTCCAGAATCTAGAATTTCATATTCACAAATTAATTCTGATCCTGCCATTATGACCGTATCATCAAAATCTGAGCCTTTAATTTCAAACATTCCAATAAATAGATTGTCATTAACAGGATCGATTATGTCCCCTTGCCATAACTTAAACTTAATAGAATCCGAACTTCCAGCCTTAAGAGATTCTTCAATTTTGAAGATTTTTTTACCTTTTTTAGGAAGTTGATCTCCTTCCTTAATCAAATAGTCCAATATGAGACGGCCACCTATTTTATCTCTTGCTTCAACACCTATTGAATGGGAAGCAGGTATAGCATCAATATTTGCAGCAGTTCTTGCAATAATGATTTTATCATTCGCTAAAGTAATTGGACCGCCCGAACTATCATATACAAAAATTTTAAATGTATTATCACCTGGTTTAGATAATGGAAGCTCTAATGATGTACCATCTTTTAGTGATACCTTTCCTGAAGTCCAACCTGTATCCAAGCAGTCTATTTGGAACTCTCTATTTTCATTTGATGCATTTGCTACTTTAGCTACAATCTTAGTTTTAATATCTGGTGTACGTGCTATATAATTAAAGTTAAGATCAAGGTTATCTTCTACTTTAATTGAACCTCTAGCATTTTTTCTGCCTCTAGATTGAGATGACCAATCAATTGACTCCGCAAAAATAGCCGCTCCTTCCGATACAGCAGTCATAGAGTTAACATCAGTTGATTCAGCAATCCCTAATTCAAAAGAAACTTTTTCTCTAAGTGGCTTATAATTAGTTGGCCCACCTACAAAAACTAGTCTTTCAATATCATGCGTACTTAAACCAGCTTTTTCTATTGCATCTCTAGTTGCTTGAATAGATTCTTCTATTTTTTCTGAAATAAGCTCATCATAATCTTTGCGTGTAATAGGAATATCAATATACAATTCTTCACCATCAATATCAGTAACACCGAGCTCCATCTCAGATAAACTAATAATTGAATCTTCTCTCAAAGATAATTCAATTTTTGCCTTCTCTACTGACCATGTAGCCATTCTTAACAAAGATTTATATTTAGGATCTGAGGTTAAATCTTTAGGTAAATTAAAGTTACTGAATAACCATGGTTTAATAATATTATCAAATAGGATGCGGTCAAAATCTCGCCCTCCACACATAGCAATTCCGCCATGCGAAAGAAGACTTACTCGTCCAGAAATACTTTCTGCTATAGCAATATCTAGAGTGCCACCACCCAGGTCATAGATTAAAAATACACCATCATTTTTTCTAGTTTGCATAACACGCATTACAGCTGCTACTGGTTCTTGCATTAAGGCAACAGCACCCAAATCAGCAGATTCTGCTGCAGCCATTGTTGCATCTTTTTGCATCTGATTAAATGCAGCAGGTACGGTAATAACTGTACCTGTTTCACCACTATTTCTAACGTCTTCTGGTAGATATGAAAACAGTACTTTCAAAATTTCAGCAGAACAATCTTCAGGTGTTAAAGTTATATCAACTGCTGATAATTTAATTTGGGTACTTGTTCCTATTAACCGCTTAAAAAGAGTAGCTGCATTATTTGGGTTACGTGCTGCATTATTATATGCTCTCGCACCAATATACTTACCACCTCTTTTATCAATAAAAATAGCTGATGGTGTTACATCATTTTGTTCAGGGCTTTTATATAAAGTGACTTCTTCACCATTATATAAACTAATTGCACTATTGGTTGTGCCTAAATCGATTCCAATATACTTCATATAAGTGCTTTCCTTAATAAAACAGTTCCTTCCTTTCTTATTCCTTCAGAACTCATAATTATAGGTTCTAACATTTGATCAACTATTAGTTCATCATCTGGTTCAAAATCACCTATATTTAAAGCTGAGGCAGCAATACCAGGATCGTAACGTTGTCCTTCTAAATCAACTATTGTTAACCCTGTAGATTCTAGATTAACTTTAATCTTCTTAGTAAAGTATGATAATTGGTTAGAATAGCGTTTAGCTTCACCTGCATCCAGAGCATTCATCAATTTTAAAAATAAACGAGAAAATTTCCAGCTTTCAATTGTAGTATCTATTAAAGAGTTCTCAATATTTGTAGCTAAATTATTATCCATAATTTTCCTCATGTTAGTGTTAAATATTGAAAGAGCTTTATAAAACCTACATAAAGTATGGTTTCTCATGTACTAGAACTCTTTAGATTATCATTATTAAATGGATTTCACAATAAATAACTATCTCTAAAACGTTAATATACTGATATTAATGGAGTATTAAGGTTGGTCCATTCTTTATTAAAGTAACCATTTAATAGGAGCACTTATTTCATTTGCAATCTATTGAGAATCTCCTACCTTTTTCTGTATGCAGGATAGAGCAGGAACTACAGTTTTAATAACTCTAGCTTTAAATACCAGAGCATAAGAAAGAAAGCTTATATCACTCTCTGATTTGTAGGTTATCTAACCTACTTTATCTCATAGTCATGTTTGGAGGTGTAAAGTAAAAAATAATTCAAGGTTCACATGGTCTAAGATATAGTTAAACGTTTGTTGATCAAAGTCACTAGACTCGAAATCATCTTTTGTGATTAATCTATTTTAAAATAGGATCATCAACTGTCGCCCTTTAGACTTATAAGGGTTAAGTATTCTTCTTCTGATATTAAATCTTTTTTGGATTTAACTCGATCAGTGAAGACTAGACCATTGAGATGGTCTAGCTCATGCTGGAATAACCTCGCTAAAAAGCCTGTGAATTCAGTTTCGACCCTGAGACCATGACGATCTATATAAGTTACCTGTATTTTAATGTGCCTTGGTACTAGACCTCTAACACCTTTAACACTTAAACAGCCTTCCCAGTCGCTCTCAACAACCTCAGACTTCCAAGCTAGTACAGGGTTAATAACTGCAATTGGCTCCATTACAGGGGCATGAGGGTATCGTTTATTTGGCCTTGAAGACATAATGAATAAACGTTGGGATTTAAATACTTGAGGAGCTGATATTCCAACTCCATTTGAACTTAGGCACGTTAGCATTAAGTCATCAATTAACTGTTGCACTTCCATACTATCAATCGATATAACAGATTCTGCTACTTGTCTAATGATCTTATCTTCAACACTCACTATTGGTAGTAATTTAGCCATCAGATTTTAATTCGACTGTTCCTTCCAATAAAAGCTTTTTATCTAACTGTCCATCTAGTACAGGAGATATAACTACAAATTTTTTAGATGCATAAAGTATTACATATTAATTTTTGAAGTATAATTAAATACTAATTTAAATAGATTAATACTTCTCCGTTATTTTACAACGATCTTCTTTTAAACCATAACCACTACATCCCCAAAATTTTCCAAATCGCCCATCACGTAATTTCATAGGTCGTCCACAAGAAGAGCATATTTTTAGAGTTTCTTTACATCCTTCATTATTACAAATACTTTGTCCTCTGGTATCAAGAGATGGAGAGCCACATTTAGTACATACTCTTGGTTTAGACTCACAAGCAATATTTGATGAACATTTATAAAAAGTTCCATATTGACCTTTATATCCTTTAAAATAACCTTCTGTACAGATAGGACATTTAAAAATTTCCCTATACTTTTCTTCAAAGGTTGAAGAACCAATATAAACATTATATTTTGGTGAAAGTAGTTCTGTAATAAATGATGAAGTTGCCATCGGATCTGCAATAATATAAGATTTTTTCTTAGCCCTTGTTAGTCCGACATAAAATAAGCGACGCTCTTCTGAATGTGGAAAATCATCCAGTATTGGTAATAATGCTTCAACTACAGCTTCATCTTTATTTTGATTAGGAAAGCCAGTTTTTCCTTGGAAAAAACCTATTAATATACAATAGTCAGCTTCCAAGCCCTTTGAACCATGAAATGTCCAGTATTTAATATTGTTTGACAATCCCTTTTGCTTAACAACTTCTCTAGTATTATTCAATAAATACCGATATCGTCCCAATACTGCAATAGAACCACTTACATCGTGTTTACGAATAGCTTTTATAACCTGTAAAGTGCGTTGTTCTAGATTACTCTTCCCATCAACCAGACTATCAAGAAGATAGACTTGAGGGCTATCTACCTTTTTATGAGTTGTTACATTCTTAATATATTGTTCAGGATTAACCATTACAAATTTACCTGCAATATCTGCAATACTATTATTATAACGGAAAGTTTTTTGTAATTTAGTCGTTGTACATGAACCAATCATCTCTTCAAATCGAGTGATGAGCTCTAACTTCCCTCCAGAAAATCGATATATTGATTGCCAATCATCTCCAACGGCAGTGAAACACGGAAGTTTAGATTTATTAATGATAGTCTGTAAAAACTCCATTCTAGCAGCAGAAATATCTTGGAATTCATCTACTAAAATATTACTCCAAGGAGGAACATATTTATTATGTTCAACTTGGTGTGAAGCTCTTATGATCATGTCATCAAAATCAATTCTATTTTGATTATTCAGTTCTTGAACATATTCCTCAACAATCGCTGTCAATAATTCAGTATATTGTTTTATATTAACAATCTGAAACTTTTTTAAACGACTCATTATTTCCTGTTCGTCAAGCCTTTCTACACGTATAGCTTGTAAACACTTCAAATAAAGTTTTGCAGCATCTTGTAAGTAACCTGATTCTTTAAGTTGGGTAAATATTTCATCATCACTAAGAGGATTAAGTATTAATCCTGCATTGAGTATTAGTTTTTCTAGCCTTTTTAGTAAAGAGTTTTCTATCCAGTCATAGTGAAAGGTTTCAATAAGTGTAGTTCCACATTCATCATGCAACTCTCTTTTACTTTTCATTTCTAGATTATAACGAACTGAATCAATATCAGGACGAGTATTCCCACGCCTGTCAATACCGAAGTGCTCTATATAAATAGATGTTTCTTTAATATAAAAATCAGGTCTATAATCAAAGCCTACTGATATTCTTCGTTTACTAATATACGGAGCTTCATACTCGTAATCTACACCATTTAGGTATAACCAATTAGCTATCAATAATTCTTGATAGCCTTTAACCCTTTCACCATTTAAAGTTCGATATTCATTATCACGAATATATGCTTCATATTCAGCCATTGACTTAATATCAAATGGATTTATAGGCTGGTGCATTAAGTCTATAAAAGTAGTCATAGCTTCAGGACTAGATTTAACATAATTTTCAAGCCACTTCGATAGCCACATTTCAAACTTAGTAGGATCTTCCATAAAAACTGATATATAGGTTGATATACCTGACTCTTTAAGAATCTTACGCCCTAATGCATGAAATGTCATAATTGTTGGCTGTTTCTCTAAGGACATTCCAACAGCATTCGACCTTAACACCATCCTCTCTCGTAACTCTTTTGCAGCAGCATTGTTATAAGCGAGGATCAAAATATCATTTGGGATGCACTTTCCCGAATCAATAAGATCTAGAGCTTTAGCTACCATTACAGAAGTCTTTCCTGTACCAGCTGCTGCTAATACAAGGTTTCGATCATTATTACGAATAACTGATAATCGTTGTTCTTCGGTTAATGGATTAGATTCAATTTGATCATAAAAGGTTTTTCGGGAAGAAAGTTCATTGGCTTCATATTCCTGCCTTAGAAAACTAATGTTTTTTGTAAGAGGGTTATAGCTTTTGATTTCATTTAACCATTGATAGCTATCATTACTCAGGTATTCACTCCATTGAACCTTTGATTTGATAAAACAATCAACCAAATTAAAAACATTTGATTCAAGTAACGATATTGAGCTATCACGCAAAAATTGTTTTTTTGTAAGGCTATTAAATAATTCTCTTGACTGACTAATATTAGATTCTAGACAGAAGCTATAATGCTTTTGAAGCTGAGAGATATTTAATCTGCAATCCTTTTTTTTCATCCAATTAATAATTTTAACCCCACTAGTCGAGTTTAAAATTATTTGTGAACTAAAAATATTTTCCTTTAAAATTGGAAAATCAATTACAGAAGAAAATAAAATTTCTGAGTTTATGCCTGAATGGGGAAGTAATTTAAGTTTGTCACTAAAGATACTGACCTGTTTATATTTACCAAACCAACGCCCTAAAAATGAAGTCTGAATTGATAATAATGACATAGGTTTAAATATTTTAGTTTCTTTAGAGAAGTTTACAACTTTTTCTATTTATTTAATAAAGATAAATCTTATTTGTATAAACGCTTTACCCAATACTTGTAACTAGAATTAACTTCATATTTACGTAATGCCTGTTATGGGACAGAATTTCCTAGCAAGCTAAAAATTAGTAATTACGTATTATTTTCATTCATAAAGTACAATACTAGTGCAGCTATAATCCCTGTGTAAGGTAGAGCAGCAATTAAACAATATGGCTCAAAACACGCTCCAAAAATAAATAATTGATTAGCAATTAATATTACTACCCAAGTTAATAAAAATTGTTGAAATTTATTAAAAATGTTTTTGAATGTTTTAACTATCATTTCCCTTTCCTTTAATGAGACAGTCCTATAAAAATTTAGGCTCTATGAATCATTTTTTAATACATTCAAGGATAAAGAAGTTTAATTAAACTAGGTCGAATCAAGATAATAATTTTTCAACCTTAAGAATAAACACCCTATCATGCATCTTAAGTTGTTACAATTACAAAGTTCCAAAAATCCAGTAATTCTGAAATTCAATCTATTATAACTTCATACCATGTTTCGGCGAATTTCAAGGTTACCCCTCTACCTCATAGAATCGTTATGCATCAACCATAACAAAGTTATCATTAGAAAGTGTCGTATCACCCTCACTCCAACGATAACATACAAGCTTTTCATTATTACCTACACTGTAGTCCAAACATGCTGTTTTGTTAGTGACTATTGTTGGAGTTCCAGTAAACCAATAATGCCCAAAGAAGACTGGCTTACCTCCCATATAGGATGGGATTATTTTATCTTGGGCTAATTTTTTAGATGAGATTGAGGATTTAGCAGCATCATAAACTAAGGCATAATCCTGATAGGTTTCTGCCTTTTCAGTCCACCATTTCACACGTATAGCAGTTCTACGATTTCCATCTTTATCAAGGAAATAATTCCCATCAGGTAAATTTAACTCAAGACCCTTGAGAAGGGTTTCAATTGCCGTAAATTCTTTACTACTGCTATCACATGATTTTAACAATAAGCTATCTGTAATCAAGTTATTGGACTCTAAATAAGGAGTAATGGCCTCTAGGGAAGCTTCATGCCAACAAGCGTGGATAACACGGAAACCCTCAAGATCTAAAAAAATGGGTAGCGTCTTAAACCATTCTATAACTTGTTGCGTACTTTCTTCACCAACAGGAAACTCAGATAGAAATTTCTGGTGTTGTTTAAAGTTTTTTTCAGAATGTTCCCGTAAAGGCTTACCTTTCACGTCATTAGTATGGTAACAAATTGCATTGTACTCATGGTTCCCCATAACAGCGAGAGCATTACCACTCTCTGCCATTCGCATAACAACACCCAATACCAATGCTTGCTCTTCTCCACGATCAATGAAATCACCGAGAAATATGACTTTCCTATTCGGATGAGAATATACCCCATCATTATTTCTTGTATAGCCAAGCTTTTCTAATAAACGGATCAATGCGTCAGCATAACCGTGGATATCACCGATTATATCAAAATTCTGATTCTGTAATTGCATATTGCTCTCCATCAAATATTATACCGCTACTAATTTATTAATATACCTATACAACGTTGCAACACCCACACCTTCAGCCCTTGCAGATTTTTCTTTAGAGACACCTTGCTCAACAAGTTTCAATGCACGTTCACATTTTTTCACAGTCTCAGGATTGACCTGTTTGCCCTTGAATTTATTTTGGGCAACTGCAATAGCAATACCATGAGCCTGTTTTTCCAAAGTTACCTGTCTATTCATAGTCTCAACAGCCGCAAGAACTGTAAGGATCATCTTACCAGTTGCAGAGCCACTATCGACAACTTGACCACCCATGTTATGAATAATGAGATTAATACCTCTGCTATCTAAATCATCAAGCAATTCTAAGAAATCTTTAGTGTTACGGTTGAGACGAGATAAATCATAAACAATCAACGTATCACCAGAATTTAAAATTAAGAGTAATTTATTTAGTACTGCTCGATCCATACTTTTAGCAGATGCTTTTTCTTCATATAGTTCTGCATCAGGATATCGAGTTGTTAGTTCTTTAACTTGTCCGTCCAGATTTTGACCTTGTGTACTGACTCTTGCGTAGATATAGGCTGTCATTTTTATCCTTGTTTGTTGAGCTATCCTATAGAACCTAAAAGAAAATCTTCTCGTATAGGTTGTTTTGAGCTCAAATGATAGGGTTTATCGTATGACCCAGTGGACCATAGTTATTTGATAGGGTTAAATGGTTAGTTCAATTGTTTATTAAAATTCCAATTATTTGGGTGATGCTCTAAAATGTGTGACTACCACTATAAACTTATTAAACCTTAAATTTATGAATATTCAGTTAGTCGAAAAAAATAAAATGACCCAACCTCTATATTCATTTTTCGGTGGGATATCCGAAGGTCTTTCAATTAAGATATTTAATAAGTTTCAATCTTATGTGCAACATGGTGAACTCTATAAATGCAATAGCCTTAAAACTTTGAATTCAAAAATATGGAAGTATAACGGCACTATATACAAACTCAGAATTGACAGCAGAAAAGAATCTGCAAGGGTGCTGTTTTCTAAATCTAAAAATGGTGACTTAACAATTATTCATGCCTTCTTAAAGTCCACAAGAAAGACCCCGAAAAAAGATGCCCATCAAGCAATTTCAATATACCAATCTCTAGAAACCCTTGAAACCCTTGAAACTGTCATATGGGATAAACAATCGATGCATTTACCCTCGATCAAGTCTTGATTATTAATAATGGGATACGGGTATCTCTAATCCTTTTATTTGAATCTCTTCAGCCCAGGCCAATCGTAAAACAACTTCAAAAACCTGTTTTTGTGCTATCTCTATATCATTGACATTCTCTACAGCATGAACATCAATATCTTCAGCGAGTATTATTGCCGCTCGTCTTGATACGCCTTGCTTTACCTTACTTATAATCGTTATATCAGCATCCTGTAATGCCGTAAGCCAGATTTCTCTTTCAATCTCTTGAAAAACTGTTCCCATTGACTGAGCTGTTACTTTAGTAACATCCGAAAATTTTCTAATAATTTTTGTAACCTCTTCCATATACCTTTTCGACAAAATCTCATTTTTTATTTCGATTAACTCGAATTCTTCCTCCATCCCAATAGATGGAACATCTATTGTTGATGTTATAGGTTTCATATTTCTATCCTTGATTTATATTATGATTTGTAAGATTCTTGAAATTGAAATTTAACTTATTTCTATATTAATTAATTTCGTGGTAATCTTTAAGTCTGTCTCCCGCGTATTAGAATAATTTTGATATGAGGAGTTAGTTGAGCCTTCAGGTATGTCTCATAGTAAATCTGGTTAGTAACTAGGTTAGCTGCAGCCTATTTTTTACTTCCCACGATTTCATTTTAAGCCAGTTTTAATAATACTGACCATCATTAGCTCACCAATATTCTTCCGTATCACATTAAACGCAAAAGCATTAAAATTAGAAAAATTACAGGTGTTTTTAATATCTTGAAGAATTGTTGCCATTTCATCAAACTCATGAATCTCCAAATCTGAACAAGTGAATATCATCAGAACACCTTGTGCATTTTCTAGTGTATCTAAATCAAAGGACGGTGATGTAAGGGCATCAAGGGTAGCTTCCATTAAGCGGTTCTCACCAGTACCTGAAGCGGTACCAATCATTGCTCTTCCGCTCATTGAAATGATAGATTCTATTTCACTAGCTTCACCACAAGGGAGACCAGTTTTTGTTATAGCATCTACAATGTTGCGAATAAATTCTATTACTAGATTGTTAGTATTCTTATCCTGTTTCAGTGATTCGGGAGGAATGACTAACACAGGCACTTCCAATTTAGAAAGGCGATTAAGGGCTTGACGTGAAAGTTTATGCCTATAAATGCTTTCACAAAGTAATGGTTCTTTTGCAATAACAATAACCTTAGTTCTTGCATTTCTAACTACTGTTAATAATTGAATAACTCTATCAGATTGTTTAAAGTCAGCACTTTCTATGGGAAGAAAAAGCAAGTCAGTAAAGTATAATTGTCGTGTAATAGACTCCTTATCAAGAGGCATAGTTAAATCGTCAAAAATGTAATCAAGCCCCTCGATTAATTTATCTTTCTCGAAAATAATTTTTAAATTGCGATCTGATAAGATTACTTTTGGTACGTAATATAGTCCCTCACTTGGTACTAAGACTGATACCCTTTCCTCACCTTTATGAAGATCAACTACCTCCTCAAAGTGTTCTAGACACACACTTCCTAGAGACCTGAAGTTAGTCAACTTCGTGTTGGTTACTTAACAATTGATAGATTCTCAGTATTTAGCTATTTGGAATGTATCCTTTAGCAGTACCGTCCCATGTAGTAGTAATTGTTCCAGTATTCCCTACTTGAAATATAATTACGATAGTCTTCCCATCAACACCCGATCCTAAGCCTTTAAGTAAGGCTGTAATATCGCCATGCTTTCCGTCTCCAGTATTTGACCAGAAGACCTGGTCAACATACTTACTGTTTGTTATATCGGGAAGTTTTGCAGACATACCCGCGAGGGTCTGGTTGGTCAACCATTCCATATTAGCGTCTGTTTTCTTAGACCCTAACATTACAGTGACCTCTGTTAACTTAGTTTTTACAATATAACTTTGATATGCTGGTAAAGCGACTGAAGCTAGAACCCCGATTATTGCTACGACAATCATAAGCTCAATTAATGAGAAACCCTTTATTTTATTCGACATTTTAATTACCTTTATTTTTGATTTTTTCTAGGAGGGTGTGCAACACAATGACTGATAATTTGAGGGTGTTACTGTAGAGGATTTTGATTAAGGTGAGGTCTTAACAGTGACCCTCATCATCATTACTACAAGGGGTTCACTTCTTATTTTATCCATTTTGGGGATTTAACTTTAAATTAGCAGCTGAAGCCTTAAGTAAGTAGGAAATTCACCTTGAAGGAAGAGGATATCTTGGGACTGGGGAGTGGTAATATCACAGAAGGTAGCTTAAGTAGTTATCAATTGTAGCCCTATATAACCTTTATTTAGGGCTTGCTTTATAGAGTTTCTAGCTCATATAGAGTTAATAATAGTTCAACATTGAGGGTTAAGAAATGATCTCAGATACCAGTTTGTTAAAGTCTAGATCATTCTGCTTCTGAATTTCTAAATTGATATTACGATTTAATTGAATGTCTGCAATATATCCATGAAGTTCGTCAATCTTCTTCATGAGCTCCCGTTTCTCTGGAAATTCTTCTTTTCCTAGGTCCATAATCATTTTGCATAGCTGAATTCTTATCTTTGTTAACATCATATATTCTCCCGTTGGTTTAGGGATATAATACGCAATCAACTTACTCAAGAATATAGGACAAATCTGATTTTTATGAAAATATTAATTTTAATTTTATTAATCTTTATCTCCACAACAGTACAATCTAAACCTAAAATCTATGGAACAGCAATAGTATCAGAAGTTACAAGTATCTATGATGGTGATACATTTAGAGCGAATATTAAAGGATGGCCTGATATTATTGGGAAGCATATAGGTATCAGGGTTAGTGGTATTGACACCCCTGAGATGCGTGGTAAGTGTAAGAAGGAGAAAGCCCTTGCACGTAAAGCCAAGCAACATACCGTAGCAATGCTACGTTTAGGTAAGAAGGTAGAGCTTAGGAATATGCTCAGAGGAAAGTATTTTCGTATTGTTGCAGATGTCTATATTGATGGAGAAAACCTTACTAATAGCCTTATTAAAGCCAATTTAGGTGTTCCATATTATGGAGGAAAGAAAGGTAAGAATTGGTGTAAGTAAATGCCTAAATATGATGAGTGTGTAGATGAAGTATGAGGATAATTAAAAGTAAGGATTAGACCCCAACTATTTATGTCGTCTAATCGTCAGGATCTGGCTAATTGAAGTCATTTGTCAGTTACCACATAAAGCTAGATGATATCTGCAACGCTCAAAGCCTCTATGTGGGGAAAGCTTAGTGATATTTGCCACAATTGGAGATGCAAATCATTTTATAATATACGGCATCACAAGGGCATTTTAGCGGATTGGCTGAGGTTAGTCACTAAAAGCAAAAACTGATTATGTAAGCCATGTTAACCTTCAACTAACCTTATCATGTCAAAGTTTAAAATGATTGAGCATAGCGTCTCTAGCTCTACTTAGCGGCCATATGAGATTGGAATAATCTTTGGGCATACGCATCATTAACTATTATGTTAATATGATCGCTATTGACTCATTGTTGACGTTCACTTTAAAATTAATTTTAAATTATGAGTGCATAGACTTTTTAATATAACTATGTTCCCTGTAAGTATTACTACAGCACCTTAAACAGCTCTAATTAAACAAGCATAAAGTTACTTTTAATTCTTAAAATATAGTAATTTAAGGAGCCAACAACACTTAAGCACAGCGAAACCGTTATAATAACATTTAGAATTAAAACACTATAATAAAAAAAAGTAAAACTTTAAAGGGGTAAACCAGGAGGTAATTCTTATCAAAGAAAGTGAATATTCTAGAAGGTATTAAAAAGACTAATAAGGAACAAAGTGACACCCTAGATGACACCCAAGCTATAAAAGCCTGAAATTCTTATGAGGGAATTTACAAATAACCATTAAATTCAAAGAGTTAATGGTGGGTGATATAGGATTTGAACCTATGACCCCCGCCTTGTAAGGGCGATGCTCTGACCAGCTGAGCTAATCACCCACAGCGGTTAAGTGGTGCGTATTCTACCGTAATTTTTATAAAATGCAAATAAAATATTAAATAATTTTATTTAGCCTACAATATCTAAAACTCTTTTTCGAAATTTAACCTTAAGTAGTTTTGCCTGTACTTCACACGCTTCAACATCTACACCTTCAAGCCCTTCTATTGCTGTGGCAGTAGTATCAGTAATATAGTTATGAGCAAGAGCTAAAAAAGCCAGCATGCTATCATAAGACCCTTTTAGAGCAGGTACACAATGAAGATCATAAGCTTCTTCGTTTTGAGCATTCATGGAAACTGATAAGGCATCTACACACTCTGCAAGTTCAGGCAGGATATTACGTTTATTAACCAGATTACCAAGACCATCAGTATTTACTCGAACAGGAATATTTGATTTTTTACAATAATGAGCAATGGTTAATAAATCTTTAATTCTTAGAGTTGGCTCACCAAAGCCACAAAAAACAATTTCTTTATATTGAGCAGGATCTTTGATTTGCTCAATATATTCTTCTGCTGTATGTCTTTGTGTTAATAAAAGATCATATTCATGAACCTGCATACTCCCTTGTATTTTTGGACAAAACTCACAGGCCAAGGTACATCGATCAGTTAGATTAATATAAAGCTTGTCATCTATTGTATAAACAAGTTTTTCTTTTGCTGTGTTTAAATGTTGAATATTTTTTACTGCTGGCTTACTCACTATATACTGCCTGTTGTTTTATTATTGTTAATTTATTGAGATACTTGCAAAACCTAACGTTTTAATGCTTTAAACTCCTTCTCCCAGGGGGAGTCATGAAAAGCCAACCACCTCAATCCCCCTTCTAAAGAAGGGGGAAGGTTAAGAGCAATATTGCAAATACCTCTACTTTAATTCTTGTTTTAAATCTGAAGATAGTTTATGCACTGCATGGCATCGAGCACAAACTTTAACTGCAAACTCTCCAAGCTTTCTACCTGCCTGTTTTTTATCTTTAAGTTCAAGTTTCTCAGCAAGTTCGGGTAAAAGTTGTTGTGATGCTTCCATAATCCGTTCTACAGGTATTGTATCTTTCTTATGGCATTCACTACAATTCTCAGAGAGTGCGGATAATTGATTTCCTAATGAGGGTATAATTTGTTGTGCTTTTGAAAAATAACCATCTTTAATAGCGATATTGATACGATTAACTGTACTGGAAAGATGTTCCATGAACTCATCATAATCATGTGAATGAGACTTCAATTGAACTTTTTGTATAGAAAAATCTGGTGTACGATATAAAAGTGTAGCAATGGTTTTATAATCATCATGACAATTCATACAGGTTTTACCCAGTTTTTTTAATATGGGAGCAATGGACGTATATTGCTGCTTATTAACTGCTGTTTCTAAAGTAGTCAGGTATTCTAACTTAAGGTATTCCTGCCATTGAGGTACCATGTCAGAAATACTCTGGTAGTCTTTTATAAATTTTTGTGACCATTTTTGTAACTCTTTATCTTGTTTATCTGCCGAATAATCCTGCATCGCCAGCATTTCACGACGCAGGCGAAACATGGTATGCAACCAGACCTGACGCTTATTTTCAGGTTTATACCATTGTGACAGTGATTTGTGTGGTAGTTTGATAGTTATAGTGTTATTGCTTGAAGTATCAGAGGCATAAATACTTATATTAGAGAAGAATATACAGATAATAGTTAATATTATAGGGAAAAAAATTTTCATATTAAGTTCCTTTTAAGTTATAAAGGTAATTTGTGAACGTTCTTAAGCTCTGGAGGTGAATTTTGCAGTTGCAGTATTAACCTTAATCACTTCTTCTTCTGAAATATATTCTAGCACCTGGACAACCAGAACAGTTTCTCAAGTGGCTTGTTTGGTTCTTGCCGAGGCTGATGCACCTTTAATGGCAGGTGCAGTTTCAATAATTTTTAAAGAAACGCTGGCAGGCAATTCAATACCAATTAAATTACCATCGTAAAGCATGCTCAATATGTCTTCTTGACCATCAGGTAAATAATTAGCAGCTTCGTCTATATCTTCTACTGACAGCATATATTGATTATAATCTTCGCCATCCATAAAGGTGTATGCCAGATCATCCTTATAGAGAAACTGCAATTTTCGGCGCATACAATCTGCATCTTTTAGAAAGTCTGTACCACCAAGAGTCTGTTCCATTTTCTGCTTTTTCAGAATATTCATAAAGGTAATCTTATACAGGGTATTTGCTCCCCTGGAGGAAGAACTTCTGACATCAATTTTTCGAGTCATATAAAGTTGATCATCTATCTCAACAATGGCACTTTTTTTAAGTTCACAGGCTTTTGGCATTGATAATATCCTATTGAATGTGCTAATTGGGCATTTTAGCAAAGAAATACTATTAAATTAAGCTAAAAAAGTGTATATTCTTGCAACAAAATTTTCTTAAATAAACTTTATTAAATACATTTAAAGAATTGCAGGAGCAAATCATACTATGAAACTTATACTTTTAGGTGCACCAGGTGCTGGTAAGGGTACTGTCGCTAAGCTTTTAACAAAAATGGACGGCTCTGTACAAATTTCTACCGGTGACATTCTTCGTGGAGCTGTTGCTGCAGGTAGTGAATTAGGTAAAAAAGCAGAATCTGCAATGAAAGCAGGTGACCTGGTTTCTGATGATTTAATCATGGGTATTATGAGTGAACGTCTTAAAGAAGATGATTGCAAAAGCGGTTATTTACTAGATGGATTCCCACGTACTATCCCTCAGGCTGAAGCTTTAAAAATTATGCTGACTGAAATGGGCGAAGAACTTGATGCTGTTGTTGATATCGCAGTACCTCGTGATGTGATTCTTGATCGTTTAACGACTCGTCGTACTTGTACTGATTGTGGCGAAATCTACAATGTTAAATCTAATCCTCCTAAAGTAGAAGGAAAGTGTGATAAGTGTGGCGGACCAGTTGTACAACGTGATGATGAAACCACTGAAGCAATCTCTAACCGTCTTGATGTTTATAATGAAAAAACAGCACCAGTTGCTGGTTTCTATGAAAAAGAAGGTATGTTACTGACTGTTGAAGCGACTTCTAGTGATGCAGTTATTGATGCGATTAAGGCTAAATTGGGTAACTAAACCTAATTTATTTGTTGGACCTTTCAGGCGAATACTCTCAGAGAGTATTCGCCTTTTTTCGGTTCATCACATTATTGCGTACTTAATTATCCATACGTACTATAAGAGTACTTCTTGCAGGATGTAAATAGAGTTTTTGCTCTTAGCTTCCCCATTTTTAAAAGGGGGATTGAGGGGGTTTAAAGGATTTGACTTTAATAAATAAACTCAAAATCAAAAGATCCACCCCCCCTCACACCCTACTACAACGGCCTAAATATCATCGTTATGCGATGCATTCAGCTTACACATCATTTTCTTAAAGCAGGATATTTATTGCGTGGAGGGGTCTCAATTGGTAATGTATGCCATACTCAAACAAACATTGTTGGTACGGCCTATCAAAAGGCCTATAATTTAGAGAAAAATGGAAATCATCCATGCATCCTTCTTTCTGATGAAGCAAAGAATTACTGGGACGAAAATCATAATGGATCAAGAATGTGTATTCAAATAGGAGAAGATTTTATAGTTAACGGTCTCCATGATTTTTATATCCCTGGCAACACCGAACATGGAAATATTGAAGATACACGCATATGACTTGCAGAGGAGTCAGGGTTAATAAATATAAGAGAAAATGATTTGTTAATTTCACTCTCAACATCCTTAGGAGTTTTTTTTGGAAGGTTAAATACTTTTAAATGAGGGACAAATATTTGTGGTTTAAAGTAATCTTCATAATCTATATCATACTGCCCTTCCTCATCATAGAATTCATCTCAATCTACCCATCCATTTCCTGAACTAGATACTACTTCTTTGCAAGTAGTGTTAGTGCACTCGAATATGCAACTATAAATATACTCAATACAATCATGATCAAATCCGGGTAACTCATGACTAGCTAAGGATATCTTCGTTTCTTTTCGATGAAAGGTATCTTCTTGAACCTTCAAAAAACCTTTACTACATGTTGGGCATTGGTATTTACTAACGTTTGTTTTAGTAAAAGGTAATTTAAATACTCTACGATCCATTGAAATCATGTTGATTTGCCTTGTTAGGTTTTTACATTTCATTTGTTCTTAGCGTACCGCAATATTTCTTCAATAATTTCGATAGCATTTGGTGTTTCCTTGTTTCTTGCATCTAACGAACCGGTCGAGCTCTTATGACCCCCATATTTATAATTGTAATAACTTTTCCACGATTCATTTAGGCCGTTACGCTCACTTTCTGATAAATAGGCCTCAAACTTGATTCTGGCTCTCTGGTGCGATGCATATGCACCATCATCGAGTATTTTGGACACATCCGTCTTTCCTTCATTAAGTTGGCTAATACACTGGAAGAGAAAACAATAAATGATAAATTTTTGTATAACAAATATACTTGGAAGCGGGCTTCGTAAGTGTTTGATAACATTTGGAATGAAGGTGGAACGTGAGAGACTCGAACTCTCGACCAATGGATTAAGAACCCATGTGAGCTCTTGGTAATATGCTCCTAAATCACCCTACTCTGCTGATTACAGGCTTTTTAGGTTTTTCTTGCATATCATGCAAAGTATTATCAATACCAATTTGAACGCGCATTAAAGCCATACTGATACCATTAATCTGCAGGTTATGATCTTCTAACTGTGTTCTGGTAGGTGCATCGATGTTTTGCAACGCTTTTTTCAGCTTTATTGTCAGGTCTTCAATGTTTTTTAAGTTATCTTTTTGAGTATTCATCTTATCTAATTTTGTATGAAAAGTGCGGTTTTTGTATGAAAACAAAAAACCCGCTTGGAAGCGGGCTTTGTAAGTGTTTGATAACACTTGGAATAGTGGTGGGGCGTGAGAGACTCGAACTCTCGACCAATGGATTAAAAGTCCACTGCTCTACCGACTGAGCTAACGCCCCTTGAATTAAGAAAGCATAGAAGATATACCTCTTTTCAAGATGCGCATATTCTACCGTTTTTTGTATATATGGCAAGCTTTTTTACATTTATTTTTCTAATTTATTTTAATTTTTCCAATAAAATTTTTGCTTGTCCTGATTCTGTCGAATTTGGATAGTTTTTCAGCACATTATTTAAAACTTCTCGAGCCTTATCTTTCTTGCCTAATTCATAATAGCAATAGGATTTTTTCAATTTTGCTTCAGCATGTTTTGGACTGACAGCATATTGACCTATTAATTTCTGGTAGTCAATAATAGCCTGTTCATAGTTATGTTGCGCATAACTGGATTCTGCTATCCAATATTGGGCAATATGTGCATAACGCCCATCAGGAAATTGATTGATAAACTCTATAAAAGAGTCTCTAGCCTGATTATATTGGCGAGCAGTAAGTTTATCATATGCTTTTTGATATGACTTTCGTTCTGCCTGATAGTCTGTTTTACTAGCTGTTTTAGTTTTAACAATGACTTTATTTTGAATGTCTTCATTTTTAGAATTTGATGGACTTACTGAAACTGACTTTTCAACAATTTCAACTTGACTTGATATATTTTCACTAGAAATGGAGTTATTGGTACTAACGTGTTTCTCTTCTATTTCTCCAAAACGTTTATTAATATCCGTATTAATTTTTTGTTGATTTTGTTTGAGTAAGCGAATTTCATTTGTCTGCTCTTCCAATAAACTTCTTAGTTGTTGATTTTCTTGTTTTATTTGCTTAACACGAAACAACAACTCTAATTGTTTTTGTGAATTCATTACACGTTCTAAGTGTGAAACTCGAGATTCCAGAGGCTCTGCCTGTTGCTCTGAATAAGCATATTCTGCAAAGCCTATAATAATAAAAACAAATAAAATCCCTTTAATTAGAAAAGAATTCACAATAACACCTTAATTTTTTTCAAACGTAATTAGTAAATTAGTTCAACCCGACGATTGAGTTGTCTGGATGATTCACTTTGTTCGACAGAAACCGGATTTTCCTCACCAAAGCTTCTTACTTCCATTTGTTGGCTTGTCACACCTGATGCGGATAGAAATTCTTCAACAGCCTGACCACGTCGTTCACCTAAAGATAAATTATAATCACGAGTACCGTATTCATCAGTATGACCTTCTAATACGATGTATTGATTAGAATTTAAAGAAAGATATTCTGCATGTGCATTCAATGCTGACTGCCCCTGTGTATTAATCTGAGTGCTATCATGTTCAAAATAAATTGTACGAATAGAAAGGGGGCTATTCGGATCATTTAATTCACCACTAACCCCCGCTGCAACGCTTGAACCATCGGCCATACCAGAACCATCATATGCCCCTGTTTGACCTTCATAATTTTCAGAATTATTAGCATTTCCCGTACGGTCTTCAACATCTGCATTATTAGGTTCTTCAGTGTCTCCCATCGAACCACAAGCTGTAAGCAGACCTAAACTTATCACCATCAATAATGTGCTAATCTGCTTTAACAATTTTTTTTGTAAGTTATTATTCAAAGACTTGTTCATAATGTTTTTATCCATTTCTTTTTGCGTAGAGTTTTGTATATATTTATACATAGTTAATTCCTACATTATTGACTTCTATACGGTGACCATGCTGGCTCTCTTACATCTCCACTAAGAACCCGTAACCTCTGTGGTGAATGACTACCATCAACAACTACTGCTTCTAATATACCACGTTCATGTAGTTCAGTCGCATATAAAACTAATTTTCCATTAGGTGCAAAGGAAGGTGAATCATCTAACTTTGAACGAGTTAAAACCTTTAACTGACGACTATTCATATCCAGTATTGCTACTCTATAATTACCATTATTACGATGTACAAGTATTAACTCTTTACCATCTTGTGAAAAGCTGGCTCTGGAGTTGTAATCCCCTTCATGTGTAATTCGTTTAGGGTGACCTGCTCGGCCATTTTGATTAACCGCTACCTGATAAATTTGTGGTTTACCACCCCTATCAGAAGTAAAAACTAAAGATTGACCGTTTGGAGCCCAAGCTGCCTCTGTATCAATACCATAATGATTGGTAATACGTTGTAAAACACCACTGGCCAGATGCATGATATAAATTTCAGAATTACCATCTTTTGACAGTGTCATGGCAATACGTTTACCACCAGGTGACCAGCGAGGTCCGCTATTAATTCCCTTAAATTTTGCAATAGCCTGGCGTTTACCTGTTTTTAATTCCTGTATATAAATTACCGAACGATTTTTTTCAAATGACACATATGCCAGACGCTTCCCATTAGGTGACCATGACGGTGACATAATAGGTTTTTTTGATTTTAAAATTACTTTTTCAGCAAAACCATCTGAATCTGCAATTGCTAAGATGTAAGTACGATTTTTCTGATCACGATTATTATTAACGACAACATAAGCGATTAGTGTATCAAATGCACCCCGTTCATGAACCAATTTCTCATAGATATTATCACTGATTTGATGTGCAATTCTACGTAAATTCTTTCCATCTACCGTGTTCCGATAACTGAAAACTTTTTGTCCACTAAAAATGTCGAGAAGTTGAAATGTAACTTCATATTTATTTTTACCTACAGGTTTAATCGCACCAACACCCAATTGTTCAGCAGCGGTACTTTTCCAGCGAGCAAAATCAATACTATCACCATAGGCAGGACGTTCAGGTAACTCATTGAGTTTTAGTGGCGAGAATAAGCCACTACGAGATAAATCTGCACGAATAATTTTTGCAATATTTACTGGAGACTGCTGACCTTCACCCCATGAAAAAGGTACGATAGCAATAGGAGTTGCACTCTGATACCCACCCTTAATTTCAATTTCCAGGGCATATGTTGAGGGCATTATAAATAATAAAGCTAAAATTAATAAAAATATCTGTTGAAACATAAATTTCACAGAATTCTTATTTTTATAAGATATTGTTCGTTGCATATTGTTAATTTTTTCCTGGTTCAAAACTTAGTGCAAGATCCCTAAACTGTTCAAAAAGTTCTCTATCTTCAGGTACGGGTAGAGGCGAAGCTTTTCTCACTGCCGTTTCTACAGAGCGATCAAATGAAAGGTTACCACTGGATTCCAGAACACGCACAGAAATCACCTTACCTGTAGACTGTAATTTAATATTTACTCTACAGCTTAAATCAGAGGCTACATCTAAAGGTTGACGCCAGTTTTGTTCTATTTTTCTGGAAATCAAAGCCGCATATTTGTTCACAATGCCTTTGCTTTTTCGCAGCCATTCTTCACGATCTCTTTTTTGTTGTCGTTTGATTTCAGCATGGCGTTTTTTTTCTGCTTCCACCTGTTGCTTATGTTTGGCTTCCTGACGTTTTTTATCTTGCTCAGCTTTTTTCTTAGCCTCTGCTGTTTTTTTAGCATCCGCTGCTTTCTTTGCCAGGGCCTCTTTTTTAACTTTTTCTACCGCTTGTTTTTTTGCCAAAGTATCTTTTTTTGCTGCATCATCTTTAAGCTGTTTTTCTTTTAAAGCTTTTTTCTTTAACTGTTGCTGTTTTAATTTTTCTTTTTTAATGCGAGCAGCATCTTGTTTTTTCTTTTTAGCAGCTTCTTTGCGTTTTTTTTCATGTTGTTTTTTATTTATCTGCTGTTGTTTTCTTTGCTGTTTAAGCATTTCATCCGAGCGTTTTTTTTCTGCTATTTTTTTAATCTCTGCATCATAATTATTGGCATCAATAGAATTCACCTGTATCACATCGCCTTGCTCTAAGATAATACGTTTTGGTTTATCCCATTCCCAGTTAAAAAGTAAGGCTCCGATAAAAATCACATGTAATACAACTGCAATCGAAAAGCCCCGTCCATTTGATTTTATCCAATCCAGCATTAAAATTTCCATAGTAACTTATTGTATATTCTGATCTTCAAGAGATTTTGTCATTAACCCTACATTAGGGATGCCGGCATTATTTAATAGTGCCAGAACATCCATTATAAATACATATTTAACTTCTTTATCCCCTGCAACCAATACTGAAATTTTAGGCTGTTCCAGAAATTTATTTTTTATTTGCTTAACTAGACCTTCACGACTGATTGAATTTTCTTTTCCCGTACCAAAGGTTAAATAATATTGGCCCTGGACATCAACTTTAACTATCACTGTTTCTGTCGGTTTAATATCTAATTGTTCTGTTGATGCACTGGGTAATTCCACCTTAACACCCTGAGTTAATAATGGTGTGGAAATCATAAAAATCACCAACAATACCATCATAACATCAATATAGGGCACAACATTAATTTCAGCCATAGGCTTACGCCTTTTTATGGCCATTAGCTATGCACCTGTCGGCTGAGTAGATTTGAAAACTCTTCCATAAAACCATCATATCGGCTTTCCAATCGTTCTACACTATAGGAAAAACGGTTATATGCAATCACTGCTGGAATGGCTGCAAATAAACCCATTGCCGTTGCAATCAAAGCTTCTGCAATACCTGGAGCAACCATTGCCATAGTTGCTTGTTCAACCTGACCTAAGGCACGAAATGAGTTCATAATACCCCAAACAGTGCCAAATAATCCCACATAGGGACTGGTAGATCCTACAGTTGCCAAAAATGCTAAGCCAGATTCAACTCTTTCTACCTCTCGACTCAGAGTAACACGCATAGCACGCTGTGCACCTTCAAGTACAGCATCACTTTCCATACCGACTTGCTTATGTAATTTTGCATATTCTCTAAAACCTGCTTCAAAGATACTGGCCATACCCTGAGAATTTTTTCGATGTGCAAGTGCTTTATATAAGTCAACCAGATCTGCACCTGACCAGAAACGATGCTCAAATAAATTGGCCTCTTCTTTGGCATGTTTTAGAATTTTCCATTTCTGAAAAATCATAGTCCAGCCAATAATAGAAACGCCCAGCAGTCCAAACATAACCAACTGAACCATAAAACTTGCATTCGTCACAAGTGACAAAATTGACGTATCAGTATGCATTATTGGTTTATTATCTCCGTTAATCTTTTTTACTATGATGAACAAATCTATTATAAACTGCTTCCGGCATGGCCGCAGGTTTTTTTTGATTTACATTAAGACTGGCCAATTTTACTATGGCGTTAGTGAGTAATTCATCTTTATTCTGATTACAGCATTGTCGCATAATGACCTGTTCAAAAACAAGACTAGCCTTGCACAGTTTTTTCAGGCTAGATTGAACAATAAGAGCATCATTAAACAATGCAGGTTTCAAATAATCAATAGCGACTGAACGTACTACAAACATGACTCCATACTCATTGATTATATCATTTTGTTCTAAGTGCAAACTGCGTAACCATTCTGTTCGTGCACGTTCCATAAAATTTAGATACATAGAATGGTAAACCACACCACCACTATCTGTATCCTCATAATAAACCCTGATCGGCCAGATAAATTCACTCATAACTTTTATAAATCCTTGCGTTGCATACCAAAGTGTAAATATGCTAAATCAGTAGCTATTCGACCTCTGGGAGTTCTCATAATATATCCTTGTTGAATCAGATAAGGTTCCAATACATCTTCAATAGTACCTTTTTCTTCACTAATTGCCGCGGCTAAATTATCAACCCCTACTGGTCCACCACCAAACTTATCAATAATACTCAATAAAAGTTTCCTGTCCATCATATCAAAGCCCATGGGATCAACTTCCAGTAGATTTAATGCCTTATCAGCAGTATTCACATCCACTATGCCATCACCCTTGATTTCTGCATAATCCCGAACACGACGTAATAAACGATTAGCGATACGTGGTGTCCCTCTGGAACGCTTAGCCACTTCTTTGGCACCCTGTTGCTCAATATCAACGCCCATAATTTTAGCTGAACGAGTAACAATATGAGTCAAATCAATCACTGAATAAAATTCTAAACGCTGCACAATACCAAAGCGATCACGTAAAGGTGACGTTAATAAGCCTGCACGTGTTGTTGCACCAATCAGTGTGAATGAGGGTAAGTCTAATTTAATTGAGCGTGCAGCAGGTCCTTCACCAATCATAATATCTAATTGATTATCTTCCATGGCAGGATAAAGCACTTCTTCAACAATTGGGCTAAGGCGATGTATTTCATCAATAAATAACACATCGCCTTCTTCAAGGTTAGTTAATAAGGCAGCCAAATCACCGGGACGTTCTAATACAGGACCAGAAGTTTGTCGTAAGTTGACCCCCATTTCATTAGCGATGATAAGGGATAAAGTAGTTTTTCCTAATCCGGGGGGACCAAAGATCAAAACATGATCCAGGGCTTCCTGACGATTTTTGGCAGCAGGAATAAAGATTTCCATTTGCTCGCAAACGGCCGGTTGTCCTACATAATCTTTTAAGCTTTTGGGACGAATAGCACGATCGAATTGTTCTTCAGGATTTGTTTCTACAGCAGAGATGATTCGTTCATTATCTAACATGGTAATATAAAATGCTTTTACTATTTGTGAACAGTGTTTTTCAGGGCTTGCTTTATTAACATTTCACTACTTTGATCCTGTGTCTCTAATTGGCGAATCATTTTACTGGCTTCCACCGGCTTATATCCCAGAGCAATCAGAGCACTAATGGACTCTTTAATAATATCCTGTTCATTGGATAGAATTTCTGATGCAGTGAAATTTCCATTTGTATTATCAGATACATCACTTTTCCAGTCATCAAAACGATCTTTCATTTCCACAATGAGTCTTTGGGCAGTTTTTTTGCCTATACCTGGTAAACGAACCAGACCACTTTCATCATTGTTTCTAATTACTTTAACAAACTCATTGGCACTGATACCGGATAAAATGGTTAAAGCTAATTTGGGCCCCACACCATTTACTTTTATCAGGCTTTTAAATAAGAGTCGTTCCGATTCTTCATAGAAACCATAAAGTAATTGTGCATCTTCACGCACCACCATATGGGTCAATAACACAACAGGCTGATCTAGTTCAGGTAGTTGATAAAAAGTACTCATGGGAGCATGTAGTTCATAGCCTACACCTTGTACATCAATCATTAATTGTGGTGCTTGTTTTTGGATCAGAATACCAGATAATCGCCCTATCATTTATTTCTACTTATTGTTAATTGTACAGTAATAGTCTGATTATAGGGTAAAACGTTTTTTTCTTCTACCACGTATTGCGGATAATACTTCTGCCGGATATCTTTGCATCGATTTAGCTTCAAGTTCTACCATTGTTTTTCTGGTATTAGCATGACATAAAGCAATAGCTAACGCATCAGCTGCATCTTCCTGAGGCTGTTCATTTAAATTGAGTAATATTTTAACCATATGCTGAACCTGACTTTTATCAGCATGTCCCCTACCCACAATCGCCTGTTTAACCTGATTCGCTGTATATTCTGAAACAGGAATATTATCTAACATCACTGCACAAATAGCAGCACCTCTGGCCTGGCCTAACTTTAGTGCAGAATCAGGGTTACGGGATAAAAATACACTTTCAATAGCCATCTCATCAGGAGACCACTGCTGAACAATACTTTGAATATCATTAAAAATAATTTTTAATCTGGGAGGGAATGCACCACCACCGGTTTTGATAGTGCCACATTCTAAAAAATGAAGTTTATTTCCAATAGACTCAATAAGACCATAGCCGGTTTTTAAAGAACCAGGATCTATACCTAATATAATCTTTTTGCTGGAAATGGGGATTATTGTCTACTTCCTTAAGCCAGTTGCTCCATTACTTCATCTGAGAAATCAGCATTAGAATAAACATTTTGCACATCATCCAGATCTTCAAGCATATCTACCATACGCATCACTTTTTGTGCATCATCAACACTTAAATCAACACTGGTTGATGCTTTCATAGTGACTTCTTCCATTTCTGGTTCAAAACCAGCTGCCACCATAGCATCTTTTACATCCATAAAATCATCTGCCGTGGTAGTCACATCAATTGAAGCATCATCATTGATTTCTACGTCTTCAGCACCTGAATCAAGTGCTGCTTCCATAATAGCATCTTCATCACTATCTGCTGGATAACTTAAAATACCAATTTTACTGAAGATATAGGCAACAGAGCCATCAGTACCCAGATTTCCACCTGCCTTAGTAAAAGCATGACGAACTTCCGCTACGGTACGATTACGATTATCCGTCAGACAATCAACCATCACAGCAACACCATTAGGACCATATCCTTCATAACGGATTTCATCAAAATTATCACCATCATTGTCACTATCACCACGTTTGATGGCTCGTTCAACCGTATCACGAGTCATATTAGCACGCAGTGACTTATCGACAATAGCTCTTAAGCGCGGATTGGCATCTACATTACCACCACCTAAGCGGGCAGCAACGGTGATTTCACGAATTAATTTGGTAAATAACTTTCCACGTTTAGCATCCTGGCCTTTTTTACGATGTTGAATATTTGCCCATTTACTATGACCTGCCATTGGAACCTCTTTTTATCTATATATTTTAAATTAGCTATTAGAAGGTGCTGTTTCACCAATCACTTCACGCTTTTTAATACCTAACTCTTTTAACTGAGCAGGATTGGCTTCTGAAGGTGCTGATGTTAATAAACAAGCCGCTGATTGTGTCTTTGGAAATGCCATGACTTCACGTATAGAACTGGAACCAGTCATTAACATAACCAGTCTGTCTAAGCCAAATGCGATCCCGGCATGAGGAGGACAACCATATTTTAAAGCATCTAATAGAAAACCAAACTTGTCCTGAGCTTCCTGATCATCAATACCCAATAACTTAAACACAGTTTCCTGCATTTCCTGTTTATGAATACGAAATGAGCCACCACCTAGTTCTGTTCCGTTTAGAACCATATCATAGGCCCTGGATAAGCTATCTCCAGGATTATCTAATAAATCCTGAGGATTATCACTATTAGGGGAAGTAAATGGGTGATGTAAAGCTGTCCAGCGTTTTGCACCATCATCACACTCAAACATTGGGAAGTCCACTACCCACATTGGCTGCCATCCATGTTTGACCAAGCCCATGTCCTGAGCTACTTTCACGCGCAAAGCCCCAAGAGCTTCATTAACAACCTTAGTCTTATCGGCACCAAAGAAAATTAAATCGCCATCTTCAGCAGCTGTTCTTTCTAAAATTGTTTGCAGAGCTTCATCAGGAATAAACTTTACAATGGGTGATTGGAGTCCTTCACGGCCTGCCGCTTTTTCATTCACTTTAATATAAGCCAGACCCTTTGCACCATAGATTGAAACATACTGGGTATAACCATCAATAAGCTTACGAGTCAAACGTGCACCATTAGGTATGCGTAAAGCTGTGACACGACTATTGTGATCTTTGGCAGGCCCTGAGAAGACTTTAAAATCAACATCTGTTAATACATCAGCCACTTCAACTAATTCTAAATCAATACGTAAATCAGGCTTATCACTACCATAGCGATTCATTGCTTCTGCATAAGTCATTCTTGGAAATGGATTGGGTAATTGTTCTTCTAATACATTTGCAAAGACATTACGCATCATGTCTTCCATCATAGACATTAATTGTTCTTCCTGCATAAAAGAAGTTTCAATATCTAATTGGGTAAATTCGGGTTGGCGATCTGCACGTAAATCTTCATCACGGAAACAGCGAGTTACCTGGTAATAACGATCCATGCCTGACATCATCAATAATTGTTTAAATAACTGTGGCGACTGAGGTAAGGCGAAAAACTCACCCTGATAAGTACGACTGGGTACTAGATAATCACGTGCACCTTCGGGTGTAGCCTTGGTAAGAATAGGGGTTTCAATGTCTAAAAAATCATTATCATCAAGATAATTACGTAATAATCGGGTAATTTTTGAACGCAGTACAAGACGCTGCTGCATTTCAGGGCGACGCAAGTCAATATAACGATAGCGTAAACGATGTTCTTCTGAAACATCTTCATCGTCTAATTGAAATGGAGGGGTTTCTGATGCATTTAAAACATTAAGCTTCAGAGCAAGGACTTCAATTTGCCCAGTAATCATTTTTGGATTTCTAGTACCTTCAGGACGCTTTCTAACCTTACCTTTTATTTGTAGAACAAATTCATTACGAACACGTTCAGCCTGTAAAAACATTTCAGGAATATCAGGGTCAAAAACAATTTGTGTAATCCCTGCACGGTCTCTCAAATCAACAAATATCACACCACCATGATCACGACGACGATGCACCCAACCACTTAAAGTCACTTCCTGATCAATATTTTTTTCTGTTAATTGCCCACAATAATGGCTTCGCATACCCTAGTCCTGTATTCACTGAGTTAAAACGAGTAATTTTAAGCCCTATGAGGAAATACTACAAGAGCCATCAGTTAAAATTTTTTTAACTATAACTTATAAGCTTAGAAGTTAGTTTTTAGCTTTTGTCTTTTGTTTTTCTCTTGCTCTGGTTATTACTCTGATTCTTACTTTTGTTTTTAAAATCGGTTTCATAACAGCCACTCCACTTCAGCTTAAAGCCGGCTGCAGAGATTAACTTTTTTAATTTTGATTCCTGACAAACCGGACAATCCTTCATCGGATCATCTGACATCCTTTGAATTAACTCCATCTCATGACCACAACCATTACAACGGTATTCATAAATCGGCATTTTTTATCCTAAAACTTTTAACATAGATTGGAATTTATTTGAATTGAACAATATTATAGTGGACCCCAAGATTTGGACAATAGGTTAAGATATAAGACCTAACCAAATGTGAAACCCAAAAATGAGTAAAAAGAGAAAATCATTCAGCAATGAATTTAAAGAAAAAGTGGGCATTGAAGCCATCAAAGGTCAGAAAAGTATTGCTGAAATTGCTTCAGAATTTGGAATTCACAGTACACAGGTCAATAATTGGAAAAAGCAGTTACTAGCGGGTTCAGCCGATAGTTTTTCCAAAAAGTTAGAAAACAAAGAAGTTGAACATGAAAAGGAAAAAGAGCATCTTTATAGCCAAATAGGCCAATTACAGGTGGAGGAAAACTGGCTGTCAAAAAAG
>JAUJGA010000190.1:0-12025 GCA_042095675.1 Gammaproteobacteria bacterium
TTTAATCGCTTCAATGGCTACTTTTGCTTTAAACTCATTACTGAATGATTTTCTCTTTCTGCTCATTTTTCGTTCCCCGTTAGGTTAGCTCTTATATCTTAACCTATTGTCCAGTTTTCGGGGTCCACTATACTTTCGAAAATACCTAATGATATATCTCCAATTAAAAAAAGCTTCTACAATAATTCAAATCTGTCCATGACTTCAGTGTACCCAATGCATAAAAATATTTCCAAAGATTTGGATAATCTGTGGTCAGAGTGGCTAAGAAAATGGAAATTACTCATTACAAAAAATCCCAATTTACCCCCATCTCGATCAGTTGAAGAGATTTCTAATCAGATGCAACTTGTTAACCCAAAGTACATTTTGCGAGAGTGGATGCTTGCTCCAGCATATCAGCAAGCGGTTGAGGGAAATTATGAGCTCATTCGTGAACTACAGGTCATCATGACGACCCCTTATTCTGAACAATCTAATGCTGTGGAAGATAAATATTATAAGTCGAGACCATCTGAAATCAGTGAAATTGTAGAGTTATCGCATTTGAACTGCTCATCATGATGTTTCAGAATCATCTACCTGGTAGAATAAAAACAAGCAACAATATAACCCATTAAAAAACTTACAAATCATTAATATCAAACCTGAAGATGTTACGGCAATGCAAGATTTGGTTTCTCGGAATATGGCTCTACAAATAACAATTCAAGAAGGTATTATCTGGTTAAGTGATTCCAATCAGACAATAAGCATTAAACCAGAAGTTTTATTATAAAAATTGAAACTCCAACTGGACAGGACAGTGGCTTATTTTCCAATACAAAAGCTGGTAAATATTCTTCCAAGTAAATCATCTGAACTAAATTCACCTGTAATTTCTGATAAATAATTTTGTGCCTGGCGTAATTCCTCAGCTAATAACTCACCTGCTGTATATTCTTGTAATTGTAGTAATCCACTCTCAACTGATGCCATTGCTTTTTGTATAGCTTCCAGATGTCTTCTTCTGGCCATAAAGGTACCTTCTCCAGCACTTTGATACCCCATTGATTTTTTTAGGTGCTTAGTTAATAAATCTATACCTTTATTTTCTTTTGCTGAAAGGTATATTTCTGTTTGATTTTCACTTTCTATTATTTTAGATTTGTTATTACTTTGATCAATCTTATTATGAATAATGGTAATATTAATGGATTCTGGAAATTGCTTTAATAATTGTTGATCAATTTTTTGACTCTCTTTTTCTTGTGCCTTACTTTCGTCTACAACTAATAAAATTTCATCAGCATTTTTAATAACATCCCATGCACGTTCGATACCTATTTTTTCTACTTTGCAATCACTATCCCGTAGACCTGCGGTATCAATAATATGTAATGGCATTCCATCAATATTAATTTCTTCTTTTAACACATCTCTAGTGGTACCGGCTATATCAGTGACAATTGCTGACTCTTTACCTGATAATGCATTTAATAAACTGGATTTTCCAGCATTGGGCTGACCGGCTATAGCCACTATCATTCCTTCACGAATCAAACAACCCTGCTCTGCTTTATATAATATTTGTTTAATGTCAGCTAGAATAATTTGTGTATCGTTTTCCACTTTTCCATCAGATAAAAAATCAATTTCTTCTTCTGGAAAATCTATCGCTGCTTCAACATAAATACGCAGTTGAGTTAAAGCCTCAACCTGCTGATGAATCATTTGTGAAAATTCACCCTGCAAAGAACGCAAAGCAGAGCGTGCCGCTTGTTCACTGCTTGCATCAATGAGATCAGCTATAGCTTCAGCCTGTGCTAAGTCTAATTTATCATTTAAGAAAGCTCTTTCACTAAATTCTCCAGGTTTTGCTGCTTTTGCTCCCAGGGAAAAGACACTTTGTAATAACATATCCATGACAACCGGACCACCATGTCCCTGAAGTTCGACTACATCCTCTCCTGTAAAGGAATTTGGACCAGGGAAATATAAAGCTATACCTGAGTCAATAATAAGAGATTTATCATCATTTATGGCATCATGAAAAGGCAAATAATGAGCATAACGAGGTTTAAGACTTGTTTTAAGAATTTGTTCAGCAATAACGAGAGATTTTGGACCGGATAAACGAATAATACCAATACCCCCTCGACCGAGGGCAGTAGCTAATGCAGCAATAGTTTCTACATTTGTTTCTAAATTATGCATTCTCTATTTTTTTAGTGATATACCATTGCTGGCTAATAGAAAGCAGGTTATTAACCACCCAATACAATACTAAGCCTGATGGGAAGAAAGCAAAGAAAACAGTAAAGATAATAGGTAACATCATCATTACTTTAGCTTGTACAGGATCCATTGGTGCTGGATTTAGCCTCTGTTGTACTAACATAGAAGCACCCATAATCAATGGTAATACATAATAAGGATCAGGAGCTGATAAGTTATTTAACCATAACATAAAGTCTGCCTGTCTCATTTCTACACTTTCTAATAAAACCCAATAAAGAGAAATAAATACCGGTATTTGCACGACAATAGGCAAACAACCACCTAATGGATTAATTTTCTCTTTCTTATATAACTCCATCATTGCTTTATTTTTTTCAGTAGGATTATCTTTATGCTGTTCCTGAATCTGTTTTAATTTAGGGGTTACTTTTCTCATATGTGCCATAGATTTATATGAGGTTTCTGATAGTTTATAAAAGAAAGCTTTAATAATTATAGTGAGGAATATAATAGACCAACCCCAGTTATTCACTACTTTCTGTATTTGATCTAATAGCCAATAGATAGGATGAGCTATGACTGATAAGAATCCATAATCTACTGTATTATCCAAACCCGGTGCTAAATCTTTAATTTGTAATTGTAACTTTGGGCCAATATATAATAAGTCATCAAATTCAGCCTTACTTTTAGCAGCAATAGTTTGAGCCGCAGAAATAGTACCGACAATATAATGAGGATCAGCACTATTTCTATCACTGACGCGGGTATAATATGTTTCTTTACTATTTTGTGGTGGTATCCAGGCTGATAAGAAATAGTGTTGAATCATGGAAGTCCAGCCACCAGTATTACTACGACTCAGATTTTCATCAATCATTTCTGGAAAATCTATTTTTTCAAATCCATCCACTTCTTTAGATATCATGGCTCCAGTATAGGTTTGTAAAAACATACTGGCTTGTTCCACACTCGTTCTTTGTAATTGACGATAAAGATGACCTTGCCATACTAAGTCTGAATTATTAATTAATTCATGTTTTACTTTAATTGCATAACTATCAGGCTGAAATGTATAAGTTTTAATTAGGGTGAATAATCCATCTTCTGAAACCCAACGCAGTGGTACGCTTAATTCTGACTTCTCTGCTAAATCATAAGATAATTGATCAAATTGATAGTGAACATTATGATCAGGCGCATAATTATTTTCTTTGGATGAGGCTAGTAAACCTGTTTGACTAATATAAAATAAACCTGACTTGTCATTCATCAATACCACAGGACTGGGATCGGTATTCACATCAACAGGATAATCTAATAAAGCGACTCTTCTGATATCACCACCAACACTATCTATTTCTATATCAAAAACATTGGTCTTAATACTGATTCTTTTGCCACTATTCATAGTTTTACTGACAGAAGGTGCTGCATTTGAAGTACTCTCATTTACACTACTGACTGGGACTGAAGGTAAATCATTTTTTGGCTGATTATTATCTGCCATTACTGGTACTAGAGTATCAGTGTTTGCATTGTTATTTGTTGTATTAACGACAACTGGGTGCGGATTAACTTGAATCTGCCAAGACTGCCATAATGACATAGAAACTAACATAAAAGCAGCAAATATAATTAAACGTTGTGTATCCATATGAATTGTTATATCTCTTACTTGTGGTAACTCAGTTAACTTATAGTGTATGCTTTTTTTCCGGTACGGTATCTAAACCACCGGGATGAAAAGGATGACACCTTAAAATTCGTTTAATACCCATATAACTTCCCTTTAACACACCAAAACGTTCAATCGCTGTGTGGGTGTAACAGGAACAGGTTGGTAGGTATCGACAATTAGTACCTAATATCGGACTAATAAGATATTGATAAGCTTT
This sequence comes from Gammaproteobacteria bacterium, assembly GCA_042095675.1. Taxonomy (GTDB): domain Bacteria; phylum Pseudomonadota; class Gammaproteobacteria; order GRL18; family GRL18; genus GRL18. The sequence continues at coordinate 4,119 of JAUJGA010000190.1, forward strand.
AATAATAATTAATACAAATTTTTGAAAAGCATTTTGTAAAAAATTTTGCAATATATCCAAATCCAGATACTCTTTGATTTTAGGAGTGAGATTTTAACAGATTACAATTTTTTTTGCTCTAACCTATTTCAGAAAGTACATTATACTATTTCTTTGTAGATAATTTTTTTCGCAAATAATTAAACTGTTTAGATAAGGATTGATTTATCATTGAATTATCTAGTTTATCAATACCTGCACGAACCATAATTACATAATCAGCCTGTGCAATATTTTCTTGATTTGTGCGAAAAAATTCTCTACTAAGTCGTTTAATTCGATTTCTATGAACAGCTGTTTTAACTGATTTTTTAGCTACTGCTAAACCTAATCTTGATTGATTTTGTGCAGGATTTTTTTTAGCTAGAATGGTTAAAAATTTATCAAATGATCGATTTGGTTTATTAAAAACAAAGGTATAATCTGATGGAAGGAGAAGCCTGAGCTGTCGGCCGAATTTTTTATTAAACTTTTTAATAAATAATATCTTATTAGAAAAATTGTATGTTTGTATAGTTATCTTCAAAAAGTATCTTAAATCTTTATAAAGTTATTAAGATACTCTATCAGTAAATTCTTAAAATCTAAACAGCGATCTTATGACGTCCTTTAGCACGACGAGCATTTAATATTTTTCTGCCAGCTTTGGTAGCCATACGTGCACGAAATCCGTGAGTACGTTTACGTTTTAAGTTACTTGGTTGAAATGTTCTTTTCATAGCAATCTACTCTCGTGAGTCAAATTATAAATAATCAGGCAAACAAGCCTTTTTTTGAGCCAGAAATTATATTATTTTTTACTATGTTAGTCAACTATTAATTTAAATTTCATAATGAATTTTTTAAGTAATAGTTTCCGTTTAATATATTATTCAAGATTTATATGTACGATATTTTTAAGAACTGCTTTTCTAAAAGATGTCTCTTAAAAAATTCTTTTAATAATATAAATTATATATATTTATTTATAGTGATTATTAGTAACACTTTAATCAGTTTATAAGTATAATAACTCTTTTATAAACAATTTGTTATAATGTTTTAAAGTTTCTTAATTTTTTGTTAGTTTGCTGTGGATAAATTGTTAATATTTTTTAAATGTTATAAGATATCATACTTCTAAACATTTTATATGCAAGTAACTGATAGTTTATACACAGGCTTATCCACAGGAAATTTTATAAAAATAGTTTTAAAATTTAGTTTTTATAAAATTATTTACTTTTATAAAAGTCTTTTTTATTCAGAAAAATGCTTAGAATTTATCATTTTTTCTCTTTTTATTCGGAATTAAATATTATTTATGAAACCTGATCTTTGGCAAAAATGTTTAGTCACTCTTGAAAAAGAAATTCCTTTACAAGATTTTAAAATTTGGATTCTACCATTACAAGCTCAATTATTATCAGAAACTACTCTAACTTTATTTGCTCCAAATAAATTTGTTGTTGATTTTGTTAAAAAGCGATTTCTATCTAATATCTCCAGTATAATTTCTAAACTATCAGATAATTTAGTTCGTGTTGAATTGCAGGTTGGAAGTTTTTCAAATAATAACCCTTCAGATAAAAAAAATAAGCCCAAACAATTATCATCAATATCTAAAGATCAATCACACTCTAATAATATTAATGTTTCTCGGCGGTCTACTACTACAACAACAGATATTATTAATAATAAAAGTTTACATACTAGTCAATTTAATGCTAATACTACAAGAAATTCCGACTCTAACTTTGACAATAATTTAAAACATTATCAGTCTGCTTTAAGTAAAGAAATGACGTTTGATACATTTGTAGAGGGAAAGTGTAATATGCTGGCTAGAGCAGCAGCTTTACAAATTGTAGAAACAATAAGTAATAATGGTAATAACAACAACTATAACCCTTTTTTGATTTATGGTGGTGTAGGTTTGGGTAAAACTCACCTTATTCATGCTTTGGGAAATATTATAGTTGCCGAAAATCCCAATTCAAAAGTAATTTATTTACATTCTGAACGTTTTGTTCAACAAATGATTACTGCACTACAAAATAAAAATATTGAAAAATTTAAGAATTTTTACCGTTCAGTTGATGTTTTACTCATTGATGATATCCAATTCTTTGCAGGAAAAGAAAGAACTCAGGAAGAATTTTTTCATACTTTTAATGCTCTCTTGGAAGAACAAAAACAAATTATCATGACTTGTGATACTTTTCCTAAGGAAGTATCAGGGCTTGAAGATAGATTAAAATCTCGTTTTGGTTGGGGACTAACGGTTGCTATTGAATTGCCGGATACTGAGACAAGAGTTGCTATTTTAATGTCAAAAGCTGCTCAGGCAAATATTGATTTACCACAGGATGTTGCTTTTTTCATTGCCCAAAGAATACGATCTAATATACGAGAATTAGAAGGTGCTTTAAGACGAGTGATTGCAACTGCACATTTTCAGGGAAAAAAAATATCTGTTGATTATGCAAAACTGGCCTTGCATGATCTTATTACTTTACAGGATAAACAGGTTTCTATAGAAAATATTCAAAAAATAGTTGCTGAGTATTATAAAATAAGGGTTGCTGATTTACACTCTAAACGTCGTAATCGTTCGATTGCTCGACCTAGACAAATTGCTATGGCTTTAACTAAACACTTAACTAATCATAGTTTACCTGAAATTGGTGATGCATTTGGTGGCCGAGATCATACTACTGTTTTATATGCCTGTAGAAAAATTGATGAATTAAGAAGAGAGCTGGTTATTGTAGAAGAAGATTATGTTAGTCTTCATAGACACTTAACTTCTTAATTTTTCTCTTAATTTAATATGATTTTATAAGATAATACTTACTTACACCACTACATGATAACATCCAAGGATTTTTATAATGAAGTTTTCAATTAATATAGACACACTACTTCCTTTATTACATTCTGTGATTGGTGTGGTTGAGAGTCGACCTACTCTTTCTATATTAACCAACTTTTTAGTTCATATAAAGGATGGCCTTCTAACTATAACAGCTAGTGACTTAGAAGTTGAATTAAGTAACTCCATTAACATTGATGATAGTATAACTTGCGATTTTACAGTACCTGCAAAGAAGTTTTTTTATATATGTAAAAATATGAATCAAGGAATTCAACTTAACTTTGAACTAAAAGATAATAAACTCATATTAAAATCAAAAAATGGTCGTTTTACATTATCCACTCTTTCTGCAGATAGTTTCCCTAATTTAGATCCTATTACGTCTTTATCTGAATTTTCTGTTTCACAAAGAAATTTAAGATTTGTGATTGAAAATACACAATTTTGTATGGCCAATCAAGATGTACGTTATTATTTAAATGGTTTATTATTTGAAATTTATAATAATGAATTAAGAACCATTGCTACTGATGGCCATCGGCTTGCATTTTCAATGACTGATTCATTAAGTAATCTTATCAATTTACCAAAAGATGCTACTCAGCAGATTATTGTACCTAGAAAAGCAATTTCAGAAATTCTGCACCTACTTATAGATAGTGATGATTTGATAAAAATTTCTTTATCTAGTAATCATTTAAATATTTCTTTTGGATGTTTAGAATTTACCTCAAAACTTATAGATGGTCGCTTCCCTGATTATCAAAGAGTTATACCTGCAGTTGAGCTTTGTAATAAGACTATTATTGTAGATCGACAATTACTCAAGCAATCACTTTCTAGAATTTCTGTTCTTTCTTCAGAAAAATATAGAGCTGCTCGCTTAGAGTTTTCAGAAAATTTCCTTCACGCAGTAGTACATAGTCCTGAACATGAAGAAGGTGAAGAAGATATTTTTATTGATTATCATGGTGAAGATTTTATTATTGGTTTTAATGTGACTTATCTTATCGATGCACTCAATGCAATTGAAGAAGACCAGGTTTCCTTAAAACTAACTGATTCTAATAGCAGCTGCCTTGTAAGTGGATTAAGTGATAATAGTACTAAATATGTAGTGATGCCTATGAGGTTATAAAATGCCTCTTGAGTTATTAAATATTTATAATGCCAGGAATATAAAAGAATTATCTTTTAAACCATCTAATAAATTTAATATTATTTATGGCGTAAATGGTTCAGGAAAAACAACAATTCTTGAGTCTATCTATTTCTTATTAAGAGCTCGTATCTTTAGAAACAATAAATATAAAAGCTTCATTAATTTTAATAATGATTGCTGTACTATCTTTTCTAAATTCTGCTCTTCTAATACTGATAGCTTAAATTCTTCTAGTAGTTTTAACCTTGGTATATCAAGATTAAAAGATAACTCACAACCTCTTATACACTTGAACAAAACAAAAGTTTCTTCCCTTTCTCAAATTTCAAATTTAGCTATTTTAGGTTTAATTACTTCAGAAAGTTTTAATCTATTAGATTCTGGTCCTAGTATCAGGCGTAAATTTTTAGATTGGGGTGTGTTTCACGTGGAACATCAGTTTATTCATTATTGGAAATCTTATCGTAAGATATTAAATAATAGAAATAATCTTCTAAAAAATTATAAAAATAATTACCACTTTTTAGATGGTGTCCCTAAAAATCTATTAAATGATCTAAATTGTTGGACACAACAACTAATAGATTTAAATGATAAATTAAATTTATTACGTTCTAAACAGCTTAATAATATAAATAATGATTTTAGATTATTGTTATATAAATTCAGTGATAATCTATATAACAATATCACTATAGAATATTATCAGGGATGGACTTCAAATATAAGTTTTGAAGAATATTTGAAGACAAAACTTAAAAATGACATTAGTTCTGGTTATACCAGATATGGCACGCATCGTTCTGATATATTAATAAAATATCAAAAAAGGTCTGCAAATGATATTTTATCGCGTGGACAAAAAAAAATAATAATTATTTGTTTAATTCTTGCACAGTTTAATTTTTTAAAAAATATCAATAAACTTCACTCACATAATATTTTATTGTTAGATGATATGGATAGCGAACTTGATCAAAAAAATCTAAACATACTACTTACAATATTATATGATTTAGACTGTCAAATAATAATGACAACAACTGATAAAGATAAATATATAAATATTAAAGAAAATTACGAATTGTTTCACGTGGAACAAGGTGGAATTAAAGATATAAATATATAATCCCCTTAGCTTGAATAAGATAAGAAAAAAAGATGTCAATCGAGTATAATATTCAGATTGATAAAAGAAATTTAAAACTGGAGTTTGTAAATGAGTGATGAAAACACCTATGATTCGTCCAATATTAAAGTCTTAAAAGGTCTTGATGCCGTAAGGAAAAGACCTGGAATGTATATTGGAGATACTGATGATGGTACTGGTTTACATCACATGGTTTTTGAAGTTGTCGATAATTCTATTGATGAGGCACTTGCAGGTCATTGTAGTAATATAGATGTTACTATTCATAGTGATGGTGGTATAAGTGTAAGAGATGATGGTCGAGGTATTCCCGTTGATCATCATGAAGAAGAGGGTCGATCTGCGGCAGAAGTAATTCTAACAGTATTACATGCCGGTGGAAAATTTGATGCAAATTCATATAAAGTTTCTGGTGGACTTCATGGAGTTGGTGTTTCGGTAGTAAATGCTTTATCAAAAAACCTTACAATGACTATTCATAGAGAAGGTAAAATTTACCAGCAGTTTTATGAAATGGGTGAGCCTGTTACTGAAATGAAAGTTATTGGAGATACTGAGGGTACAGGCACAGAAATTTATTTTTTACCCAGTGATGAAACCTTTGGTGGAGATTTAGAATATCATTATGATATTTTGGCAAAAAGATTGAGAGAGCTTTCATTTCTAAATTCCGGTATTCGTATTAAGTTAAATGATGAAAGAGATGTAGATAAAAAAGATGTTTTTGAATATGTTGGTGGAATTAAATCCTTCGTAGAACATTTAAATCGAAATAAGACAACCTTACATAATAATATTATTTATTTTTCTCATGAAAAAGATGATATTAATGTTGAAGTTGCCCTGCAATGGAATGATACTTATCAGGAAAACATTACTTGTTATACCAATAATATTCCACAACGAGATGGTGGAACTCACATGGCTGGATTTCGTTCTGCTCTCACCAGAACGTTAAATCAGTATATTGATAATAGTGGTATGGCAAAGAAAGAAAAAGTAGCAACAACAGGTGATGATTGTAGAGAAGGTTTGACAGCAGTTTTATCAGTTAAAGTTCCAGATCCTAAATTTTCATCACAAACAAAGGATAAGTTGGTTTCCTCTGAAGTGAAAAGTGTAGTTGAATCAGTAATGGGTGAAAAATTACAGGAATTTTTAGATGAAAATCCAACAGATTCAAAAGCAATTTCATCAAAAATAGTAGAAGCTGCACGAGCTAGAAGTGCAGCTAGAAAAGCAAGAGAGATGACTAGAAGAAAAGGAGCACTTGATATAGCAGGATTACCTGGAAAATTAGCAGATTGTCAGGAAAAAGATCCAGCATTATCAGAACTATTCCTGGTGGAGGGTGACTCTGCGGGTGGTTCAGCAAAACAAGGACGTGATAGAAAAACACAGGCAATTCTTCCATTAAAGGGTAAAATTCTAAATGTAGAGAAAGCCAGATTTGATAAAATGCTTTCTTCTGCAGAAGTTGGTACTTTGATTACTGCGATGGGAACAGGTATTGGTAAAGAAGAGTTTAATTTAGAAAAGCTACGATATCACCGTATTATTATTATGACTGATGCTGATGTGGATGGTTCACATATTAGAACCTTATTACTGACTTTCTTTTATAGACAAATGCCTGAATTAGTAGAAAATGGTCATATATATATTGCTCAACCCCCCTTGTATAAAATCAAGAAAGGTAAGCAGGAGAAATACGTTAAAGATGATGCTGAATTAAATGAATATTTATTGCAGCTGGCTTTGGATAAAGCATCACTCTTTCCTGCAGAAGACGTTCCTGCTATTAGTGGTACTGCATTAGAAGAATTAAGTAAAAACTATCTTATTGTGACAGGTATAAGAGAAAGATTAGCTAAACGATATAATGAAAATTTTCTTTTGGCTATTATGAAAGTTAGAAAATTATCATCTAGTGAGCTTTATGAGGCAAGTATTAATGAGTGGATTGAAGATATTAATCAAGCAATTAACTTTGACGAAACTATTTCACTTAATTATGTAATAAAATTACATGAAAAGTCAGAGGGAGATAAGCAGCTAGAAGTTATTGAAAATCGTCATGGAGTAGCCCATGAATTTATTATACCTAAGGAATTCTTTAATTCAGGTGAGCATAATACTATTATGAACTTTTCACAACAACTTGATGGCTTATTAACTACTGGTGAAGCTTATGTTCAAAGAGGTGATAAAAAATTACAAGTAGATACATTTGAACAGGCACATGCCTGGTTATTTAAAGAATCTAAACGTGGACAACATATTCAGCGTTATAAGGGTTTAGGTGAAATGAATCCCGAACAACTATGGGAAACTACACTGGATTCAGAAGTAAGACGTTTACTACAAGTTCGTATTGAAGATGCGGTAGCAGCTGATGAAATCTTTACTACTTTAATGGGCGACCATGTTGAGCCAAGAAGAAATTTTATTGAAACTAATGCTTTATCAGTTAGTAATATAGATATATAAATTCATTCAGCTTTAAAAATATATAATATATTTTTAAAGCTGAAATAAAAGAAATTGTGTATGATAAAAAGAGGGTGTAAAAATAAGTGTGTAACTGTTCATTTTTGTTAATATACCAAAAGGTAATAACTAATGAGCAGAATAATGGATCAAGAAAAACTAAAAGCGTTAGCAGAAGAACTTGCTAAAGATGTAAAAACACCTGAAGA
>JAUJGA010000191.1:0-7629 GCA_042095675.1 Gammaproteobacteria bacterium
TTGTCACATAGACTTAAAAAATAGTTTTAGTTTTATAAGGTTTCTAGTTTTAAAGGTCTTACCTATGCGAGTATAATGGATAATTTTGTAAGTATGATGAGAAAATATGGTTAAAACTGTACAAGTATCATAAAAAAATCGGTCACTCCGTGACAGGAGTATTTTTAACATTTAGCCTCTGGAGTTTTGCAAGAGGCTCATTAAAATCAATTATTTTCCAGGAAACTTTTGTGTCAAACAACAATATCTCTACCATTAAAATCATACGCCCTGATGACTGGCATTTACATCTTCGAAGTGGAGAAAGCCTAAAGTCAGTTGTCCCTTTCACCACCAGACAATGTGGTCGGGCTATTATTATGCCTAATTTAACACCACCCATCACTACTACCCAACTAGCAAAAGATTATCAACAAGAAGTTCTCAACGCAACTCCTGAACCGCTGAAAGGTAGCAAAAAATTTCAACCATTAATGACTCTTTATTTAACAGATAATACAACTAAAGAAGAAATTCAGGAAGCTTATGATAGCGGCATTGTTTTTGCCGTTAAACTTTACCCTGCCGGTGCAACCACTAATTCTGATGCAGGCGTCACCGACATTAAAAAATGTTATCCCGCTTTAGAAAAAATGCAACTATTAGGGCTCCACTTATTAGTCCATGGCGAAGTCACACAATCTGAAGTTGATATTTTTGATCGGGAAAAACTGTTTATTGATAATGTTCTCAAACCTCTCATTAATAGTTTTCCTGAATTAAAAATTGTTTTTGAACATATTACCACAGCTGATGCTGCTCACTTTGTTTGTGAAGGCACATCTAACATTGCTGCCACTATTACCGCCCATCATTTATTAATGAACCGAAATGATATGCTGGTAGGCGGTATAAAACCTCATCATTATTGTTTGCCCGTATTAAAACGTGAACAACATCGCTTGGCTCTGCTTCAAGCTGCCAGTTCCGGTAATATTAAGTTTTTTATGGGTACCGATAGTGCACCTCATAGTCAAAATAATAAAGAAAATAGTTGTGGCTGTGCCGGTATGTTTACAGCCTTTGCTGCTATCGAACTTTATGCCGAAGCATTTGAGCAAGCTGGGGCATTAGATCAACTCGAAAAGTTTTCCAGTTTAAATGGTCCCATGTTTTATGGTCTCAAAGTTAATACAGATATAATTACTCTAAAGCGTGAATCATGGGTAGTACCGGAGCAGTATCCTCTGGGTGATGGCTATGTCATACCACTTAGAGCAGGTCAAAACATTCATTGGAAAGTAGAGCTCTAACAAGAAGCACTTAGCCAACTTCATGAGATATAAGTATGTCAAAAAATAATAGTCAAACCCAAAAACAAAAAGATGCTACAGGTATTGCTGCCCGTTTTAGAACTTTTTTACCCGTCGTAATTGATGTTGAAACAGCTGGATTTAACCATAAAACCGATGCTTTACTTGAAGTGGCTGCCACTCTATTACGCATTAATGAAGCCGGTGATCTGGAATGTCATGAAACCTATTCCTATAATATTGAGCCTTTTAAAGGTGCCAACCTGGATGAATCTGCTCTGAAGTTTACCGGCATTAATCCTTACAATCCATTTAGGATGAATCAGGCTGAAGACTTTGCCCTGAGAGAAATTTTTAAACCTATACGCAGTGAAGTTAAAGCCACAGGCTGTAGTCGAGCAATTTTAGTTGGACATAATCCTACCTTTGATCTTAATTTTCTTAATGCCGCAGTCGAACGTTGTAAGATAAAGCGCAACCCCTTTCATAAATTTAGTACTTTTGATACAGCAACTTTAGGGGGCTTGGCCTATGGTCAGACTGTGTTATCCAGGGCCTGCCAGGCTTCAGGAATGGAGTGGGATGATGATGCTGCACATTCTGCAAAATATGATACAGAACAAACAGCAGAACTATTTTGTAATATTATTAATCGCTGGCATCATTTAGAGAAACTTGAGTCTTAAACCTAAAAAACGCAGTAACCCTCTACTACAACGCCCAAATGCACTGCACCTAAAAGATTTTATAAATATTTTGGCTTCACCCGTAGAATAACTACGAATAAAGCTAAAATATCCAGTAAAAGCCTTTATCTACAGTACTTTTGAACGTTTCGTAGCTATGTCCACTGCATTTTCTAGGTTAAACCGTTTTCTTCAAAAGCACCACATCCTTATCTGCAATGACTAAAGTTGCTTGCCAGAATTGAGCCAGCCATTGGAATGTTTCCTCTGAAAAGAAACAAATATGAGTGAGATCACTTTTATAATGCCAATGAGCAAAAGCATTTTTATCAATAACACGCTTAGTCATAATACCTAAAGTGCCATTCAGTTTTAGGCAGGACCAAAGTCTATTGAGTTCTTCTCCTGGTTGATGACAATGCTCCATCACCTCTGAGGTACTGATAAAATCATAGCATTGCTGAAAACATGCCATGTCCGGTGCATAGAGGGGATCATAAATAGCCATTTTATGACCAACTTCTGTAAACATTACTGATAGTGTAGGTCCTGGACCACAACCAAAATCAAGTCCATAGCTATGTGGTTCAATACTTTCTAATAAAGGCAGAAAAATGCGATTCAGAAAGCGACGATAATACATGTCGTCAGGACTATTTTCATGCTTATCATAAAAATCTTTTTGCTCCATCAGGCTGAGTCGCTGATGATGAGGAACAAAAACTAATTGACAGTTGGAACAACGAAAATAATCTCTTTTATCCTGAAAATAAAGAGTATGTTCAGATGATTGACAAAGAGGGCAGTTCAAGCTCTAAGCTTCATCAGATTCTCTATCATATTTATGCTGTTCAGCATGCTTAATTGTCGAGTATTTTTCCATATTAGTTTGAATTTTATAGTTAATTGAATTCTTAGGGTATTGTTTCTTACTATTTAGCTTACCAGCCTTTATTCCCATCAATAGGCTCAGGGCATCATCTACATGTTCAATACTATAAATAGTAAACATTTTATTCTTTACCGCTTCAAGCACCTCTTCCTTAAGCATCATGTTAACAATATTACTTTTAGGAATTAAAACGCCCTGCTGACCAGTTAAACCTCTAAGCTTACAAATATCAAAAAAACCTTCAATTTTTTCATTGACACCACCAATAGCCTGAACTTCCCCTAATTGATTCACAGAACCCGTCAAAGCGATTGATTGTTTAACCGGTATTTCTGAAACTGCAGACAATAAAGCACAAAGCTCTGCCACCGAAGCACTATCACCATCTACCTGTCCATATGACTGTTCAAAAGTCAGATTGGCATCTAAAGACAGCATGCAGGCCTTGGCATAATGATGTCCCAGGTAAGAGGATAAAATCATTACTCCCTTACTATGAATATCGCCACCAAGATCCACTTCTCGCTCAATATCAACGATATGACCGTCACCCACCCTCACTGTTGCCGTAATTCTGGATGGCTGACCAAAGGCAAATTCACCAATTTGCAATACTGATAAGGCATTCACCTGTCCTACTTTAGTATTATTCGTATCAATTAACACCGTTCCTTTGATTATTTCTTCATATAAACTATCCCGATACTGATCCATACGATAAATTCGTGCTTTAATAGCATTATTGATATCATCTAAAGTAATATTACTTTCTTTATGATTACTTTTTTGCTGAAAATATTGTGCTTCCAGAATGAGATCTCTCAGGTCTCCCATATGTAATGAAATTTTATCACCATGATCAACTAGCCTTGAACTCTGCTCAATAATACGTTCTACTGCTGAACGATCTATAGGAGAAGATTTTTCCTGACGCTGCACATCAGCAATTAGACGTGCATATTGGATAGTCATCTCATCATTGCGATCCATTTCTTCTGAAAAATCCACATTGACTTTAAATAACTTATTGAATTCTGTATCATTTTTCTTTAATAGGTGATAAATATGGCGATCACCAATTAACACAATCTTAATTTTTAAAGGTATGGGAGCAGGTTCAAGTGTCACATTTCTGGAAAAACTATGAAGTTCATCCAGTGGCTCTATAGAAATACTGGATGATTTAATGGCACGTTTTAAGCCCTCCCAAGCATAAGGATTCACCAGAATTTTTTCTGCATCAATTAATAAATAGCCATCATTCGCCTTATGCAATGAACCCGGCTTAATCAAGGTAAAAGCCGTCAGTAAATTACCCAGACCGAAGGCATCATCAGTTTTATTCTGTTCATTTTCTCTGGGATTATAATAAGCCAAATGTTCAATACGACCAATCAAATTAGAATAGGTAGGATTATCTTCAAAAACAATTGGCATATCATCTGATTCAGAATTATCCACTAATACATTCACCAGATAGCGATGAAAACTCGCTGTTTTACTAATATGTTTACGCTTTTTACCATTGTCTTTGGTTTGCACATCTTCTTCATAAAACTCTTCCAGATGATTGATAATGTCATCCTTAACGGCAGTAAAATATTGAATGACTAATTCAAATTGTTCGAAATCCTTAAATAAATCTTCCATGGCTGAATCAACCAACTGGGTAACAATATCTTTATCCAAAGCATCTAATTGCTCTTTTCCCTCTTGTTCCCATAAGGGCACCTGCGTCAGAGTTTCCTGTAATAATTCCTGGTATTTATCTATTTTTTTATTAAATTCTTTTTGTGTCTTTTTGGCTAGTTTTTTAAAACTGTCCAGATTACTGACTTTTCCTGCAACGATGGCAGATAAAGTATAACCACTAGGAGTGCGAATCACCGCTACTTTTGCTTTTTTTGCCTGATCAATTAAATCATTGAGTGCCTTATCACCACGTTCATTAATACTACTTTCAATTGCCTGTATCTGTGAGGTATATTCTTCACTTTGAAAAGCTGCTGTAATCAAGGAGGATATCAGCTTAACTAACTTTTCCATAGCCTCGCTTAAAGGCTTAGCAGTACCTATGGGCAATTGCAGAAAACGTGGATGCTGCGGATCATCAAAATTATTAACATAACACCAGTCATAGGGTTTTTTACAATTAACATAATGCTTTTTTAGCAGCTTTTTAATCAGCGCAGTTTTCCCAATACCTTCAGAACCAAGGATAAATAAGTTATAGCCCTTATGATCCATTCCCATACCAAACTCAATGGCGGTAAGTGCTCTTTGCTGGCCAATAATTTCATCCAATTCAGGTAAATCTTCTGTAGTCTCAAAGTTTAGTTTTTTAAGATCACATTTTTTATATAATTGTTCCAAAGATAAAATGGAGTGTGATAGGCTATCAGATGTATTGGTCATTCGTGTATAATCCTGCAGGAATCCAAATAGTATAAATTAGATAAAAAGAGTATATTAATCAGCATGGCAAAGAAAAACTTCAAAAGACAATCTTCTTTTCAATCGGATGATGAAACTAATGAGCATTATATCAGTAAATCACAGGCAAAGCGCGATGTTGAAGAATTACAAAAATTAGGTGGGAAACTGGTTAAACTATCCAAATCTATTTTAGAAAGCTTTGAACTGGATGAAAAACTAATGGATGCCCTATTACTGGCACAAAACATTAATAGTAATAGTGCCACACGGCGTCAGGCACAGTTGATTGGTAAATTAATGCGTGAATCTGACTCTGAAAAAATACGCCAGAAATATGAGTGCTATCAAAATCAGGCAGTCGAAGGCAATGCACATTTTCATAAACTGGAAAGTTATAGAGATCAATTACTCTCCCATGGCGATTCAGCTATTAATCAATTATTAAATAATTACCCTGACCTGGATCGTTCCAGATTAAGACAATTACAAAGAAATGCAATAAAAGAAACTGAACTTAAGAAACCACCAAAAAGTGCACGACAGATCTTTCAATATCTGAATGAAGCCATTCCCGAGCAATAAATTGTATAAGCCTGAATTTAATCATAGATTTTCTTGATTCCCCATAAAACTCTGCTACTTTGAAGCTGAAGGCAATAATGAATTATAGTATTTGTTTCGGCTTATTTTTACTCTTATCAAGCAATTTTTTTCATTCACAAATTATTGAAACCTATACTATCAGGAGTAATTCAGTTTGTTCAGGTGATAATAGCCTGGTGATAACTTCAGCAGCACAAATACCCTCATTGTCAGGACGTAGTATCAAACAAATATCACTACTAAATTATTCACAGGAAAGTTTTCAAAAAATAGTATTTAGATTGATCAAAAAGATACACAGGGTCATTATGTTTTTAATAAAAAAAATGAAAAAAACAGACCCTCTACAGGGAAAAAAAATACCATTGCAGATAACGATGAACTGTTTTTCAGAAGTAAAGATTTAAATGAGCGAGTTGATTATTCTTCAAAGTTATTAAAACAATATACACTGATTGAACTGGAAGTTATTATTGAAACTAGCTAAGGAGTGGCATCAAAATGGCTCTATATTAAGCTGAATGCTGAAAATTCAGAGCCAGATTCAGAGTACAATACAACACTTAATTATAATGATATGCAGGATGAAATCGTCAGTTCAATATATAAAATAGGATTTTCAAAAGCTTATCCCTTTTTTCTTGATCGCTTTCATTGGCGTCTGTCTGATCAAACAGGCTGGGGACCTGATATAACAGATATGATGAAAATTCGTCATACTGGCCGGTTCTTTGGCCTGCCCTTTAAACGCACTCAGGATGACTATTATTCACAACTTATTGCTGTTAAAAAAGGCCCTTTTAAGGATTATTCGTCGCACTGAAAATAATACAAAAGTCTTCTTGAGACTAAAAATTCCTGCTCTTTTTATTGATTATGTCATGATACCAAATGGCTTTGTTATGGATACTACGATTGATATTCCTTTTAAAACTTCATTATTTTTCAGTGAATTGGCTACTATCACTACTATGGACTGGAATAACTCAGCAGATAGTTTAAGGCTTGCTATTCAAGCTGATAACGACTATACAGCTATCCCAATCAATGGATTGCCCTCAGACAAGGAAAAAGCCTTCAATCAAATAATGGGTAATAGTTTTATACTTAACAGTAATGGAGGGAATTTTAATGTTGCATTAGATATCCCTGATGACTTTCCAATCCAGTCTAGTTTTTATCTCAGAGACGCATTAGATGAAATGGATGCACCGGAGAATTATCCCGGACAATTTGGCAATATTGGTTTCAAGACCACGGGCTGGGAAAATGTCGGCAGTCAATTGTACCATCTGAAATTTACCGTTTGTGTGGTTCCTCAAAAATCTGGTTAATGATACAAATATGGGCAGATGAAGCTATGCCCTTACTTTTTTACACGGTGTTATAAAATTAGGATCTGTTCACGTTAAGTGTTGGTAAACTCCTACTGAGCTAAAGAGTAGTTGTTCAGGCGTTATATTTTTAAACTGATCCAATGATCTTTGCCACCCAAGATAATGATTTAAATATTTTGTAGCAACCCCATTAAATCTTTGCATCCATCCCTTCAAACGACTGTGATAGGAATTGATGTTCTAAATATGATAAGCGCTATTTTTTTATCTGGCATACCACTTTTGAGACCGATATGTGTAACATTGTTTTCTCTTGAGAATTTCTGGTAGGCATGGTTTTTATCACTAATAAGAAAGGCATCTTTATCAATAGATGGCTCCAA
>JAUJGA010000192.1:0-2223 GCA_042095675.1 Gammaproteobacteria bacterium
ACTCAAATCTTCAGGTGTTTTTACATCTTTAGCAAGTTCTTCTGCTAACGCTTTTAGTTTTTCTTGATCCATTATTCTGCTCATTAGTTATTACCTTTTGGTATATTAACAAAAATGAACAGTTACACACTTATTTTTACACCCTCCATAAAAGGTGTTTCACTGAGTAGTTTTATGTAATCTTATAATTCAAAATAGTACTTTTCAGCTTGTGTTTCACCAAAACTGTTAAAGCCGTGCAGATACAAATTAATCAGATCATTGTCAGCTTCCTTTGAAAGTTTATAGTTCATTCAGGGAATAAGCTTTCTTACGTGCTTCTTTTAAAATATCGAGCATAGATCTATCACTGATACCAATTTCAATACCTTTACTAATGGCTTGTTGTAATATGTTTATTTGTTCCCGATCTTATTGCTCACGGCGAATAAGATCACGGATATAATCACTGACATTACCATACAGTCCACTTTTGACCTGTATTTCAACCCAGTCTTTCATGGGATTAGGGAGAGATACCTTCATTGTTGCCATAATACTAGCCTTTTATCAAAACCATTTCTTATTCTAATTATCGCAGAGATATTGACAATTATTGCCATTGTGTTGTAGATATCACCAATTAAGGACGGTGATGATATTGACCTATTGCAGTAATTTCCACCAAATAAGAATAATTATTATCTATCTCTATAGCTGCCATTTGAAAATATTTAAAATAGAATGCTGAAAGACTTTCTCATCTGCCAGTTATCACCCTGTTTCGGGCAGAATCGAGAGTAACCTTAATTAACACTCCACTATTAATTTCCAGCTATTCAAATGATTATTAGTACAATGAAATCTCTCCAAAAAAGCCTTAATACTCACATAAAAATATCATTAAGTGGACTTTTTATGCTATTAGCACCTCGTTGTAAAACATGAGTATAAATCTATGTTGTACGAACATCCTTATGAACCAACTGTTTTTGAACTGTGCGAATATCACAACCTCTTTCTAGTAAATGAGTAGCAAAAGAGTGACTAAACGTATGGCAACTGGATTTTTTATAAATTTTACATTTCCTGATAGTTGTTTTAACCTCCTTCTGTAAAGTGCTTTCATTATAATGATGTCTACGAATAGTGCCACTATATGGATCAGTTGATAATTTCAAGGATGAAAATGCAAACTGCCAAGCCCATTCCTTATCAATATTTGGATATTTAAGTGATAATGCATGAGGAATTTCAACACCACCATAACCAGCATCCAAGTCTTTTTGATATTGTTCATATGTTATTTTAAAATGATTTTTTATGGGGATTATTATAGGCTCTGGAAAAGTAACCACTCTATCCTTAGCACCCTTACCATTTCGTACCACAATGGTTTTATAGTCAAAATCAAAATCTTTCTTGATTACCCATAAATCTCCGCCATCTTCAGGAGGTTCCCATTCATAGGAGGTGTTCTCACTGCGACACAGAGAAACCTTGGCATCATATCTCTTAAGTTGAACCTTCTGTTAAATCGATAACAAAACTCAGCAAGATAGCGAGGTAAATTCCTGGAGTTTATTGAATGATAACTGCCTCTCATGGAATTTTTAACGTTACCTATCATGGTATTAACCCAGATAAATTCTTTCTTATCAACACTTGAAGCGCCTCCACATGTGACTAGTCGCTTGTGTATACAACCTGCACTCTCAATGCCTGGAAAGCAATTGAGTCCATCAGAGTAAACTCTACTTCCTGGCATCAAATGATCATGAGCCCATCTTTTTATTTCTTCTAGCTAAAAACCTTTGAGAACATTCAAGTTCATTGCTATTAGATGGCCATATTCATCAGTTGAAACAGCAGCAACAAATGGTTTTTTGTTTTCTGAACCACGCCCCCTGGAACCTCCACGATGTTCACCACCCAAATAAGCATCATCAATTTGAATAATGCCCGATAAAGGCTTGCTATCATCACGTTCTTTCATTACTTGCATGATCTTTTGTTTTAGACTCCAAGCTGTATTGTAGCTGACTTTCAGTTGTCTCTTTAACTCTGAAGCTGATATGGCTGTTTTCATTTGTGTCATAAGATGAATCGCTAATAACCACTTATTTAAGGGTAACTTAGTACTGTCAAAAATAGTTCCACTTGTTGCTGAAGTTTGATGGTGACAGTGATTGCACTGGTAAAGATTACAATTCTTTAAAGTGCAGTACTTCTTTGCTCCACATT
>JAUJGA010000193.1:0-8263 GCA_042095675.1 Gammaproteobacteria bacterium
TTTGTACTGTCCTGGGAGATATCAACCACGATGGAAGAAAGCTTTTGTATCAGCAGTCTGGAAACCGCATTACGGCGCCATGGAAAACCAGAAATATTTAATACTGATCAAGGTGCTCAATACACCAGTCGAGCATTTACAGGCCTTCTTAAAATAAATGATATAAAAATCAGTATGGATGGAAAAGGCAGAGCAATGGACAATATTATGACTGAACGCCTTTGGAGAAGTGTGAAATACGAAGAAGTTTACCTTAAAGATTATCAAAGTATTGACGAGCTAAAAAGCTCTCTAAAGGAATATTTTGAGTTTTATAATTATAAAAGGCCACACAAGGCACATGATAGAAAAACACCTGCTCAAGCATATAGCATGATGACAGAAGTTGTTTCAGAACTAAAATTGGCTGCATAAAAGCGAGCCTATTAACGATGGATATTTTATATCTTATTTTTTAACTGACTTGTCTTGACGATAGGGTCCACTTTAAGGTGCGGTTTTCCATATCCCAGAAAAATGGAAATATTACTTGATGGTGAAAATGCTGGAAAAATGCTTATGTCAGATTTTCAGATCAAACACAGAGTCATGCACCCTCTAATGCGAACAAGAATAATTAAGCCATCTATTCATCTGTATCAACCTATAATGCAGCCTGATACAACAGGAGCATTTCAGTCTGGTTTTATTGGTGATTATAGTATTTCAGATAGTTATTTGGTTCATCATACTACTCCTCCATACCCATCAGGAAAAGGGATTCTATTTAATCAGTATCAAGATAGGGTTGAACCTGAGTTCAATCTAGAGAAGCCTTTGGAGTTTCAAAGTGTAAGTGGGTTTCACTCACGTCCAATGTCTGAAAGATTTTCCCAAATTTATAGTTTTCAGAAAATGTTGTTTGATAGAGTCAGATATAAAGCTTCAAATCAAGAGTTACGTAAAGCCATTGGTTGTCCAACGGTGCAGTGATATTGGTATGGCAGACCCATGCCGATATCTGAGTTGGAAGCAATAGCAATTAAGCAACGGACTTAATTAACAATAAATTAACCAAAACGACTATTGGTTTTTTTATGGATTAACAGTATGATTAGTCATTTATCCTAAGTGGGAATGATTATTATGTCTGAAGTGTTATCAGAGCAAGTAGTTTCTAAAAAGTTTAGTCCCGACGAGCGTTATCGTATTACAACTAAAGTGACTATTTTCGGTGCGATAGTTAACTTTATTCTCTCCATATTAAAGATTGTCATTGGTTATATTGGACATTCTCATGCCTTAGTCGTTGATGGGATCCATTCTTTCTCCGATCTTCTTAGTGATGTTATGGTTGTTATTGCAGCTAAACATGGCAGTCAGTCTCCTGATGAAAATCATCCCTATGGGCATGCCCGTATTGAAACTGCTTTTGCTGCTGTTTTAGGTGGTATTCTTATCACGGTTGGTGTCGGTATTGTTATTGATGCTTTAGACCGTATCTCCTATGGTGATGTTGCCACTCCAAGCTCCATAACACTATGGGTAGCACTATTTTCTGTACTGTCTAAAGAAGGCTTATATCAATACACATTAGTTTATGCCAAAAAGCTCGACTCAACCATTTTAAAAGCCAATGCATGGCACCATCGCAGTGATGCAATTTCTTCCATAGTTGTATTAATAGGAATTGGAGGAAGCATCTATGGTATTGCTAATCTGGATGCAGCAGCATCAGTCATTGTTTCAGTGATGATTTCAAAAATCGGTTGGGATATTGCCAAAGAAAGCATTGATCAATTAGTGGATAAAGGTTTGGATCCGGATAAGGTTGAGTCTATTAAAAACCGCATCAATGATATTCCAGGAGTTTTACATATGCATATGCTGCGTACTCGGCAAATGGGTTCGGAATCTTTATTGGATGTTCATATACAGGTTGCACCTCAATTGAGTGTATCAGAGGGACATCGGATCAGTGATGAAGTCAGCCATAAGCTGATTAATGAGTTTTCTGATATTTCACAAGTACTGGTTCATATTGATGCGGAAGATGATGAAAATAGTGCCAGCTCCTCACATTTACCCCTTAGAGATAAGATATTAAAAGATTTAAAATCTTTTTGTGGTCAGGTTGAAAATATGACCATTCATTATCTTGATGGTCAGGTCAGTATACAAATAATCCTTTCATTTGCTGAATCTAGTAATAATGATGAGCTGAAAAAGTGTCTTTCTAGTGCAGTGGAGAAATTTGATTATATTAAAAGCATAGACATAATCTATCAGTAATGTATTATAATGGTGCAAATATTTTTATATGCACTATTATGTTTCATATTAATTCTCGTAATTAGTAATAATAGGGGTACTTGCAAAACTGCTCTCAGCCTCCCCATTCTTTAGAAGGGGGATTGAGTGGGTTGGCTTTAAATGATTTAATCTATTGATAGTATTATAGTTATTAACCCCCCTTTGAAAAAAGGGGAAGCTAAAAGCATAAAATCTGTTAGTTTTTCAAGTACCTTAATAGTTTAGAAATATGCTTTAGAAAGCTATGTTTAAGGACTTTTGTCTCTCTATGAAGAAAAAAATACTATTGGTTTGATTTTTGCAATTGTAAATAACAATTGTTACTTATCTATACATATTTTAAATATAAAATTGAATGAAAAGTAAAAAAAATCAAACTTATAATGAATCATTTCAGGCTGCTGATATATTCGATCATCTCGATACTGCAGTTGTTTTGTTAAATGATCAGCTATCTGTACTTTGTCTGAATCCAGCTGCAGAAATATTGCTGGGAGTCAGTATAAAAAAAATCCATGAAAAACCCATCGAATTATTAATTCCCAATGATGATTTTATTATCAATTCGATTAAAGGCGTTCTTGCTACCAACCACCCCTTTACGCGCAGGGAGACATCACTGCAACTCTATGAAAATAGTATTATTGTGGATCTAACCGTTCAGTCTATTCAAACAAAAGATCTTGAAACACAAATATTACTCGAGTTTAATCAACTTGATAGGCATATACGCATTTCTAAGGAAGAAAACCTGCTGGCTCAAAATGAAACTATTCGAGCACTACTGCTTAGTATGGCACATGAAGTTAAAAATCCCTTAGGCGGCATCCGTGGTGCAGCTCAATTGCTAGAAAAAGAGTTAGATAAAATACCCGATAGCCCTGATTTGGGTGAGTACACGCAAGTGATTATAGGTGAAGTAGATCGACTTAAGAATCTGGTTAATCGAATGCTGGGTCCTAATGAACTACCCAATCAAACTATGGTTAATATACATTCTGTCACGGAGCGGGTGCGTAGTCTTCTTAAGACTGATAAGAGTCGCAATGTAGAAATTTTCTTTGACTATGATGTGAGTATTCCAGAAATAAAAATTGATCCTGAACATCTAATTCAAGCAGTTTTAAATATTGTTCGTAATGCAGCACAAGCACTTTCAGAACAAGAGTCTTCTATAGAACAAGAAAATAAAATTATTATTAAAACAAGAGTGTTAAGACATTTTAATATTGCTCATAAACGTTATAAGTTAGTGATAAAAATGGATATTATCGATAATGGCCCCGGGATTTCTGAGCAAATGCAGGAACGCATATTTATGCCTTTGATTACAGGAAGGGCTACTGGTACTGGATTAGGCTTATCTATTGCACAGTCTTTAATTAGCCAGAATAGTGGCATTATTGAGTGCCAAAGTAAGCATGGAAAAACAGTATTTTCTATTTTGCTGCCCATTAGTCAGGAATTATAAACCTAAATAAATCGTAACTCCTTAGCGTTTTTACTAACAAAAAATAGTTGAACCTTATGCTCACTTATTTTTAGAACTTAGACTTTTTATTACAATAAGTCACTACGCTCAGACAGTTCTAAGTACTAAAAACAAGCACCCATAAGACTTTTGTTAATTTTAGAGTGAGTAGTTACAATATTAATCTACATATGAATAAATCTATAAGAGTACAAAAAATACTATGTTAAAAGAAACTGTCTGGGTTATTGATGATGATCGCTCTATTCGCTGGGTGTTGGAAAAAGCATTTAAATCTACAGATATTTATGTGGAAACTTTTGAAAATACAGAACTTGTTCTAAAGGCATTAAAAAATAGTCAGCCTGATACGATTGTGACTGATATTCGCATGCCGGGTATGGATGGTTTTAGCTTATTGGAAAAATTACAGGATGATTATAAACAGATTCCTGTGATTATTATGACAGCACATTCTGATCTGGATAGTGCGGTTTCAGCCTATGAAGGGGGGGCTTTTGAATACTTGCCAAAACCCTTTGATGTTGATGAAGCTGTTGAGTTAGTACAGCGTGCTCTCAACTTAAGAAAAGCAAAAAAATCTCGACCTGATGATAATATAAGCTCGCAAGCTATGCCTGAAATTATTGGAGAGGCAGCCTCTATGCAGGAGGTTTTTCGTGCCATCGGTCGATTATCGCGTTCTAATATTACGGTATTAATCAATGGTCCATCAGGGACGGGTAAGGAATTAGTTGCCCAGGCATTACATCGTCATAGTCCTCGTTCTGAACAAACATTTATCGCCTTGAATACGGCTGCTATCCCCAAGGATTTATTAGAGTCTGAATTATTTGGTCATGAACGGGGTGCTTTTACAGGGGCTCAGACACAACGTTTGGGACGTTTTGAACAGGCTGATAAAGGCACATTATTTCTTGATGAAATTGGTGATATGCCTGCAGAATTGCAAACCCGTCTTCTTCGAGTATTGTCAGATGGTGAGTTTTATCGGGTAGGGGGACGTGAGCCGGTTAAAGTTGATGTTCGAATTATTGCAGCAACGCATCAAAATCTGGAACAAAGAGTAGACGAAGGTCTGTTTCGTGAAGACTTATTTCATCGTCTTAACGTCATACGCATCCATGTCCCTTCTTTAAGTGAACGGGAAGAGGATATTCCCTTATTGGCCAAATATTTTTTAAATCGTGCGGCACATGAATTAAATGTAGAAAAGAAAACTCTGGATAATGAGAGTGAAATCTTTTTATCGCAACAAAATTGGCCGGGTAATGTACGTCAGTTAGAAAATGTCTGTCGGTGGTTGACGGTAATGTCTCCAGCACAGGTGGTGCATATTGAAGATATGCCGCCAGAATTACAAAATAAGATTGAAGCAAGTGCGGGTGATGTACTGAATCCGAATCAATGGGAAAGTGCACTTAAATTATGGTTGAATAAGCAATTATCTTCAGGTGCAGAAAATACTCTGGCAAATTTAGTGCCTGATATTGAACGCATTATGATTGATGTTGCATTAAAACATACCGGTGGGCGCAAACAGGATGCTGCCCAGCTATTAGGCTGGGGGCGTAATACTCTGACTAGAAAAATAAAAGAATTAGAAAATGAATAAGCTAGATTTATTGAGTCTTGTTGCTTGCAATCGCTGGCTCATTCAATTTTAAAGTTTTATCACGTAATTGGGATAATAAGGCATCCATACCCTGTTCTTTAATTATTTTCTTAAAGCTTGAACGATAGGATGTCACCAGACTGATTCCCTCTATAGAAATATCATAAACCTGCCATTGCCCGGCTTTATTATGATACATATCATAGTTGACATTAATAGGCTCAGCACCACTGGGTGAATTGATCAAAGATCGAATGGTTGTGTACTTCCCTTTGATTTTTCCAGCAAAAGGTTTGAAGCTAATGAGATCTGGCTTTAATTCCTGTTTAGATAAATACTCAATCAGACCTTTAGAATAAAATTTAATGATTAGTTCTTTAAAAACAACTATAAATTCTTGCTGTTGCTTAGGAGTTGATTTTTTCCAATTGCTGCCTAAAACCCAACGAGACATGAGTTTAAAGTTGATTTTTGAAATAAGATGTTGACGAATTAATGTGTGGACAATTTCAGGATCTTTGCGAATGTCATCAGACTTTTCGATAAAAAGTTGCAGCATTTCTTTAGACATTTCTTCCAATATTCTCTGTGGTTTAGGTACGGTATTGGCAAAGCTGAGTGATATGCAACAAAGGCTCAGCAGTATAGAGAAAAGAAAACTTTTTACAGATGGCATTATTATTATCCTAAGAATTACATTTGTTTTTTTATAACCCTGCATTTTCTAATAAATAGAGCACATAAACAAGTTAAAAAAGGTATAATTAAACATAATTTTATTTAATCTGAATGAAATATTGACTAATATCATGAAAAATATACTGAATAATACTGCAAATAATCTGTCTATCAAAAAACCTGAGTTATTATTACCCGCGGGTACGCTAAGAAATATGCGTTATGCTTTTGCCTATGGTGCAGATGCTGTTTATGCGGGTCAGCCTCGTTATAGTTTACGGGTAAGAAATAATGATTTTACCGTAGAAAATATTGAAATTGGTATTGCAGAAGCTCATGAGCAGGGCAAGAAGTTTTTTCTAGCTTCCAATGTTATTCCTCATAATTCTAAAATTAAAACCTACATGGAGGATCTTGCTCCGGTTATTGCTCTGAAGCCTGATGCTTTAATTATGGCGGATCCTGGACTGATAATGATGGTTAAGGAACGTTGGCCGGAAGCTTGTATTCATCTTTCAGTGCAAGCGAATACCGTGAATTATGCAGCAGTTAAATTTTGGCAATCTATGGGAATTGAAAGGGTGATTTTATCCCGTGAACTTTCTCTGGATGAAATTGAAGAAATTCGTCAGCAATGTCCTGATATTGAATTAGAAGTATTTGTACATGGTGCCTTATGTATTGCTTATTCCGGACGTTGTTTGCTTTCCGGTTATTTTAACCATCGGGATCCAAACCAGGGCACTTGTACTAATGCCTGTCGATGGGAATATAAAGTACATGATTCACAAGAAAATGTCACCGGTGATGTTGAAAAGGTCACTCCAAAAAAAATTGATTTTGATCCCTTTGCTGCCATGAACTCCCCGGAAGCTTTTCCTGATGATAGCAAATTGCAGCGTCATCCTGATGCAGATAAGACCTATCTGATTGAAGAAGCAGAACGTCCGGGTGAATATATGCCTATTATAGAAGATGAAAATGGCACTTATATCATGAATTCCAGGGATTTAAGAGCATTGGAACATGTTGAGCGTTTGATGAATATCGGTATTGATTCTCTGAAAATCGAAGGCCGGACAAAATCTCACTATTATGCAGCAAGAACAGCACATGTGTATCGCCATGCAATCGACTCACTGAGTAGAGGAGAAGCATTTAATAATGAACTTTATGCAGATTTAAATAGTCTGGCTAATCGTGGTTATACCGATGGTTTTTATGAGCGACATCACACCCACGAATACCAGAATTATCTGGATAATCATTCAACCAGCAAGAACCAACAATTTGTTGGTGAGGTCATTGAGTTTAATGAAGCTGATAAGACTGCTGTCATTGATGTAAAAAATCGCTTTTCTGTAGGAGATACTCTGGAGCTTATTGTACCTGAGGGCAATCATCTGTTTACACTGGAGTGTATTCAAAATCAAAAAGGTGAGTCAATGGAAGTAGCCCCGGGAAGTGGTCATATTGTCACTATCCCCATCCCATATCCAGTCAATAAAATGAGTTTGATCGCACGCAACTTTTAAGTTTTGCTCAGTGCTTTTAGTTTGCTTTTGCTTTGGTCTGCATTAAATGAGCAATCCTGCGAATATAATTACGTGTTTCCCTTGGAGTATGGGCTGATACTTTATCCCAGTTTTTTACTGCGTCAGGATGTTCATTCTTTTTTGCTCTGAGTTTTTTTCTTGCTTTTAATACCCGGTTAAATCCTGCATTATAACTGGCGAAAGTAAAATTTATTCGTTCATCTACAGGAATTTCTTTTTTCTTCCAACGCTTATATAGTTGGCGATTATAATAAATAGCCGCAGTGATGTTCCAGCGAGGTTCTTCGATATTGCCATAGTGTTTTTTTTGCTTTTAATTTTGGTATAGGTGGTAGGCATGATCTGCATAATTCACTTGGCACCTACTTTACTCTTTGCTTTTGCATTTAAACCTGACTCGGCGATCCCCTGAGCCTTAAATAAATGCCAGTCAACATTGGGCCCGAAATAGTGCTTCGAGTTTTTCTTAAAATGACGATCATATTTTTTCCTGATTACTTACAAAGCTCAGCCATATTAAGAAAATATAATATTTGTAAAAACAATATGTTATAGATGAAAATTATTGAATAATAAGAAATTATATACAATCTTAGAGAAAAAATGACCTGTTTGTATTAGTGCAATAAA
>JAUJGA010000194.1:0-7374 GCA_042095675.1 Gammaproteobacteria bacterium
GCCACATGGTTTTGTCTATCTGAGTGCTGTTATGGACTGGAATAGTCGGTTTGTACTGTCCTGGGAGATATCAACCACGATGGAAGAAAGCTTTTGTATCAGCAGTCTGGAAACCGTATTACGGCGCCATGAAAACCAGAAATATTTAATACGGATCAAGGTGCTCAATACACAAGTCTAGCATTTACAGGCCTTCTTAAAATAAATGATATAAAAATCAGTATGGATGGAAAAGGCAGAGCAATGGACAATATTATGATTGAACGCCTTTGGAGAAGTGTGAAATACGAAGAAGTTTACCTTAAATATTATCAAAGTATTGACGAGCTAAAAAGCTCTCTAAAGGAATATTTTGAGTTTTATAATTATGAAAGGCCACACAAGGCACATGATGGAAAAACACCTGCTCAAGCATATGGCATGATGACAGAAGTTGTTTCAGAACTAAAATTGGCTGCATAAAAGCGAGCATATTAACGATGGATATTTTATATCTTATTTTTTAACTGACTTGTCTTGAAGATAGGGTCCACTTTAGTATTTATCCTCACTTTGGGTGAAAGAGCAAAAGCTACCCCCATCCCAACCTTTTACTAATTTGTTTACACAGTAGTTATCCTGTTCCCCCTAAAAAGACAGGTGGAAGGAGCTAAAGCAGTAGCAAAAAACTCCGTCATTCCCGCATGATCTTAGCGGGAATTTATATCTTTTGATTTTGCTCTGGCTTTTCTTTTGATCTTTCGCCTCCAGTGAGGGAATATTACGTAAGAGCAATTTGGTGTGTAGGTTGTGGCTCAGGAGGCTTTTCGAGGCATGGATGCCGAGGTTGAGCGTTACATGGACGTACTTGAGCGTCCTCCTGAGGTACAACCTACACACCGAAGTGAATTTTTAAGACTATTCCAGAATGTCCCATTTGGTTGTATAATAGACTTAAAGCACACAATAAAATAACTAATCAGACTTATTATCTACCATATTAATACTCAAATGCCCTAGCGGTGCAGCCATTGAGAAACGAAGTGGTATTTTTTTCTTGTCATCTGTCAGCCAGACATAATAAAATTTATCTTTATTTTCATTAGTTTGAATTTTATATTTTTTTGATTGATACTTCTGATCATTTAATTCCAGAGTCTCTTTTCCCATAAATTTAATTTTATATTTTCTGATATTATCTGAAACAGCAATAAATTTCTCACTCTCTTCAATATTATCCTGGGTACGTAAGTAATAAATCAAGGATAAGGGATCGAGTATATTTTCATGAGAAATTTTATCACCCGATTCTTTATAAACTAACTGAGTTTTTTGAGCAGCTGATAATTGCATATTATTAAAAAAAATTGGAATTTTCTGATTTTGTGCTGGTGAAACATTTTCATTCACTTCAAACAAATGTGTTTCTTTGACCTGCCAATCCAACCATAAAAATTCATGGCGATTAGCCTTTCCCAGATCAATTTTTTCTACTAATAATGTTTTTTCTAAAACCGTGTCTGTTGTTGCTATATATGAATAGCGAACAGGTTGAATTAGTTCAGATTTTAGATAGTGTTCTGTATTAATATTAACAATAAATTGATGTCCTAATTTATTGTTATTTGATAATGTATCTGGTAGTTTTGTATAGGTGAGAAAGCTAAGCTTAACATCTGCCAGGTCAGACCAGACAAAGGAGGTTAATAAGCCTTGATAACTGATTTTATAATGTAGTGTTTCACCTGAAGTGAAGGGCCAGTTAGAAAGTTGAGAGCTTGCATTTATGTTTGAAGATAACAAATAGAAGCAAATAATAAAGAGAATACTCACCCTAGCCCTCTTCCAGGGGGAAAGGGGATGATAGTTCAACATATTAGCTTTCTACAACAATAATTTCTTCTTCACCAGAGACTGATGGCCATGCTCTGAGGACTGAATTTACCAATGTACCTAGGGGAATTGCAAAGAATATTCCCCAAAAGCCCCATAAACCACCAAAGAATAAAATTGCCACAATAATAGCCACAGGATGGAGGTTTACTACCTCAGAAAAGAGTATAGGTACAATCACATTGCCATCAAGAGCTTGAATAATACCATAGGCGAACATTAACCAGGCAAAATCTGTGCTCCAGCCCCATTGAAAAAATGCAATCAAAGCAACTGGAATTGTCACAAGAGTTGCACCAACATAGGGAACCACTACTGATAAACCCACTAGAAGTGAAATTAGTAGGGAATATTTTAAACCTAAAAAGGTAAATGTAGTAAAACAAATAGCAGAAATAATAGTAATTTCCCAGAATTTTCCGCGTACATAATTACCAATTTGCTGATCCATTTCTTTCCATACATGGGTAGATAATTGTGTATTTTCAGGAAAGAAATTCAGGAACCAATCAAGAATTGGCTGCTTGTCTTTTAGAAAAAAGAAGACCAACAGCGGAGCTAAAATCAAGTAAATCATAACGGTGATACTACCCTGAATAGAATTCAGAGAAAAAGTTAATACTGATTTACCCATAGATGTTACTTCGGATTGAATCTGAGAAATAACAGCAATAATGGATTGTTCTGAAATAAAACTATAGTTTTGCGGTAGACGTAATAAAAGCTGCCTGCCCTGTTCAATATATTTTGGGGTATCTTTTATCAGATCTGTAATCTGATCCCATAAAAGTGGCGTAATAACAAAAAATGTAACCATTAAAGCCGCTAAAAACCCCACAAAAACAATGATGACTGAAGTCAGCCTATGCTTAATAAGACGTTTCAGAATAGCCACGATCCCTTCTAGTAAATAAGCAATGACAATAGCAGAGAAAAGTGGTATTAGGGTATCATTAAATGATATAACTATACCAAATGAAAGCACTAAAAAAACCACCAGAAAGACCACCTGAGGATCTGAAAAGTGTCGTTTAAACCAGTTATTAAGGATATCTAGCATTAATACAAGCCTTTAATTATTGTGTTCATCAAAACTATTTTTAAATAATATTTCTAATTCATTAATAATTTCCACTGCTGTTCGTCCCTTTAAAATATGCTCTGACATCAAAGAGGCTGTATGGTTCATTAAACTATCTTTGGGCAACATGGGGTAAGTTGCTGATAGGCGTTTAATTGCAGCAACAACTTTTTCTTCCTTGGGTCTGGAAATTTCAATGATAATTTGTTCTTCAAGTTGGTAACTGCCTTCTTTTTTTGCTTTATCTAATAAAAACTCAGCAAAGGCGGTCAAAGAAGTTTGATCATCTGCATCTAAGTCTGCAAAAATTGTTATTAATTTTTTTTCAATTTTATTCATAATATCAATCAACGAATCTCAATTAAAGGAAACACTACATTCCAGCTTTTAAACGATCCATTATATCACCTTTTGCCTGCTTCATAATTGAATCTCGATCTAATGAGTTTAAAATAGATTGTACTGCTTCTTTTGCTCCTGATTTACCCCATGATTTACCCTGTTTAAGATAGTTTTGTGCCGCTTTACCCACCACTAAGGTACTATAATAGGCTACAGAACCCTGAGCAGAAGCCGTTAAAAGAGTAGATAAACCTCCCGTGCCTAGTTTTAGAACACTGGAAACAGCATAGATTCCACATATTGTTCCGACTAATAGCACCATTTGTGCCGCAATCGTGGTAATTAATTCACCCGCCTCTTTTTTGGTCAAAGGCAAATTATATAGTTTGGATAAATGTACAACCAGAGTCACATCAATAATAGCCGCAGCCATTAAATCTGTAATGGGTATGGGATTCACAGCCACTGCAACCCCTTTGGAAATACAATAGGCATGAATAATTTTTTCTGCCACATCTTTACGTATCAACATGATTTTATTTGCCACTTGATCAGATAAGCTACCGGCAAATAAACTGGCATTAATAGCTGCTAATGTTTTACCTTCATCCTTAACAATTGACCAGAGGCAGCTTTTTAATTCGGCAACATCGGCAGGAAATTCTTTTATAGTCTCAGTTTCATTTCCTTCTTCATCAACTAGAATATATTGTTTTGAAGTGCTTCTTGATGTAGCCAGTACAATGTTTTCAGCCGCTACCAGCCCCTTAGTTTTTTCAGTTAAATTTTTTAATAATGTTTTGTTTTCAGACTGTGTATAGCGATCAGCCTTGTTTAAAACCAGTACAATCTGTCTTGACTCAGCCACCAGTTGTGTTAAAGCCTGATACTCAGTTTCTGTCATATCACCATCAACCACAAACAAAATAATATCTGATCGCGCTGCCACATCATGAGCCATTTTAGCTCGCTGTTCACCATCTATTTCATTGATACCGGGAGTATCAATGAAATAAACAACACCATCTTCGTATTCATGCCAGCTAGAAAATTTATTCTGTTTGGTTTCACCATGCAGGGGGCTAATAGAGAATTGTTCTTCGCAAATTAAGGCATTTAATAATGAGGATTTACCAACACTGACACGCCCCAGGATAGAAATATGAATATGTTCCTGCTCAATTTTTTCCAACATTTTTTCTACTTGTTGGAAGTCATCACGTAAGGACTCACGTACTTCCTCCGGTACCCGCTTATCATCTAATAAATGAGATAAACTTTCCTTGGCAATCTCCAGATGATTGTCACCACTTAGACCTGTATCTTCTATTTCATCACTACTCTGATTACTATCAACAGTAGTATCCTTTTTCCCATCAATATTTTTTTTTGATAATTTTTTATACTTATCAACCGTCAGCTTAATTATCTTTTCGGAGTTTGAGGACCATTTTGACAAAGTCTTTTGTGCGTGACTCAATATTTTCACTCAATCTTTCCTTGTACAAATCACTCACTAAAACAGGTGATAATTCTCCCGTTACTTCCAGAGTTCTAGCGACAGAACGACCTAAAGTATCGAATATCATACCATAGGCTACTGCATGCATTAAGCCCCCTGTCACTGTACCCACTCCAGGGAAAGCTTTAAAGCCATTTCCAGCTATAGCCAGCAGCAGTGGCAATGTTTTTTTCATGCGTGATTGTATCAGCTTAATTAATTGATTGGCATCAATATCACTGGCTGGAATATCATAGATTTTACATAAATCTTTGATCATATGAATACCAAGATAGCCCTGTACTAATATATCTGTCCCCGGGCTGATAGTGGCCAATGCTGCCACCATAGCCTTATTGGTATAACTCTTCACCATGCGACTACTTTGTGACTTTTTAAACATAGCATCCAACTCATTTAATTTATCATTAATTAAGCTGGCCACCGACTTTTCTCTCAGTTGCTCCAATTGATCCACACCATAAGTGTTCATCATAAGTGACAATTGCTTTTGTAACGGCTTAATCTCCGCTTTCATTGGCCTCTGTACGCGTTCTTCTGCGCCGTCGGGAGTCAAACGAATCATTTCACGAGTACCGCCGGCACTAATACTGATAACAGGAATATCTGCATCTTTTATCTTGGAAATATTATCCTCATGATCTTTGTTCTTATTAAGCTCAGTAACAAATTCCTGCAAGGTCATTTTTATTTTTTTAATAATAAGTTTTAATTCTTCTTTATCATATCGATCAGATTTATTGACGGCAACGATACAGGGTTTAGATAATAAAATAATAGACTTTAGTTCATCAAACTGACTAGCCGTTAAATCCCCATCACATAAGTAAATTACTATATGAGCACGACGTACTTCTTCTGCTGCTAAAATATCCAGCTCTGATAAATGCTTATCATTCGACTCATTAACTCGTTCATTCAAACCGGGCATATCCGTTAAAATATAATATTGATCCGCTACTTCACTCATCATCCAATGATAATGATTCACCTCTCTGGTGGTTCCACCAATCACACTGGTTTCTATCACCGGTACTGATTCTTCATGCTGATTACCTGAAATTAATGCATTAATAAGAGAGCTTTTACCACTGCTTATATCTCCAAATAAAGCAATATATAAGGTTTGCTTTGTTTTACGGCGACTATATTCTTCTAATTCTGCCCGTATAGCCAGGACTTCAGGAGAGCCGTCAAATTCAGCCTTCCATTTCAAATCAATCAGAGCTTGTTTTTTCTTTTTTTCAGCATCAGAGCTTGTATCTTTTTTAGAGTCCGTATTTTTGCATTGTTCTGGAACATCAAAGCCCAGGTTTTCAAAACGTTCTGTCACTGTATACATATAATTAGAGAGTATTTTTGTCTGGCTTTGCCCTGATGGCTTACTTTTTGTTATGAGTAAACGCCAGACAATTCGCCCAAAAAGCATAGAAACAAGAATAACTGCCAATGAATATGACCAGATAACCCAATCAGACTTTTGTTGTAATTGTTCAAAAACAGAGAACGAAAGGTTAGTAACAAACAGAATCGCGACTAAAAAAACGAGAAATAATAAAACAGCAATCACTGCCATTATGGTACGGGTTGTGGGTAACTTGATCATATGAAAAAAATCATACTATCTGGAGGGGATAGAGTCAATGGACATAAAGAAAGTATGAAGTGTATAGTACATGGTATGAGGAAAGAGCAAAAGATAGAAGCAATTTACTCAACTGAGCTGACCTAGTCTTTTTTACCTATTCCTGCTATTTGAGCCCGAATGTCATCAAGCTATAAACTCTACAAAGCAGTATTCTAAGTTTTTTAAATACCTTTGAATATCTGCACTATCATGTAAAATTCGAACAACTAAAATATGATCTGCCTAGATGAAATAATAAGATGACTTCCATGATGATGGATTCGCACAGTAGGAGTAAACTCTGTTCGTTCTCTGCACATAAAAGGGAGGGTGTAATCCTAACTGTGTAACTGCCCCTTAAATATGAGGAGTTATCTGTTCCTCAAACTCGATTATAAACCGATTCAATGCTGGTTTCAAATTCCGAATGGGCATTGTCCATTTTTTAGAAGCTGCTTTTATAGCCAAATAAACCACTTTGAGTGCTGCATCGTCACTTGGAAATAGCTTCCTAGTCTTAACAGATTTACGTATAACGCTGTTTAAAGATTCTATGCATTGGTCGTATAAATGACTTTACGAATATCTGCTGGATAATCAAAAATAGTAATCAGATTAGTCCCGTTCTACTGCCATGAACGGCTAATTTGGGTACATTTCTCATCCCATTTTTATGTAAAATTCGAACAACTAAAATATGATCTGCCTAGATGAAATAATAAGATGACTTCCATGATGATGGATTCGCACAGTAGGCGTAAACTCTGTTCGTTCTCTGCACATAAAAGGGAGGGTGTAATCCTAACTGTGTAACTGCCCCTTAAATATGAGGAGTTATCTGTTCCTCAAACTCGATTATAAACCGATTCAATGCTGGTTTCCAATTCCGAATGGGCATTGTCCATTTTTTAGAAGCTGCTTTTATAGCCA
>JAUJGA010000195.1:0-6108 GCA_042095675.1 Gammaproteobacteria bacterium
GAGCCTTGTATTTGTTCCCATTTCTGTGCTAAAGTGTCTCTTAACATACTAATACTCAAAGCTTTTTTGTTTTTGTTCGCAAACATATTATAACAAATCTGGCTTGGGTTTTCTTCGAAAATTAGCAATTCAGCTAAGAAAGTCTCTTAAATTGTTAGTTTTGCAAGTACCTCTATTGTTATTTTTATCCTATTATTATTGTCGCCCTGTATGGCTGATGAAAGGGAAGAAAATCAAGAAGAACATAA
Organism: Gammaproteobacteria bacterium; assembly: GCA_042095675.1. Classification (GTDB taxonomy): domain Bacteria; phylum Pseudomonadota; class Gammaproteobacteria; order GRL18; family GRL18; genus GRL18. The sequence continues at coordinate 249 of JAUJGA010000195.1, forward strand.
TATAATAGAACTTAAAGATGCAGGAAAAATAAGTTCTCTGGAAGATCTTCTGATAAAATTATCTAGTCATCACATTGAACGTATACTTGAAATTGAGTTGAAACATATTCATCACAAGCAAGATAAGCAGTTATTTATTTATGAAATTGAATATATTAATGACGTAGGGATAGGGATGGAAATAGAAGTCAATGCCTTAACTGCTCAGGTTTTAAAATTAGAGCGTGAGTATTAATTTATGCGCTTATTACTGGTTGAGGATGATATTGAACTTTCACAAAGTTTAAAAAAAGAATTAACTAGCAAAGGCTTTGCTGTGGATATTGCTGATAATGGTATTGATGCAGAGTTCATGGGTAATGAAGAGTCCTATGATATTTCTATTCTTGATTTAGGGCTGCCACAGCGCTTGGGTATTGAGGTGTTAACTAATTGGCGGAAAAAATCTAATAAAATTCCCGTCATTATCCTGACGGGGCGTGATTCATGGTATGAAAGGATTGATGGTTTTAAAGCCGGAGCAGATGATTATTTAGGCAAGCCTTTTCACGTTGAAGAACTTATTATGAGAATACAGGCCTTATTAAGGCGTACCCATGATATGACTGGGCAGGTATTACAATATGATAATTTTCAATTGGATGAAGAGTGCCAACAACTGCTTATTGAAGGTCAGGATGCCTTACAACTGACCGCAACTGAATTTAAGTTATTGCGTTATTTTATGTTGAACCCTTCCAAAGTGCTTTCTAAAACACGACTGGTGGAGCATGTTTATGATCAGGATTTTGACAAGGATAGTAATTTAATCGAAGTTTACATTAGACGTTTAAGAAATATACTAGGCAAGGAGTGTATAGTAACACGTAGGGGACAGGGTTATATCTTTATGGATAGCATTGCATGAAATCACTGGAGCATCGTTTACATTTGGGAATTTCACTCAGTTTAGTTCTACTGTTTATTTTGTTATGGTTTTTAGGTCAAAAATCAATGAATGACTTAACTCATGAGTTTGTTGGCTCACGTATTGAACATGATATTGAAAGCCTGTTGGCTGCCATAGAAGTAGATGCTGATAAAATAACTTTACCCAAGGATAAAATGCCACCGGTTTATCAACAGCCATTTTCCGGACACTATTTTGTAATTGCACTTAATAATATATCTATTATAAATTCACGTTCTTTATGGGATCAAACACTGATTCTTCCTAAGTTGAAATCAGGGGAACGAATATTAAAAATATCTGAAGGACCTGATAATCAGAAATTGTTGCAGATTAGTATGGGCTTTATTAAAAGTGATTTGCATATATCCATTGCTTTGGCAGAAGATTTAACACAAATTAATTCAGAAAAATTTAAATTTAAAAAATATTTTTTTATCTTGTCTTTAATTGGTTTAATTATTTTATTATTACTACAAAGTCTTATCTTACGCTTTTCTTTTAAACGTCTGGAATCTGTATGTTCAGACATTGAAAATATTGAAGAGGGGGAGTTAGTCAAACTTTCAGAAAATGTCCCAACAGAAATATTACCCCTGGTTCAGGAAGTGAATCACCTATTAGGTTTACTTGAAAAGCGCTTAGATCGATCACGTAATGCCCTGGGGAATTTATCCCATGCTCTTAAAGGACCTCTAAATCTATTATTTCAGTACTCTGATAAAACTCAGAATCAAAAAAATAAGAGTAGCAATGATAATTCTTTTGGTCGGTATAATATTGAGGCAAAAGAGCAATTAGAAAGAATTAATCAACTGATTAAACGTGAACTGAAACGAGCTCGTTTAGCAGGCAAGGGTATTTCCACGCAACGCTTTAATGCTATTAAAGAGGTACCTGATCTGGTTTATGTGGTTACTAAAATATATGCTCACCGTGAGTTGAGTATTAATCAACAGGTAGAAAATACACTTCAGCCTTTTGCTGATAGAGAAGATATGCTTGAATTGATAGGTAATTTATTAGATAACGCCTGCAAATGGGCAGATAGTCAGATTAATATTTTTATTCATAGAGCTTATGAAAGAGATAAAAATATAGAGTCAGATAAACTTAAGATTATCGTTGAGGATGACGGTCAGCCTATTAGTGATGAACAATTAGCCTCTATTACTCAGCGTGGAACACGTCTTGATGAATCAGTGGATGGACATGGCCTGGGCCTATCCATCGTCAATGATATCGTCAAACTTTATGCTGGCACTATAGTCATCAAGTCCTCATCTTCTCTTGGAGGATTGTATGTCTGTATTACTATAGAGATCAATTAATACTAATTTTATGCCTATTCATCAGTTGCTAATTTTTTTAATCTAAGATTTCATCACCATAAAAAGTACTTTCAAAGTGTAGGTTTTCACTTTTTATGCCATGAGAAATTAATAGCGGTTTGATAAATTGATTGAGATGAGCAGGTGCTGCAATATATAGGTCAAAGTTTAATAAATGGCTATGTTCATCATGCAGATGCTGCATTAGTGTCTCAACCAAGGTTACAGTTTTTGGCTCTGATAAAATAGGTGTATAGCTAAAATTGTCCAGAGCATCATTCCAGGAACGACAAAGATTATCTAAATAATGGTTTTCTACTTTTGAAGTTATCCAATATAGGTGGATGTGTTCTGCCTGTTCCAGTGAAAGCGCATGTTCAACTAAACTTCTAATGGGGGCAAAACCTGTATCCCAGGCTATAAAAATTAATGAATTTGGAGAGTCCTCATTTAGTACAAAACTACCATGAGGACCTGTTAAGGTGATTGATTCATTCATTTTTTTATTTGTATTTAAAGATTGTAAAAGCATATTGGAAAATGGCTCATTTTCTTTTATAGGGATATGAAATTCCAGGTTATGTGGTTCACAGGGACAGCTGGCAATGGAGTATTCTGCATTCAGCAGACTACCATCTTCTCTATAATGATTATCCAGTGTTAGTTCCAGATGTTGACCGGCAAGAAAACGCAGACGTTGGCTAAGTGGTAATTGTAAAGATAATTGAATAATATTCTCGTTTAATTGCACACTTTTTTTAATTTTAGCTTTTATTGTTTGTAATGGAATATCATCAGCTCCGACAGCTTCCTCTATCTCTAATGTGACATCTGTCAGTGCAGAATTTGAACAGGTTAATATATAGCTCTGTGATTTTTCGCTGGCAGAGAAAACATAATCCTGATGAGCAGTTTTTTCTACCTCTCCGGACACTAATTTAGCCTTACATTTACCACACTTGCCATCATTACAGCCATAATCTACGGACAAGCCAGAGCGTAGGGCAGATTCTAATAAGGTTTCAGATTTATCAGAAATATAATTATGCCGACTGGGTAGCAGGCGGACATGAGGCTGCATAAATTTCAGGATTTGTTTTTCCATTTGCTGAAATGGTGGTACATGAATTTCATCCTGAAGATCTACTAAGGCTTCGTTAAACCAGGTTTTTATTTCATGAAAGCGATTATTCTCAGTTGGGCTAAGGTTGATCTGCATAAATTTTTGTCTCATACCATCCAATAATTCTTCCATATGGGAGGCACGATTTCTTTCATCAGCCAATTCTTCATTTAACTTGAATAAGCGACGACTTAAGGCATCTAACTGAGCACCTTCCCGTTCATTTTGTGCCATTTTATGCACTGCATCACGAATATTTTTTTCCATTTTTTCCAACATAGTATTGTCTTCATACTGCGCCTCTGGAAAAGCTTTTTTTAAATCAGAAAGTACTACCGTACCTTCCATCACTCTGAGCTTATTTTGTTGAATTTTTTGCTGCACATCTTTGCGTTTTACACCGATAAGACGGGCTGCCTGAGAAAGTGATAAGTGGCGATCCATTGATAACTCCGTAGATAAAAAGGTCAGATAGAAATTAAGCTATTAGAATAAGTGTAGTATAAAATATATAAATATCTCGGCCGCAAGCGACCGAGATATTTATAATACACTAATCTAGGAGATTTTTATTCAAAAGATTGATGCAGTATTTTGATAAAGCGTTGTGCTGGAGATGAGAGACGTTTTCCTTTTCGTATGACAACACCATATTTTCTGCTTGGGAAATGCTCGTCCAAAGGGATGATGGCCATTTTTGTTTTGTCTTCCTCAGTAATGCAGAGGTGAGTGACAATCGAAATGCCCAGTCCAATCCCTACATATGATTTAATCACTTCCCATCCGCCTGCTTCTACAGCAACATGGAAGTTGACACCATTCAAAGCGAATACCATTTTTAACAAGCGCCAACTACTATAATTTGATGGTGGCAGTACCAGGCCATACTGAGCAATATCTTGTAAAGTTACATGCTTAAGTTTTGTTAAAGGATGATTGAGTGGTGTGATTAATACCGAAGAATATGAGACAAAAGGTGAATGTTCAAGATTGTCAGGTACATTCAGCATAGAACTGACTGAAAAATCAACTTCATCAGACAGTACCAGTTCACGTCCACTGCGTCAGGTGACATTGGATAATTTTAAACGAATTTTGGGATATTGCTCAACGAAAGTACTGATAGGTTTTGGTAATGTATAGAGAAGTGTGGACTCTTCTGCTGCAATAGTAAGTTCACCAGAGGATAAATCATCATATTGAGATTTAAACTCATCACGAATATGATCAAGCCCTTGAACCAATGGAATGGCAATGTTATATAAAATTTCACCTGCAGTTGTTTTTATTAATTTAGGACCACGGCGCTCAAATAGCTTAACTTCTAATTCAGACTCAAGTTTTTGTATTTGTAATGAAACTGTTGGCTGACTGGCAAATAATATTTCTGATGCTTTACTCATATTGCCTTCCTGATAAGTAACACAGAAGGCTCGAAGTTCTTTTAGAAAATTGCAGGTTTTTATATGCTTCATTGATTAATAAAATAGCTAATTGAAAGTCAACAGGTAAACACTTTTAATGGATAGAATTTTATGATAATTACAGACAATAAATGTCATAAATAATTAAAGTCTACTTTAAATATACACTATTATCATGGCTTTGTGAAATTAATAATAAAAATTTCTTGCTTCTCACTCATAGTGTATGAATCTCTTGTTCATCAAAGCTTTTCGTCGTTGCTGAACGATGGTTTCAGTATGCCATACCACCATGCAACGGTTGTCTTTGATACAATCATTGTTGACATTTCTATCTTAAATATTTGTTCAATACAGCCCGTAACAAATTGCTTCAATGTCATTGATATCAGACTTGCCCAAATCAGTGATTCCTGAATGTTGACAATTCAGGTGCTTTCTTCTTTACAAAAGGTTTATCATCAGCACAAACAGCATTTAAAATTAATACTCGCTTTAAGCCTTTGGCTCTTAACATATAATAACCACCGGATTGATCCAACTGTACTATGAACTTGCCTGAATAATAACCTCTGTCTGCCAGAAACAAATTGAAGAATTATTAGGCTCTTCTCAGCTTTGATGAGTGAACTATTGTTCAAAATAGAACATGCTCTTGTCATCAGGAACAGAAGTTTGTCTAATCTTTAACTTGAAGTATTCAGTATCTCGAATTCCTCTAGCTCGTTTTCTTATTAAGCCAATACTGACATTTCCAGCTTCAATTCTTGCTGATGTCAGCAGTTTATATTTGGCATAGTTACAAATCCCTTGTTTGTTCTTTTTTAATGACTTAGCAAAGTTTTTAAGATAGCCCATGTTTGTTTGATATGCCATCAAACACCATTGCTCTAGTTCACTTTCCATGGATTCAATATCAGGAGCTTTCCATAACTCCTGAAGTTGCTCTTTCATCAAATACAAAATATTTAAATTTTGATTTTCTTCCAGTACATCATCTAATTTACTGGACTGTTTTTCTGTTAACTTATCT
>JAUJGA010000196.1:0-2121 GCA_042095675.1 Gammaproteobacteria bacterium
AAAGCATTATCGGGCAATTGCTACGCGGTACGATAAGTTGGAAAGAAATTATGCCAGTACATTAGCTTTGGCTTGTTGTTTAATCTGGTTACCAATGTGGGTTGGTTAAAATATGAACACGAAAGATCAACAGCCCCTAGTGATTAACGTTTGGACTTTAGGTTGTTACTTTTGTACTAAAGCCACTATCACAATGCTTAGTATGTTTAGAACATTAGATTAATAATATTGAGGAATTATGAGTATTAAATCCAGCTCTGCAATGACAATTGCGCATGTGCTAACTGAGGCATTGCCCTATATAAGAAAGTTTCAGGGGCGTACTATTGTTGTGAAATATGGTGGTAATGCTATGACTGAGGAAGCTCTAAAAAATAGTTTTGCTCGTGATATTGTATTGTTGAAACTAGTTGGTTTAAATCCTGTGATAGTACATGGTGGTGGGCCACAAATTGAAAACTTATTAAAGCGAGTAGGTAAACAAAGTAAATTTATTGGTGGGATGCGTGTTACAGATAAAGAAACAATGGATGTGGTAGAAATGGTTTTAGGTGGGCATGTCAATAAGGAAATTGTTGCTTTACTAAACTCCCATGGTGCAAAAGCAGTGGGTTTAACAGGTAAGGATGGTGCACTAATAAGTGCTAAGAAAATGAAATTTAGCCATCAGACAGAAGAAATGAAGGCACCTGAAATTATTGATATAGGACATGTGGGTGAGGTCAGTCATATTAATACATCCATTGTTGATATGTTGGTTAATGGTGATTTTATACCCGTTATTGCTCCAATCGGTTTGGGCGATAATGGTGAGTCCTATAATATTAATGCTGATTTAGTGGCAGGAAAAATTGCTGAAAAACTTAAAGCAGAAAAATTAATATTGTTGACGAATGCAGAAGGTTTGTTAGATAAAAATGAAAAACTACTTACGGGTTTAACTACTGATAGAGTTGATGAATTAATTGCGGATGGTACTATTTTTGGAGGAATGTTACCAAAAATACGCTGTGCTCTTGAAGCAGTACAAAATGATGTTTGTTCGGCACATATTATTGATGGTCGAGTTGAGCATGCGGTGATGCTGGAGCTCTTTACGGATGAAGGTATAGGTACTTTAATTTTTGGGGATTGTTCTGAGGAAAATAAATGAATACTATAAATGAGACAAAACCTAAAAAGAAAAAAGGTCATCGCAGGGAAGAGATTTTACAGACTTTGGTTATAGAGCTGGAAAAAAATCCCGGTGAACGTATTACGACTGCTAATTTGGCAAAAGCAGTTGGTGTGTCAGAAGCTGCTTTGTATAGGCACTTCCCCAGTAAGGCAAAAATGTTTGATGCATTAATTGAATATAGTGAAGATGCTGTTTTTGGTTTGATAAATCAAATTGAGAATGAAAAAATAGCCACTATGTCAAAAATAGAAAAGATGATAAGGCTATTATTAGGTTTTTCCAGTAAAAATCCCGGTATCACAAGGATTTTATCTGGAGATGCTTTGGTTGGTGAAAATGAAAGGTTAATGAAGCGTTGTGATCAATTCTTTCAACGCTTAGAAACACAACTAAAACAAATCCTAAGAGAAGGTGAGCTTAATAAACAAATTCATTACAAGGGTAATATTAGTCAGTTTGCAGAAATTTTAAGTAGCTTTGTTGAAGGTCAGTTACACCGTTACGTAAGAACTCGTTTTAGCAGAAAACCAGATGAAAATTGGGAAGCTAAGTGGCCATTTTTTATTGCTAGTCTTAACTAACAAATAACAGTTAAGCCTTATGCTCACTTATTTTTAGAACTTAGACTCTTTATTACAAGAAATCGCTACGCCTACTATGCCTAATTTGAGGTGCAGACAGTTCTAAGTACTAAAAAAAGCAATCATAAGACTTTTGTTAATTTAAAGTGAGTAGTTTCATAAATTTTTGTTCTATGGCGTATTAAAATTATTTGAAAGAGGGTGTAAAAATAAGTATAGTGAACCCCGAAAACTGGACAATAGGTTAAGATATAAGAGCTAACCTAACGGGGAACGAAAAATGAGCAGAAAGAGAAAATCATTCAGTAATGAGTTTAAAGCAAAAGTAGCCATTGAAGCGATTAAAGGCCAGAAAACAGTTGC
>JAUJGA010000197.1:0-9150 GCA_042095675.1 Gammaproteobacteria bacterium
AACGGCCCCATCTGAAGGTCTTTATTTAACCAATGTAACTTATGATAAAAAATTCAATTTACCTACTATTGACTCCACTACAATAATTTAGCTTAAGCATACAGTGCATACTTTTTAAATGACAGCAATACAACCATAGGGGATGTTCGTGAACATAAGCCAGTACTCCAAATCACTCTTACGTCATATTCCCTCACTGTGAGCGAAAGTTCAAGAGCAGAAGAAAAAGCTATAGCAACATCAAAAGATATAGATTCACTCTAATCAAAAGTAGGGCCCCGAGAGAAAAAATGCGGGAATGACGGAGTTTTTGATGGTATCTCTGTCTTTTGGGCTTTGTTCTAGCTCTACTCCTTCCCCCTATCTTTTGAGGGGGGAAGGTTGGGAAGGGGGTGTTTTTTGCTCTTTCCGCATCCAGTGAGGAACATGGTGCAGGTAGTGATTGGTGAGGTATTGTTGCTGTTTCTGGGGCTTTTCGAAGCATGGATGCTGAGGATGAGCGACACACGGATGTGCTTGAGCGTCCCCAGAAACAGCAACAATACCTCACCAATTACGGCGGATAACTACCACCATTTCCGAACAACTCCTTTGTAAAGGAGACTAAAATTAAATATTTATTAAGAATTATCTGAATATTGATCAATCCATATCATAGTGGCTGCAATTACGGCTGTTGGCATAATAATAAAATTAACAAATGGAATCATTGAAGCTCCCATAGTGACGCCACCAAAACCCAGCGAAAAAAAGCGTTTCTTTTTCTGTAATGCTCTCTGTTCAGAAAATTTCAGTTTATGGTTGCCCATTGGATAATCCATATATTCTAAAGACATCATCCAGGCGGTAAATAAAAACCATAAAATCTGCCCAACAATAGGTATAAAAAATAACATGATTAAGAAAGGAATAGACCAGAGAAGCATGTAAATGAGCTTTCCAATTTCCATGAGTATTGTTGGTATGATTTCTTTAATTGTTTTTTTCCAGTTATCAGAATTATTCATGGATTGACCAGTGAGATATTTTTCAGTGGCTTCTGCTAAAAGGCTATTAAATGGTGATACAACAATATTAGCCACAATTGAAAAAGTGAAAAAGATAAAAACTAATAGAGCTATTCCAAAAATTAAATATAGTATAGGTTTGATGGAATTAACAATGGCAGCAACCCAGGACCATAGGTTCGAAGTATCAAGTACACGATCCATATATTCGCCAAAGTAGGCAAAGCCAAAATAGATACCAATGGAAAAGAACAAAATATTTATCATTAGAGGTATGATGACAAATGATTTAATTCCTGGTTTAAGTAGTAGTGGTAATGCCTTGAAAAGATAAGACATTCCATTAATTGGATTATTTGATTGTTGCATCGATTTTCCTTTGTATAAAAAACTCACTAGGGGAGTTGAACCGGGACTGGTGCAGTCCAGTTATCTGCCTGATGCTCGGCAATCACAGTGGTATAAATTCCGCCACGTACATAAAACTCTGCAGTGACTCGCATAAACCTTGGGACAGTTGCCTTAACTAAATCAGAAAGCATATCATTAGTGACTTTTTCATGAAATGCACCTTCTTCACGAAATGACCACATATACATTTTAAGTGATTTTAATTCCACACAGAGTTTGTCTGCGATATATTCGATATGAATAGTGGCAAAGTCAGGTTGGCCTGTTTTTGGGCAAAGACAGGTAAACTCAGGTATTTTAATGCGAATAGTAAAATCACGCTCTGATGATGGACTATCAAAGCACTCAAGCTCTTTAGACGGTGAACTGGACATAAAAATAAATTTCCTATGGTAAATTATAAAATTTAATCGATTTTACACTATTTAACACTAAGGGGGAAAAATGTTTAGAAGCTTAATCACTATTTTATCAATCATAGCTAGATTGATGTTGCTTGATTAGGTAAAATATATAGTTACTTTTGTCCATAATCTCAAAATACAGAACTGAATGCGTCTAAATAAAATCAAATTAGCTGGTTTTAAATCATTTGTTGATCCAACCGTACTCTCGTTTCCTAGTGATTTGGTGAGTATTCTAGGGCCTAATGGTTGTGGTAAATCCAATACGATTGATGCAGTGCGCTGGGTGTTAGGGGAAAGTTCTGCCAAAAATCTGCGTGGTGAATCCATGACAGATGTGATTTTCAATGGCTCTTCTGGTCGCAAGCCTGTCGGCCAATGTACAGTTGAGCTTGTTTTTGATAACTCTAAGGGTGTTCTCACTGGAGAATATGCTCAATATAGTGAAATTTCAGTTAAACGTAGCATCAATCGTGATGCTAAATCACAATATTCTCTGAATAATGTACGTTGTCGACGACGTGATGTAACGGATCTTTTTCTGGGTACCGGATTAGGCCCCAGAAGTTATTCCATTATTGAACAGGGTATGATTTCACGACTGATCGAATCTAAGCCTGAAGAATTACGTGTTTATATTGAAGAAGCTGCCGGTATTTCCAAATACAAAGAACGTAGAAGAGAAACTGAAAATCGTATCCGTCATACCAGAGAAAACCTGGAACGCCTGGACGATATCAGACTGGAATTGGATAAACAGCTTGCTCACCTACAACGTCAGGCCAGAACCGCAGAAAAATATACCGAATTAAAAAAGCAGGAACGCCTGGTTAAAGCACAGTTACAAGCCATTAAATGGAGTGCAAATGATAAAAAAACACAACAATCTGATAGCCAAATTAGTGAAAAAGAAATTGTTCTTGAGCAACTTATCGCTGAACTTCGTGCTAAAGAAGCAGGAATTGAAGAAACCAGAGAATTACATATTGATGCCAATGAATCATTTAACACCATTCAGGGGCATTTTTATCAGGTAGGTTCAGATATAGCTCGTGTAGAACAGGCTATTAGTCATGCCAAAGAAAAATCTAAACAACATCAGGAAGATTTGGAACAGGCTGAGCAATCTTATAAAAACACTAAAAATCATCTATTAGAAGATGAAGATAAATTAGAATCACTTAATCTTCAATTGGCAGGTATTGAACCTGAATTTGAACAAATTAAAGAAATAGAAGAGCAATCTGCACAAACATTGCTGGATTATGAAGCTTCCATGCAGGACTGGCAATTACGATGGGATGAATTTAACCAATACGCTCAAGAGCCCACCCAAACTGCTCAGATTGAACGTACTAAAATAAGTCAGTTAGAACAAAATATTGCCCGCCTGGAAACTCGTATTGAGAAATTACAACTGGAACAACAGCAATTTTCAACGACCTCTTTGCAAGAATCTCTCACTACACTTAATTTAGAAATAAATGAGTCTGAACAAATCACTGCTGATCTGCAAAGCCAATTAGATCAGGAACGAGAAGCAATTCAAAATTTACGTGATGAAAACCATCATAAAAATAATTTATTAGATAAGCAACGCAGTGAGTTACAAGCCAATAAGGGTAGAAAAGCCTCTTTAGAAGCCCTGCAGCAAGCGGCATTAGGAAAAAATGATAAGTCATTAAAGCAATGGATGGACAATCAACAGATTGTTGATAATCCACGTATTGCTGAACAAATCAGTGTTAAAGAAGGTTGGGATCAGGCTGTTGAATGTGTTTTAGGTGATTATTTAGAGGCCAGTTGCATTGAGCAAATTGATAACTTTTCTACAACGCTCGATGAACTTACAAAATCAAATCTCACCTTGATTGAAACATCACCATTACAATGTCAGACTATAGCAGATAACTCAGCTATTAATTTATCCTCATTAGAAAGCTTTGTAATGGGGGAAACAGCATTATTACAATCCTGTCTGAATGGTGTTTATGCGGTTGATAATATTACTACAGCCTTATATCATAGAAAAAACTTACAACTACATCAATCTATTATTACTAAAGATGGCATATGGTTTGGTCCTAATTGGTTACGGATAATTAGAGACTCAGATCAAAAAGGTGGTGTGCTGGTTAGAGAGCAGGAAATTAATAATCTTAATGAAAACCTCGAACAGGTTCAAAAGCAGGTTGATGATCTTGAAGTAGAGATAGAGGAAGGTAGGGTTAATTTGCGTGAACTTGAACATAATCGCGAAAACCTGCAAACAAAATATAATTTATACAATAGAAAATTATCAGATTTACGCTCACAATCAAGTAATAATCAATCGCGTCTTGAACAAATAAATCAACGTGAAACACGTCTGCATAATGATATTGCTGATATTGTACAGCAGATAGAAGAAGACAAAATTATCATCGAAGAGTCTACAGAGCGCCTACATAGTGCTTTGGAGATGATTGAAGAATATACCTTACAAATGGAAGAATTAACTCAGGAGCGTGAAACTCATCGCGAACAATTAGAAGAAATACGCATCAAAGCTAGAGAAGATCGGGAACATAGTCATTCTCTTGAAATCCAACTGAGTGGACTTAAGACTGAGTTAAGTTCTATTGAGCAGGGTATGTCACGTTTAAAAGGACAATTAGAGCAGGTGAGTTTAAGACGTCAAAGCCTGTTAAATCAGCTTGAAAGTGATGATGACCCGGTACAGCAGCTTAATGATGAATTAGAAGAATATTTAGAATCACGTATTCAGGTGGAAGAGCAATTAATCGAAGCACGCCATACAGTTGAAGAGCTGGATCAAAGTTTGCGTGAATTTGATCAAAAAAGAGCACAAATTGAACTGAATTTACAGGTATTACGTTCAGAATTAGAAACACTTCGTATTAGTTCTCAGGAACTCATTGTACGTCGTGAAACCCTGAAAGAACAAATTGATGAAACCGGATTTTCATTAGAAGAATTATTTATTGCTATTCCACAGCAAGCCAGTGAAGGCTTATGGAAATCACAAGTAGATGAATTGAATCAAAGAGTTCATCGATTGGGCACTATTAATCTGGCTGCTATTGATGAATACAAAGAAAAGTCTGAGCGTAAAAACCATCTGGATGCACAAAATGATGACCTGATTAAAGCACTTGACACTCTGGAAGGGGCGATAGCTAAAATTGATAGAGAAACTCGTACCCGTTTTAGAGAAACTTTTGATAAAATTAATTCCGGTGTGCAGCGTTTATTTCCAAAATTATTTGGTGGTGGTCATGCCTACCTGGATCTAACCGGGGATGATTTATTAAATACTGGTGTGACGATTATGGCTCGCCCTCCGGGTAAAAGAAATAGTACAATTCACCTTTTATCAGGTGGTGAAAAAGCAATGACTGCAGTATCATTAGTGTTTGCAATTTTTGAATTAAACCCATCTCCATTTTGTATGTTGGATGAGGTGGATGCCCCTTTAGATGAGGCAAATGTTGGACGTTTTTGTGCCATGGTGAAAGAAATGTCAAATAATGTACAATTTATTTATATTACGCATAATAAAATTACTATGGAAATGTCAGATCATCTTTGTGGTGTGACAATGAAAGAGCCTGGAGTTTCCAGAATTGTTGATGTTGATATACAAGAAGCTGTAGATATGGTGGAGAGCTGATTACAATGGATGAACTGACTTTTTTGCTGGTATTAGCCGGTATTGGTATTGTTTTACTGGTGGCGATGTCTACCTATTATAAACATCATAAGAAAATTCGCGATGAAATTGAAGATTTTAATTATCGTGCTAATAGCATTGATGATGTGCTATTAGAAGATATTAATGACTCTGATGTTAATGAGAGCTTATCCTCTAAAATTACTGATTTGGTTGATAAGGAATTACCTGATTCATTTTCTGCATCAAAGGATGAACATATTAATATAGATAAAGTGAATTTAATGGATGAACGTTCATTTATCAATGCCTCTCATCAGAAAAAACAACCTAAAGTGAGTTTAAATAATGATAAAGATGGACTGGTTGATGGTGTATATCTTCATACAAAAAGGGTTATTGCAAACCCAAATCCACCAGAAAACCCCTTAAAATCCTATAGTAAAACTACTGATGCTTTTCAGTCATATCAGAAAAATACTAAGGCCACCCAAACTATAAAAATGATCTATGATGATTTACCGGAGAATGTAGAGGAATTAATTATTTCTCATTCGGTTGTTTCTAAGGGTGAACATTTTACCGGTAAAGACTTATTTAGGGCCATTGAAACAGCTGGCTTGTTACATGGTGAAATGGATATATTTCATTATCCCGGGGATAAAAAAGCAGAAACTTTTTCTTTATTTAGTCTGGCTAATCTGGTAGAACCTGGTACTTTCAAGATTGTTGAAGCTGAGCAGTTTTCAACCCCTGGTATTTCTTTATTTATGCGTTTGCCCTCACGTCTTGATAATAATGATGCTTATGATAAATTCATTAAAGTAGCTATTATTATAGCGACAGAGCTAGATGGAGAGCTTTGTGATGAAACGCGTAGTCGCTTAACTCAACAGGCAGTGACACATAAAAAAGGCTTAATCAAAAAACTTAATTTTGATTTAATGAAAGCAAAAAAACTTTCTCAATGAGTGAATCTACATTAAGTGATATAAATCAGCTTAAAAAAACTCTAAATTATCATAGTCATCGTTATTTTGTGTTGGATGCTCCTGAAATTCCTGATGCTGAATATGATAAGCTATTCAGTAATTTAGAAGCATTAGAAATAAAATACCCGCAATATGCCACCCTGGACTCACCTACACAACGAGTCGGTGGTGAAGTCTTACAAAACTTCAAACAAGTTCAACACCAACTACCGATGCTATCATTGTCCAATGCTTTTAGTACGGATGAAATCGAAGATTTTTCTAAGCGTATGGATGATTTGTTAGATAATGAATCTTTTCAGATTGTTGCAGAGCCTAAGTTAGATGGCTTAGCCATTAGTCTGAGTTATGAAGAGGGTATTCTGGTTCAGGCGGCGACTCGGGGTGATGGCACAACAGGTGAAGATGTTACTCATAATGTCCGTACCATCCAATCTATTCCTTTAAAATTATCAGGTGATGATTTTCCAAAAATTCTTGAGGTTCGTGGTGAAATTTTTATGCCTAAAAAAGGCTTTGCCGCTTTAAATAAAGCTCAGCGGAGCAAGGGTGAAAAAGAATTTGCTAATCCACGTAATGCAGCAGCTGGTTCATTACGACAATTAGACTCTAAAATTGCAGCTTACCGACCTCTGGATATGTTTTGCTACGGACTGGGCTTTATAGAAAATGAGCATCAGAACAATCCTATCAAAGATAAGCACTATGATATTATTAAGCAATTAGGGCAGTGGGGCTTGCCTATCTGTGATGAAGTTAAATTATTAGGTGACTGGAAAGACTGTATTGATTTTTATGATTCTATTTTATCGTGTCGTGCTCAATTAGCCTATGAAATAGATGGTGTGGTCTATAAGGTCAATCATATTAAACAACAGAATAAAGCCGGCTTTATAGCTCGAGCACCACGTTGGGCAATTGCCCATAAGTTCCCTGCAGAAGAAGCTCTAACCACCTTATTAAATATTGATATTCAAGTTGGGCGTACCGGTGCATTAACGCCGGTGGCTCGTCTAGCACCAGTATTCGTTGGTGGTGTAACAGTCACCAATGCAACTCTGCATAATCAGGATGAAATAGATCGTAAAGATGTACGTATTGGTGATACGGTGATTGTCAGAAGAGCAGGGGATGTGATACCTGAAGTTGTTAAGTCTATTTTATCCAAACGTCCAATAGACTCTTGCACATACATTATTCCATCGAGTTGTCCCATTTGTGGTTCTTTAGCAGAACGTGTTAATGATGAGGCAAAGTCACGATGTACAGGCGGTCTTTACTGCTCTGCACAACGTAAAGAAGCTATTAAGCATTTTGTTTCACGTAAGGCTATGAATATTGATGGCCTGGGTGATAAGTTAGTTGAACAACTAGTAGATGCAGATTTAATTAATGATATAGCAGGTATTTTTCAACTTTCAAAGCAACAATTAAGTGCCTTGGAACGTATGGGAGATAAATCAGCTGAAAACCTTATTAATGCGATTCAATCAAGCAAAGAAACTACTTTAGCACGTTTTATTTATGCCCTGGGGATCAGGGAAGTTGGTGAGACAACAGCCTTATCATTGGCTAATTTTTATAGGGAGTTCTCAGTATTACAAGCAACTAATAGTGAAGATTTACATGCAGTACCGGATGTTGGACCTATTGTTGCACATAATATAGAAACTTTTTTTTTCCAAACACACAATACAGAAGTGGTTGAAAAATTACTTCATTCCGGTATTCATTGGTCCGAAATTGAAATGAAATCTGATAGTGAACAACCATTATCGGGGAAAACAATTGTTTTAACCGGCTCACTATCACAAATGAAACGTATGGATGCCAAGGCTCATCTCATTGAACTTGGTGCTAAAGTCAGTGGAAGTGTCTCAAAGAATACAGATATTGTGATAGCAGGTGAGAACTCTGGCTCTAAACTAAAGAAGGCTAATGAACTAGGTATAGAAGTGATAGATGAAAAACAAATGATGGTACTTTATTTTAATTAAAGTTCATCCTTTTATTGATATTATTAGGCGAATTCATTCGCCTATGTACGCCACTCAGTAAGTTGATGAACTATTATTTATGCGGAGAATCATAAAAAATATAGGGTGTGGCATAGCCACTAATTTCAAAATAAAGCTTTTTCTCACCCTTATCTACAATATAATTTTGATTGAGATCTAAATAGCCATAGCCATAACGATAGTCCCTGTCAGCAGTGCCGGAAGTGCTTTGAGCTGTGGATAGTTTATCAATCTTTATAAAACGTTGAACTAACTTTTCGCCCATATAGATATCTAGAACACCATTGGTTCCAGTCCAGTTTTGTACCGAACGGCTAAACTTATTTTGTGATTCCTGAGTACAGGCTGAAATAAATAGTACACTTAATAAAAGAGCAAATATCAATGTCATTTTTTTAATCATATTTTTTCTCCTGAAACAATAAATAATGGACATGAATAAGCATTTTTTGAGATAAAGGGATCATCATCATTTTTAATCAAACCACGAATAGATGACGTGGTCAACCTTTTCCGGACACCCCAGTTAAGCTGCTTTCTTTAATTCTAACTTTTGCATTTCATAATTATTTGGACTCATATAGTTCAAATATGAATGAATTCGTTTACTGTTATAAAACATCGATATGTACTGCAAGATATCCT
>JAUJGA010000198.1:0-8979 GCA_042095675.1 Gammaproteobacteria bacterium
ATTAAAATATTTAGATATACGTCGAATGGCACGGGAGTACGAATCTATGGTGCTCTTTGCCTTACCCTGAAGTGCCAGTAATTTTACATGGCGCTGATAAAGCTCGTAGCAATTGATGTTTTCTGGATTGATCATGGTATAATTCCCTTAAAATATTACCAGAAATTGGGTTTGGAAATTATACCTGCTTGGGTGAAGTCATGCTTTTCTGCCGCTTCGTCCAACAAAACCATTCAATCGGAACAGCGCAAAACACGCCCTGTCCGTTGATGGCAATATTCTGAATTACTGCTTTTTACTAATGGGCGTTAGTGATGTAAAAAAACTGAATGGCAGATAAGGGAGGTGGATTCAATTTCAGTATATTTCACAGAATATATTCTTAGAAATAAAAATATTCATAATCACATAAATGACCAGTTTTTCTGATGGTCATCTGTCAAGATCAATTAATTTAGCTGTAAAAAGTACGAATAATTCGATTTGTTTATGAATACTCAAATGGACGGTATGAAGAATTTCTCATTTTACAATTCAGATAGCTAATGAATGGAAAGGAATTGGTAAACTCAGCACTTTCAAGTATTATGATTGGGGATATTATGTTTTTCTGTCTTTTTTCTTTAGCTTTTGCTCTTTAAAACCTAAAGTGAGGATAGATACAGTGGGAGATTGCACAGTACTTATCTGAAAGCATATCTCGTCTTTTGATCTTTGTCCGTTAAGGTTGTAAAGAAGACTAGAAGTACGCGATAATGTGAAGAATCAAAATTTAAAACTCAGTAACTCAATAAAGAGTAAAAAATGAAAGATAAGCAGCATTACGATATTATTATTGTTGGCGCAGGCATGGTGGGTTCTACTCTTGCCTGTGCATTGGGGAATAGCCATCTAAAAGTGGCAGTAATAGAAGCTTATCAGAGTGATTTTAACTGGTCGGAAAATTCTCATGATATTCGTGTCAGTGCCCTGACTCATGCCAGTCAGCATATTTTTGAAAATATTGGTACCTGGAAAAGTATGCAGGCAGATGGTGCGGCTGCGTATAATAAAATGCATGTATGGGATGCGACGGGGCAAGGGCAGATTCACTTTGATAGTGTTGATGTAGCACAGGCTGATCTGGGACATATTGTTGAAAATCGTATTATTCAAAAAGCAGTGCAAAATCGATTGTCTGATTTTGATAATATTGATTTATTAATGCCGCTCAAACTGCAAGCTTTAGACTCTAAAATAGATGGTTTAATAGAATTGACCACCAGTGAAGATGGAAAACTAACGACTGACTTAATTGTCGGAGCAGATGGTGCTAATTCCTGGGTGAGAAAACAGGCTGAGATTGGACTGGATAGCTGGGCATATCATCAAACGGCTGTGGTATGTAATGTGACCACATCAGAATCTAATCAGAATGCCTGCTGGCAGCAATTTATGCCAGAAGGACCGCTGGCTTTTTTACCTCTATCTGATGGACAAAGCTCTATCGTCTGGTCAACCACAGAAGAGAAGGCACAGGCTTTATTGAATATGGATGAGCAGTTATTCAGTCAGGAATTGCAGGTGACATTTGGCAGCTCATTAGGGCGTATTCAATTAAGTTCAGAGCGTGGTGCTTTTCCTCTACGCTTACGCCATGCAAAAAATTATGTGAAAGAACATCTGGCTTTAGTAGGTGATGCTGCACATACAGTACATCCATTAGCAGGGCAGGGTGTTAATCTGGGTTTATTGGATGCAGTGGTTCTGGCAGAAGAAATTTTACGTGCACATGAGAAAAAACGTAATATTGGATCTTTAGCGACTTTGCGTCGCTATGAACGTCGTCGCAAAGGGGATAATATTACTATGCTCGCAGCTATGGATGGTTTTAAGAAACTCTTCAGCAATGATATCAGTCCTGTTAAGTTATTACGTAATAGCGGATTGAACTTTGTGGACAATTTACCTCTGCTGAAAAATATGATGATTAAACGGGTTATGGGTTTAAGTGGCGAATTACCCCACTTAGCACGAGCTCAATTTTCTTAATATCGTATTGATAATCATTGTCATTAAAATAAAAAAGCGTTATTATTAGCACCCGTTAATTAATAATAGAATTACAATGCAAACTACTGCCAAGTGTTTTATCCCCGTCTTTGATCATTCCAGTCAGGATAATGGTTCAAGGATGCCGACTTATATCCGTCAGGCATTAACTGAAAAAACCAATTATTCTTCTACAGTAAGTAGTGTACACAACAATAAACTAGTGACTGTTTGTGAGGAAGCACATTGTCCAAATCGTAATGAGTGTTGGAATCGTGGCACGGCAACCTTTATGCTGCTGGGAGATACATGTACCCGTGCCTGTGGTTTTTGTGCTGTAAAAACGGGGCGCCCAGACTCTGTAGATAGTACAGAGCCGCAAAGAATAGCTCAGGCTGTTGCTGAGATGAATCTGGATTTTGTAGTACTAACCTCTGTGAATCGAGATGAATTAGAAGATGGTGGTGCGCATATTTTTGCTGAAACGATGCAGGCATTAAGAATGAATAATGCTGCTATTGGTATTGAATTTCTTACTCCGGATTTCAGAGAGTGTCAGGAACAAGCAATTGATATTGTACAAAAAGCTTTGTCTGATCTACCTTTTAGCAGAGATGATAATATTAAACTGATCTGGGGACATAATATTGAAACTGTACCCTCTTTATACAAGGTTGTGCGTAAGGGGAGTCAATATGAACGCTCATTGAAGATGCTGTCTTTGATTAGTGCTATGCATCAGGTTGAAACTAAATCATCAATTATTTTAGGCTTGGGTGAGACAAAACAGGAAGTCATTGAGGTGATGCAGGACTTGCGTGAAAATCATGTGGATAGAATTGCTTTGGGGCAGTATCTACGTCCTACAAAATACCATTTACCGGTTAAAGAATACCTTTCTCTGGAATTATTTTCTGAATATGAAAATATTGCCAATGACTTAGGCTTTACATGGGTTAAGTCCGGTCCCATGGTAAGATCATCTTACCATGCTGAAGATTAAAAACTTGTGTGATTCATAGTGAGTTGTTACAAATTTATTAGGAAAAATATGTCATGTTAAAAGAAACACCTTTATTGACAAACCATCAGAATATGGGAGCCAAATTGGTTGATTTTGGTGGATGGGATATGCCGATACATTATGGTTCACAACTTGATGAGCATCATCAGGTGAGAAAAGATGCCGGTATGTTTGATGTGTGTCATATGACTATTGTGGATTTGCGTGGTTGTGAGGTGATGAATTATCTTGCAAAATTACTTGCTAACGATGTGGCCAAAATTGCCGGAAAATCTGGCAAGGCGCTTTATAGCTGCATGTTAAATGAGCAGGGCGGAGTAATTGATGACTTAATTATTTATGCTATGGACGATGCATGGGTAAGAGTGATTGTTAATTCATTGACCAGAATAAAAGATATTACCTGGATGCGTCACCAGATAGGGTCATTCGCCGTTGATTTAACGGAGCGTGAAGATTTGGCGATGATCGCAGTACAGGGACCAAATTCCAGAGCACTTGCAGCTAAGGCTTTGGGTGATGATATTGCAGGTGCTGGTGAGTTAAAACCGTTTAATGCCTTATTAATTAATGACGATTCTGATAAAGAGTTTTTTGTGGCTCGTACGGGTTATACTGGAGAGGATGGCTATGAGATTGTTTGTGATAATGCATTGGCTCATGCTGTTTGGGATAAACTGGCTGAAGCAGGTATAAATCCATGCGGACTGGGTGCCAGAGATACTCTAAGGCTGGAAGCTGGTATGAATCTATATGGTAATGATATGGATGAGAATCATTCACCGCTGGAAAGTGGGCTAAGCTGGACGGTGGATTTTACTAATGAGAAGAGACAATTCATTGGTCGTAAAGCATTAGAAGATCAAAAAACTCAGGGACTTAAATATAAATTTGTTGGTTTAATCCTTCAAGGCAAGGGTATTTTGCGTGCTCATCAAAAAGTATTAGTTAATGATAATGGTAAGCAGCTTGAAGGCGAGTTGACCAGTGGCAGCTTTTCTCCAACCATGCAGCAAGCCATAGGTTTTGCCAGAGTGCCTGTTGAGACAGGTGATGCTTGTCAGGTGGAAATCCGTAAAAAGCAATTAGATGCTAGTGTGGTTAAACTGCCCTTTGTCAGAAATGGTAAAGTGTTAGCGAGTATCAATTAAATTAAAATAGTAACGACTCAGCATATTGACTAACAAATAACAGTTGAGCCTTATGCTCATTTATTTTTAGAACTTAGGCTCTTTTTTTATAAGAAGTCACTACGTTTGCTATGTCCGCTTTTGGGTGCAGACAGTTATAAGTACTAAAAACACGCAGGATAAGTACTTTTACGAAAATTTAAATTTTCTAAAGTACTAAAGCAAGCATAAGACTTTTGTTAATTTAAAGTGAGTAGCTATAATTAAAATAAATTATTTCTATATTAGAGGTTGACTATATTATAAAATAGCAATATAATGTCTGAAATTAACAAAAAGACTGAAACAACAAGTAGAGTTTTTCAAAGAAAAAACCACTTGTGAGCTTAGCTTGAGTTAACACACATTAACTTATTTATTAAATATTTTGGAGGGTATCAAATGAAAAAATTATTAATTGCTGTAGCAATCGCCGCTACTACTGCTTCTATGTCAGCAAGTGCATTTTGGGATGATGGTAACTCAAACACTAACTGGAATGGTCAGGGTAACAACAACATGAACAACAATGCTTATGGAAATGGCTATGGAAATGGCTGGGGCGACGGTTCTGGTGATGCTGATATGGATGGTGATGTAGAAATTACTATTAAAGCTCGTGGTCGTGGTCGTGGTAAAGGAAATACTCGCGGTTCAGCTTATGGAAGCGGTAATAGTAACTATAATGGTTATAATAATATGGATTATCGTGGTAATGGTTACAATAATTACCAGAATACACCTTCTTACTATGGTGCACCATACGGATATGCACATCAAGCTCCAGTTGCATCTCCAGCAGTATCTGCCGCTAAGTAATTAGAGAGTAGCAGGTTTGGTTTTTCTAATAGGCAATCCCCCCTTTTTGCCTATTAGAATAAATCATTTATAAGTTTTCTTGTTTTTCCTCTGGTTTTACTAAAATTCTATTCAATTTATATTAAGTACTTTTTTCATGCTAATTTCGTAAAAGACATTTCCCTGTGTGGGATATTTTAAAGAGTTGTATTGGTGAATTAATCTGCTAT
Source organism: Gammaproteobacteria bacterium (assembly GCA_042095675.1). Taxonomy (GTDB): domain Bacteria; phylum Pseudomonadota; class Gammaproteobacteria; order GRL18; family GRL18; genus GRL18. Next base: position 5,253 of record JAUJGA010000198.1, read on the forward strand.
AGGAAAATTAACAATAATATGCTACAAAAAAGAATTATCACTTGACAAATATAAGCTAAACCATTATATTTATGCGTCAATTTTAGGTAGGGTGTTTCCCGACCTATTGTTTTAAATCGATAGTTTTATCTCGTTTGGAGAAATAAAGTTTATGGCAACTACCAACCAATTGGTACGTAAACCACGTAAACGTCAAGTAACAAAGAGTAATGTACCCGCATTGCAGGCTTGTCCTCAACGTCGTGGTGTTTGTACTCGTGTTTATACAACAACACCTAAGAAACCTAACTCAGCACTTAGAAAAGTTGCTCGTGTTCGTCTGACTAGCGGTTATGAAGTCTCAACATATATCGGTGGAGAAGGTCATAACCTACAGGAACATAGTGTAATTTTAATTCGTGGTGGTCGTGTTAAAGATTTACCTGGTGTTCGTTATCATACAGTACGTGGTACTTTGGATACAGCTGGTGTTGATGATCGTCGTCAAGGACGTTCAAAATACGGTGCTAAACGTCCAAAATCATAGTTAAAAATGTGTGAGCTGTACTTGTAAGTCAGCCTTGAGCAGTTCTTATAATAAGTACAGCATTAAGCAGTTTTTAATAAATAATAGCAAGCGCATACAGATCGTTTATGTAGGTTGATATCTTGGTATATCAGCATCCTCAAGCATAGTCTGTAAGTATCTTAGAAAAGGAAATTTATTATGTCTAGGAGAAGAGCCGCAATAAAACGCGAAATTCTACCTGATCCAAAGTTTGGCGATAAAAGCCTGGCTAAATTCATTAATATCATCATGTATAGCGGCAAGAAATCTGTTGCTGAAAAAATCGTTTATGGTGCTCTGGATATTGTTGCAGAGAAAGCCAAGGGCGATCACATTGAGTTATTTAATAAAGTGATTGAAAATATCAGACCTACAGTGGAAGTTAAATCACGCCGTGTGGGTGGTGCTACTTATCAGGTTCCTGTTGAAGTTAGAACTGAACGTCAGGCTACTTTAGGTATGCGTTGGTTAGTTGATGCTTCCAGAAAACGTGGTGAAAAATCTATGGGTCGTCGTTTAGCTGGCGAAATGATAGATGCTCTTGAAAACAAGGGTTCAGCAGTTAAGAAGCGCGAAGATACGCACCGTATGGCAGAAGCAAATAAAGCGTTTGCACACTACCGCTGGTAATATCTGTTTTAGTTGTTTATTAAATCTGGAGCCATCAGCTTATTTAAAAATCATTTCTAATAGGGATGGTTTCAGGTTTAGTTTTTTTAGTGAAGTACTTGCAAAGTTAATCGTATAAAGATAATTTTGCAAATATTTTATTATTATATTGTTTTTTCATAAGGTTAGATGCTCGTGGCACGCGAAACTCCCATTACACGCTATCGTAATGTTGGCATTATGGCTCACATTGATGCGGGTAAAACCACCACTACCGAACGTGTATTGTATTACACCGGTGTTTCGCACAAAATCGGTGAAGTACATGATGGTGCTGCTACCATGGACTGGATGGAGCAGGAGCAGGAACGTGGTATTACCATAACCTCTGCTGCAACGACCTGTTTCTGGCAGGGTATGGACAAGCAATTTGAAAAACATCGAATCAATATTATTGATACACCTGGACACGTAGATTTTACCATTGAGGTAGAACGTTCATTGCGGGTTCTGGATGGTGCAGTTGCGGTTTTTTGTGCTGTAGGTGGTGTAGAGCCTCAGTCTGAAACTGTATGGCGTCAGGCAAATAGGTATGAAGTTCCACGAATGGCCTTTATTAATAAAATGGACCGTTCAGGAGCAGATTTTTTACGCGTGGTTGAGCAGATAAAAACTCGACTTGGCGCAAGCCCAATCCCTTTGCAGCTGCCAATTGGTGCAGAAGAAACTTTGCAGGGTGTTGTCGACCTGGTGAAAATGCAGGCGATATACTGGGAAAAAGAAAATATGGGTATCAATTATGATGCCAGAGAAATCCCGGCTGATATGATTGATATTTGTAACGATTGGCGTGAACAACTGCTGGAAGCGGCAGCTGAAGCCAATGAAGAATTAACGGACAAGTATCTGGAAGAAGGTGAACTCAGCGAAGCTGAAATACATCAGGGTATACGTGAACGTTGCCTCAGTAATGAAATTGTCCCTGTTTGTTCTGGTAGTGCATTTAAAAATATTGGTGTACAAGCCATGTTAGATGCCATAGTTTATTACTTGCCATCACCAACAGAAGTGAAATCTATTAATGGTGTACTGGATGATAAAGATCAGACAGAAGCTCATCGTGAAGCATCAGATGATGAACCATTTGCTGCCTTAGCATTTAAAATTGCCACAGATTCATTTGTAGGTACTTTGACATTTTTCAGGGTTTACTCAGGTGTCATGAAATCCGGTGATAGTATTTATAATCCGGTTAAAGCTAAAAAACAACGAGTCGGGCGTATTTTACAAATGCACTCCAATTCTCGTGAAGAAATTAAAGAAGTCAGAGCAGGGGATATTGCTGCTGCAGTTGGCTTAAATGATGTTACTACCGGTGATACACTTTGTGCTGTTAATGACATTATCACATTAGAGAGAATGGAATTTCCCGAACCAGTGATTTCTGTGGCTGTGGAGCCAAGAACTCAGGCTGATCAGGAAAAAATGAGTATCGCTTTAGGTAAACTGGCCCATGAAGATCCTTCATTTAAGGTACATATCGATGAGGAATCATGCCAGACCATTATTTCCGGCATGGGTGAGTTACACCTGGATATTATTGTTGACCGCATGAAGCGTGAGTTTGATGTAGAAGCGAATGTTGGTGCGCCACAAGTGTCGTATCGTGAAACTATTCGTAATAGAGTTGAGGTTGAAGGTAAATTTATTCGTCAGTCCGGTGGTCGTGGTCAATATGGTCATGTCTGGTTAAGACTGGAGCCTCAGGACGGTTATGAATTTGTTAATGAAGTAGTCGGCGGTACCGTACCCAAGGAATATATCGGGGCAGTAGATAAGGGAATTCAGCAACAGATGCAAAATGGTGTTATTGCTGGTTTTCCATTGGTTGATATTAAAGCAACATTATATGATGGTTCATATCATGATGTGGATTCTAATGAAATGGCTTTTAAAATTGCTGGTTCCTACGCATTACGTGAAGGTGCAATGCAGGCAGATCCCATATTGCTTGAGCCAATGATGAAAGTAGAAGTAGTCACACCGGAAAATTATATGGGCGATGTGATGGGTGATCTGAATCGTCGTCGTGGTGTGGTTGAAGCCATGGAAGATACACCAGTAGGAAAGTTAATTCGTGCTGATGTACCCTTATCAGAAATGTTTGGTTATGCAACAGACCTGCGCTCTGCTACACAGGGTCGTGCGAATTATTCGATGGAATTCAGTAAATATGCTGAAGCACCGAAAAATGTTGTGGAGTCAATAACCAGAAGGCATGGTTAGTATTTTATTCCCTCTCCCTCCCCTCTGGGAGAAGGAGTATAAAAACAAGAAGCATCCTTATAACACTGATTATAAGAATGTAAACAATTTGGTGAAAATGTTTTTTTAATAGTAATTTAAGTTTGGGAAAATAAAATGTCTAAAGAAAAGTTTGAACGTACAAAACCCCATGTCAATGTCGGCACAATTGGCCACGTTGACCATGGTAAAACAACATTAACTGCAGCGATTACAAAATGTATGGCTGAAAAACACGGCGGTGAAACCCGTGCATTTGATGAAATT
>JAUJGA010000199.1:0-8353 GCA_042095675.1 Gammaproteobacteria bacterium
AAACCGTCTATATTCACGCGGTGCCCAAATAGCTATTAATCAATACAGCTATTGTATCATGGGCTTTTTTAGCTCAAATCGATCTGTCGATCGATTTAAGACATTATAATTCTCCACCCCCGACAGGGTATTCTTTTCCTCTGTTCAAATCGCTATGGATCAATTTGATCGTTTAAGACTATAATCTGACTGCAATCAAAATACTGTCATTTTTAAAAATGTGGCTTAAAATACCTGTCAAGTGTTTTTTTTCATCTTTTTTAATTTCAATTACGCTGAGCTGAATAGTTACTATAATTTTTGCAAGAACCTATCTGTAAATTGCCCTTATTCTTACTTATAGTACTTTAGAACAAAGTTCGTAAAAGTACTTATCATGAGCCCCATTTTTGCCCTCATTTTGGTAAAGGGGGCTGAAAGGGTTTAAGGATTTTGACCTTAAATAATTAAATTAAAGATCAAAAGATCCACTCCCCCTCAATCCCCATTCTAAAGAAGGGGAAAGTTAAGAGCAAAAAAGTAGTCATTTACGAATATCAACTAAGTAATTATTTGTTACCTTTGCAACGACTAAAAATGAAACTAACGAAAGTCTTTCGGTTGCTTGTTTTTAGTGCTTAGAAGTGTCTGAACGTAGTGAGTTTTCTAAGTGCTAAAAATAAGTGACCGTAAGACTCAATTGTACATTGTTCATATAAAAACCAAACAAACTCTTATCTTTTAACTATGACCCTGTACAACTAATTTGGGCAAAATACTCTTTTGCCTCAACCACATCTTTTAAAATCTGTTGTTTTAAAATATCAAATGAATCAAACTTCATTTCATCTCGAATTTTATGTAAAAAATCCACATGGACTAATTTACCATATAAATCCCCGTCAAAATCAAATAGGTGTACTTCTAGTAAACCTTTTTTTCCATCTACCGTTGGGCGATAACCAATATTAGCGATGCCATTAATTCCTTGGCGATTGCTATCATTAATAATATTTTTGCAAACACATAAATCATTGCCCCATAGCCTGACCGCAAAGACACCGGATACAGCAGGTGTTACACGATGTAGAGGGACATTAGCGGTGGGAAAACCAATGGTTCTTCCACGCTTGGCACCATGCTGAATATGACCTGACATCCAATAGGGGCGTTTTAATAAAGTGCGCGTCAATTCCATATCGCCTGACTCTAAAGCTCGTCGAATACGCGTACTACTGACTCTTTCATTATCTATTTCAAAGGTGGGCGTATTTTCCACATCAAAACCAAATTTTCGGCCACTTTCAAGCAAAGTTGAGAAATTACCTGTACGCCCCTGACCAAATTGAAAATCATCACCTACTTGCAGGTACTTCACACTCAGCTTATCAACCAAAACCTGCTGTACAAATTCATCGGCACTCAGTTTGGAAAAAGACTGATTAAAATGAATCACTAATAACTTATCAATACCACAATTAGCAATAATTACTGCCTTATCTCTAAAACGAGTTAAACGTGCAGGCGCTTCTTGCAGAGCAAAAAACTCTCGAGGCTGTGGTTCAAATGTGATCACCAGTGACTGTAATTTAGCAGTTTCAGCCTTCTTTTCTAGTTGCATCAGGATATTTTGATGCCCACTATGAACACCATCAAAATTACCAATCGTCGTCACACAGCCCCGCTTTTGCTGTGTAAGATTATGTAATCCTCTAATGATTTCCATTAAACAATTGTCTCGTTTATTTTATTCTGAATAAAACAAATCATTTTACAATAATATAATGATTTAAAGTAGTGCTGTGTTTACTTTGCAGAGAAAAATTGTTGCTTTTTAACCCCTAGTAACAACAAACATAAAAAATACATACTGATGGCCAGAACAATAGTAATCAGTAATTGGCTTGTCTGCTGCCATACAGTCCACTGCAGCCACTGTTCTAATTCATGCTGCCCAAGATACAAAACAAGTAACATCATCAGATTAGCAGAAATTACCTGTGTCCAGACTTTAGGCCAGCCCTTAGACGGCCAGTATACCTCATGAATACGTAACCAGCGATAGAGTAAAAAAGCATTTGTAAAAGCCGAAATAGAAGTCGCTATAGCCAAGCCTGTATGAGCACCGGGATAATCTAATAAAAACCACGGCAAGACAATAATGATATTGAAGATCATATTCACTGAAATTGCAATGATGCCTATTTTAACTGGAGTTTTAGTATCTTTTCGTGAATAAAAACCTGGTAGTAAAACCTTCACCAGAATAAAACCCAGCAAACCAAAACTATAGGCCATCAAGCTCATGGAAGACATTTCTATGTCCCGTTTAAGAAACTGATCACTGCCAAATAATGTAGTAATAATAGGCTCTGCCAACATAAAAAGTCCGATAGCAGAAGGAATACCTAAATAAATAACCCAGCGAATGGCATTGTCTAAAGTATTTGAAAAAGCTTCTTTGGATTGTGCTGCATGTTGTTTAGATAAACCCGGCAAAATAACCGTGGCCAGAGCTACGCCTAAAATACCTAATGGAAATTCCATTAGGCGATCAGAATAATAAAGCCATGAGATACTACCTGTCACTAATAATGAGGCAATAATTGTATCTAATAACAAATTGATCTGAGCAACAGAAGCGCCAAATAAGGCGGGAACCATCAGTTTTAGAATCTGTTTTACACCTGGATGTGCTGGATTCCAACGTGGTATAGTCAACAAGTTGAGACGAGCAATAAAAGGCAGTTGAAATAAAAGCTGTGCCAGACCTGCAATAAAAACACCAATTGCCAGTCCCATGACAGGCTCATCCATCATCGGAACAATCCACCAGGTGGAGGCTATGAGTGATAAATTAAGTAATACCGGGGTCAATGCAGGCACTGCAAACTGCTGATAAGTATTGAGAATACCTCCGGCAAAGGCCACCAAAGAAATAAATAGAATATAGGGAAATGTAACGCGTAATAAGTTAACAGTCAGCTCATATTGCGACTGATTTTGTGACTCCAGATAGCCCGGAGCAAAGATCATGATAAGTAGGGGAGCTGCAACAACACCAATGATGGTAATAATAAATAAGTAACCACCTAGTGTTCCGGAAACATGCTGAACCAGATCTTTAACCGCTTTCTTATCCTGAGTTTCTTTATATTCCCCGAGCGTCGGCACAAAGGCCTGATTAAATGCCCCTTCAGCAAATAGCCGGCGCATAAAATTGGGAATTTTAAAGGCAATTAGAAAGGCATCCATCCCTGCAGAAGCAGCAAATTCACGCGCAAAGATGACATCACGAGCAAAACCCAATACTCGGGATAAGAAGGTCATTAAACTGACAACAATAGTGGATTTTAAAATTCGGGCACTCATAACCTTAAACTTTAAGCATAAAAAAGCCGAACTCTTCAGAGCTCGGCTTTTTTTCATTACTAGTATCTTTTTACAGATACATTAGCCATTAAGAACAAGCTATTTGCATAGACTCTAGCCAAGTGCTTTAATTTTTATATTTAAGCGACTCTTATGACGAGCAGCTTTATTTTTATGAATAAGACCCTTGCTAACCAAAGCATCAATAATAGGTACTGCAGACTTATAAGCACTGCTTGCAGCTTCTTTATCACCTGACTCAATTGCATTGACTGTACTTTTAAGTACGGTACGGAATTCTGTACGTTTTGCGACATTTCTGGTACGACGTTTAACGGCTTGACGAGCACGTTTTTTAGCTTGGGCTGAATTGGCCAATGTATTCTCCTAAAATTTCTGTAAATAGTTCTTGCTGATTGTTCTAATCGGGCTAATTTTTAAAGCAGGAGATTATCCGATATTATGAGTAAAAGATCAAGGTATTAATCATTTATTTCACATATCAGCCTTTAGACAACAAATAAATTATCACGATGAATTAATTCAGCTTCATCCACATAACCCAGAAGACTACTAATTTTATTACTGGCACAGCCCTTAATTTTATCGGACTCTTCACTATTATAATTAATCAACCCTCTGGCAATTTCCTGATTGTTTTCATCTAAACATGCTACCATATCACCTCGATAGAAGTGACCATTCACTTTTTTAACACCTACAGATAATAAACTCGAACCTTTACGTTTTAAAACTTCAGCAGCACCCTTATCTAATATCAATTCACCTTTCATCAATAAATGTCCGGCTAACCACTGTTTTCTAGCCCCCAAAGGTTCCTGATTGGCCAATAATAAGGTACCGACTGATTCACCCTGAAAAATTTTATTTAAAACAGCCTCTTGTCTACCTGAAGCAATCATAGTGGCCGTGCCAGAACGAGCTGCCAATCGTGCTGCTCTGAGCTTGGTTGCCATTCCACCACGTCCTAGAGCACCTTTACTATCCCCTGCCATATTGTCCAGGCAACTATCAAGTGCATCAACTTCAGTTAACAGATTAGCTGAAGAATTTTGTCTGGGATCACTATCAAACATCCCCTCTTGATCCGTTAAAATGACCAAAAGATCTGCTTCAATTAAATTAGCCACCAAAGCTGCCAGCGTATCATTATCACCAAAGCGAATTTCATCCGTGACTACTGTATCATTTTCATTGACCACAGGGACAATCCCCAATGTAATCAACTTTAACAAAACAGAGCGAGCATTCAGGTAACGGGTTCGATTGGATAGATCATCATGTGTTAACAATATTTGTGCTGTATGCAGATCATGTTGTTGAAACTGCGACTCATAGGCCTGCACCAATCCCATTTGCCCCACTGCAGCTGCAGCCTGCAACTTATACACTGAGTCCGGACGTTTATTCCAGCCCATGCGCTTCATGCCTTCAGCAACAGCACCTGATGAAACCAACACAATTTCCAGACCTTCATGCTGATCAATATTTTTATTAATCAGCTCAGACATTTGCTTCACCCATAGTGAAATTGCCTGATAATCCAGACCAGCACCTTTATTAGTCAATAATGCACTACCAATTTTAACCACCCAGCGCCGTGTAGTACGAAGGTCCTGTCGAGTACATATACTCACTTTATTATTTTTCCTGTGACAGCATCATATGTTCCTGCTGTAATTTCCGCATGTTCATCAATCTCTTCTGGAAAAGCACCACTATCCTTATCCTGTTTCTTTTTCTCCAGCTCAATATAATCCATAATGGAGAAACAAAGATCACGGGTACCTTGTTTATTCATTGCTGATATTTTAAATATTGGCCCCTGCCAATTCAGTTTATCTATAATCTTCTGACATTCTTCTTCACGCACCGTTTCATCCAGCAGATCAGTTTTATTAATCACCAGCCAGCGCTCTTTATTAATCAACTCATCACTATATTTTTCTAGCTCTTTTTCAATAGCAATAAAACTATCTGCTGGATCAGTATCATCATAAGGATTGATATCAATAAAATGCAGTAATAAACCAGTTCTTGATATATGTTTTAAAAAACGTATACCCAAACCAGCACCCTCTGCCGCTCCTTCAATTATACCAGGAATATCAGCTACCACAAAACTCTGATTTGGTACCACACTCACCACACCCAAATTAGGCACTAAGGTCGTAAATGGATAATTGGCTACTTTAGGCTTAGCTTCTGATACCGCACGAATAAAGGTAGATTTACCTGCATTAGGCATTCCCAGCAAGCCAACATCAGCCAATACTTTTAATTCTAATTGTAATTCTCTGCGTTCCGCTGGACTCCCCAGCGAACTTTGTCTGGGGGCACGATTAACACTACTTTTAAAACGCGTATTACCCAGGCCATGAAAACCACCACGTGCAACCATTAATATCTGGCCTGCCTTAGTTAAATCACCCAATAACTCATCAGTTTCCAGATTTTTTACCAGGGTACCGACGGGAATATCAACATAAAGAGCTTCCCCGCCACGCCCGGTCTTTTCTTTACCCTGACCAGCCTGACCATTTTTAGCCTTATAAAACCGCGTATGACGAAATTCTGATAATGTATTTAAGCCCTCACTGGCACGTAAAAAAACAGAGCCACCATCACCACCATCACCACCATCAGGACCGCCAAAGGGAATATATTTCTCACGACGAAAGCTGACAATACCACGTCCACCCTGACCGGATTCAACTTTTATCGTCGCTTCATCAATAAATTTCATTTTATTATTACCAATTTTAACCTAAATTAATCAGCCAAAAAAAAAGCTCTACCAGAAACAAAACTGGAAGAGCCTTTTTGTGTATCTTACAGCAATTATAAATCCAGCTCATTTTGAGCTGTGTTATAATTTACTCTGCAATAACGCTAACAAATTGACGGTTTTTAGGGCCTTTTGTTTCAAAAAGAACACGACCATTCACTTTAGAAAATAAAGTATCATCTTTTCCAATACCAACATTCAAACCAGGGTGAACTTTAGTTCCACGTTGACGAATAAGAATATTACCGCCTAAAACCATTTCACCACCAAATCTCTTTACACCCAGACGATTCGCATTAGAATCGCGACCATTTCTGGTACTACCACCGGCTTTCTTATGTGCCATTTTTAATTGTCCTTATTTCGCTACTTTATATTTGAAAATTTCAAACTTATTAATTAAGCAGTAATTTTATCAATTTTTATTTCAGTAAATGACTGACGATGTCCCATCTGCTTACGATGGTGCTTACGACGTCTGAACTTTACAATAGTTACTTTCTTAGCACGACCATGAGAAGCAATAGTTGCTGTCACTTTACCGCCATCGATAAAAGGCGCACCTAATTTAACATCTTCACCATCAGCAATCATTAAAACTTCATTCAAATCAATGCTGCTACCTTCTTCCGCATTAAGCTTTTCTACTTTAAGTGTTTGTCCTTCAATCACTTTATATTGCTTACCGCCGGTTTTAATTACCGCGTACATAATCTACTCCAAAGCTACAAAATATACCTTTGTTCCTAGTCCCTCTCTCCCTTTGGAAGAGTGACTCTGTACTAGAACAAAAGTTAAGAATCCAAATTTAAGACGAGAAATTTTAGGGGTTTTTATAGCCTTTGTCAAACTCTATTACATTTATTTTCTTATTATTTCACCTATTAAACAGAGTAAGTATACATCTCAGACTAAAAATATTGTATACTCATCCGCGTTAATATTTTATTTTTTTCCAATTATGACTTTATTACATGACAATTAATGATGTTTTAAAATTAATTAAAGCTGATATGGACAAGGTTAATAGCCTAATCCAAAGCAGTCTTTATTCTGAAGTGGTACTGATCAACCAGGTCAGCAAATACATCATTAATAGTGGTGGTAAACGACTACGCCCCGTATTAGTTCTTCTCAGTGCCAATGCTTTTTATTATGGCAAAGAATCCCATCAGCAACAGGCAAACCATAATATTACTTTGGCTGCCGTCATTGAGTTCATCCATACAGCGACTTTATTACATGATGATGTCGTTGATGAGTCAGAATTGCGTCGTGGAAAAGATACTGCCAACGAACTGTGGGGAAATGCTGCCAGCGTTTTAGTGGGTGACTTCCTATACTCACGCGCTTTTGAAATGATGGTAGGTGTCGATAGTATGAAAGTGATGGAAATCCTTTCTCACTCTACCAACACCATTGCAGAAGGTGAAGTTCTACAATTGCTCAATTGCAATGATGCTTCCACCACTGAAAAACAGTATCTCGAAGTCATTCACTTTAAAACAGCCAAATTATTTGAGTCCGCTTCTCAGCTGGGTGCGGTTATTTCAGATCAAGATGAAGCAGTTGAAACAGCAATGGCCAAATTTGGAATGCATCTTGGCACTGCATTTCAATTGATCGATGATGTACTAGATTATAGTGCCTGCAGTGAAGATATGGGTAAAAATGTTGGTGATGATTTAGCCGAAGGCAAGCCCACATTACCACTGATTTATGCCATAAAACATGGTTCAGACGAACAATCAAAGATGATTAAAGAAGCAATTGAAAAAGGCGGGATTGATCAAATTGAAGCAATAACTCAGACAATACAAACAACTGGAGCTCTGGAGTATACTAGAGAAATAGCTAAGCAGGAAGCTCAACTCGCCATAACACAATTAGACAGCATCCCTGATTCAGACTACAAACAAGCCTTAATCACCCTGGCTAACTTTTCCATAGAACGTAGGTACTAAAAACCACTCTTAGCTTCTTTCACCTTTTAATCTCTTTTACAACCTTAACAGACAAAGATTAAAAGATGGGGTATGCGAGTACGGTGGAAAACGATATTATTTATGGATGCTATGCACCCAACACAAGCAACAAAAGTGAGTTGTGGTTGGATAAGAAAAGGTCAGGATAAAGCCATTGAAACAACAGGTAGTCGTACACGTTTAAATATTATTGGTGCAGTGGAGTTGA
>JAUJGA010000200.1:0-9864 GCA_042095675.1 Gammaproteobacteria bacterium
ACATTACTTACCACCTTACAGTCCAAATTTAAATCCGATAGAGAGGCTTTGGAAAGTAATGAATGAACATGTGAGAAATAATAAATATTTTTCTACAGCACAAGAATTTCGACAGACAATTGATGATTTTTTTGACAAAAAATTCCCTCAGATTGATGATAGCTTAGGAAGTAGAATTAATGATAATTATCAGGTGCTAATTTCTGCATCTTGAAGTGTAATGGGTATAAAAAGAAGGATGAGGGTATAAGTTAGTTTTGTTTGGAGACTGTAAACCATGCAACCCCCTCCTGAAGAAGGTGGAGGCTAGAGAAGAAAACTCGTAGGCCATTCTACCAAGAATATGGCTCACGAAGGCAAGAAAGGTGGAAGTAAAAATTAAGAACGTAAATGGATGTTTATCAGTTTTTTTATACATTTTGATAGTCTGTTTTTTTGCCAATCCAGCGATTAATAATAGGATCTATGGATTGTGGGTAATCATTGAGTAATTGTTGTGCAATTTCATTCACTTTTGGAATGAGATGCTGATCTTTTATAATATCAGCTATTTTCATTTCAGCCAAGCCGGTTTGACGAGTACCTAACACTTCTCCCGGGCCGCGTAATGCCAGATCTTTTCGTGCCACTTCAAAACCATCATTGGTTTTACGCAGGGTCATTAAGCGTGATTTTCCATTTTTTGATAAGGGGCTGCTATGCATTAAGACACATACACTGGATTGACTACCACGCCCTACTCTACCTCGTAATTGATGTAATTGTGATAAACCCAGACGTTCAGCATTTTCAATAATCATTAAACTGGCGTTAGGGACATCAACTCCAACTTCAATCACTGTTGTTGCTATCAGTAATGAAATTTCTGATTGTTTGAATGCCTGCATCACTGCCTTTTTTTCATCGGCTTTCATACGTCCATGCACCAGACCGATAGATATGTCAGGAAACTGGCTTTGTAATGCTGCATAAGTTTTTTCTGCTGCCTGACATTGTAATACTTCTGATTCTTCAATTAAAGTACAGACCCAATATGCCTGCCTATTAGATAAACAAGCCTGATGGACTCGTTCTAATACTGCATCACGACGTTGTTCACCTAAAACAACAGTTTCAACCGGAGTACGCCCCGGTGGTAGTTCATCAATAATGGAACAATCCAGATCGGCATAAGCTGTCATGGCGAGTGTTCTTGGAATAGGTGTTGCTGTCATAATCAGTTGGTGTGGATAACAACTTGTGGAATCATCACTGCCTTTTTGTAATAGAGATAATCTTTGATGCACACCAAAACGATGTTGTTCATCAATGATCACCAGTGCTAATTGATTAAATATCACTTGCTCCTGAAACAATGCATGAGTACCAATCACCATTTGTACGCTACCGTCAGCAATGGCCAGTAAGGATTCTCTACGTTGTTTGGCAGTACATTTGCCACTTAACCAGCCTACTTTCAGGCCCAAAGGCTCCAGCCATTGCTGAAAATTATCTTTATGCTGCTCTGCTAATAATTCTGTGGGCGCCATTAATGCAGCCTGGTAGTTATTTTCTATGGCGAATAGTGCAGCCATGGCGGCCACTACGGTTTTGCCTGAGCCTACATCACCTTGTACCAGACGCTGCATGGGTTGAGCTTGTTGGACGTCATTACGTATTTCATTGATTACCTTTTGTTGAGCTTTGGTTAGGATGAATGGGAGTTGGTTTAGGAATTTAAAAGAGAGAGGAGATATTATGTCATGTGTCTTTTGTAGAGGAAAGGCGATGTGTTGTTTTTGTTGCTGGTAGGCGGACTTCATACTGAGTTGATGGGCTAATAACTCTTCAAATACCAGGCTTTGTCGATAGGGATCACTGCTTTCGATAAGTTCAAATAATGATCTATCTGGCGGAGGGCTATGTAAATAATTCAGTGCCTGAAATAAGGAAGGAAGCTGTAGTGACTGTCTAATTCTTGGCGGTAGGAAATCGCTTAGTTGTGATTCCTGCAATTGTTCTAGTATCTGATGGATACAGTTTCTCAATAATAACTGGGATAAACCTTCTGTTGTTGGATAGACTGGAGTTAAGGTTTCTTCTAGCTGAATTTTCTGATGCTGGTTAATTATTCGATATTCAGGATGGGTAATTTCCAGAGTATGACGTCCATATTTTGCTTCACCGAAACAGCTTAACCATTTTCCCTGTTCCAGAGCACGTTGAAAGCATGAGACTTGTTGTTTATTAAAATGAAAAAAACGCAGACTTAAAATGCTATTGTCATCTTCAATGGTACAGCTCAATACCGCTTGTCGTGCCTGATGTACCTGGCAATGGGTTAGTTGACCCTTCACCAGAGCATGATCTCCGGCACGTACACTGGAGATGTGAGTAATACGTGTTTTGTCCTGATAACGTATAGGAAGGTGGAAGAGCAGATCATTGAGGCTGAAAAGTGAACGTTTTGAAAAACGCTCCAGCATTTTTTCTCCCACACCTTTTAAAATAATAATGGATTGATCCAGGTATGCAAAGTTTTTATTGTGCATTATTGGTTTAATTCCTAAAATCCCACCACCCCTCAATTTACTACTTTGTTTACAAAGTAGTTATCCTGTGCCCCCTTCTGCCAAAAGTAGGCGCTCTTAGGCGAAGAAGGGGGAAGTAAAGAAGAGGAAGCTTAGTTTTATTAATAATTATGAACATTACCCGGGGTAAAGGATTGATAAATTACCAGGACAACTTTTTCGCCTTGTTCATTGATTTTATATTTTTTATAGATTCCTTTTTCTTCCATGACATAGCGACAACTCAGTCTTTCTTTATAGCTGACACAGATTTCATCCTTGTCATTATTCTCCCATTTAGAAGTGAATTTATGACCGGCCTGCATACCTCTTAGAGTGCCATTGGGATCAACAAAGACGGTCATTTGTATATTTCTTGATGGGATTGTAGCGGCATAGGTGTTGCCGGAAAAAAGCTGTGTTACTTCAGCTGTGGTGAGGGTTCGTTCGGCAAAAGCTGATTGGCTTAGAAGGAGCGTTAGTGAGAATAAACAGAGTATGGTGGATATTATGGTTTTATGGAGCATGATTTTTCCAGGTTGTCATGATGTAAAAAAAGAGAAACGAAGGAGATTTAAATCTCGATAATATTATTTTTTTTTAGATTACGTTGTTTTTCTTGTTGCTGCTGTTGTTCTTTCATTTCATTGTATTTTTCCAGAATATCCTGCTCAGAACAAATATAGTATTCTCGCATTTCCATTAGAGCTTCTTTTAATTCTTCAGCTTGTTCTTCATATTCATCTAATTCATTGGTTAAAATAAACTTGTCAATTTTTTGAATGATAAACTCATAGGTATATTCATTTTTAATCAATTCTGAAAACTGGCTTAAGGATTCTTCTGTTTGAGGGTTATCAAAGGCGATAATGGTATTTTTCAGCAACATTTTAATTAGCTGCTGTTCCCAGCTCATTGGTTCTTCTTTGGCAGCCTGAAGAGGTATAAACAGAGAAAAACTCAGTAGGAAACATACAATAACTTTATTCATATTTAATTGCATTTGATTATACTCGTGTCAGACTGATAACCACTTTTAATAAACGTAAATTCCTCATCACAT
Source organism: Gammaproteobacteria bacterium (assembly GCA_042095675.1). Lineage (GTDB taxonomy): Bacteria > Pseudomonadota > Gammaproteobacteria > GRL18 > GRL18 > GRL18. The sequence continues at coordinate 3,613 of JAUJGA010000200.1, forward strand.
CAGCCAAATGTTTTCGATCACGAATCAGTATAACAAAATCTAGTGAATAAAGACTATCTTCACCTTCTGTGGTATGAACATGTTCAATATTAGCTTCACTGCCTGCAATCGCTGAGGCAATAGTCGCAAGTACTCCTTTCTGATGACGTGCCAGTACTCTCACAGAAACACTAAACTCCGTGTTAATGTCATTACTCCATTCCAGATCAACCCATTTTTGTGCTTGTTTACGCAAATCCTGAGCATTTTTACAGACTTGTCGATGAATTACAATACCTCGACCTGCACTGATATAACCAACCACTTGATCACCTGGAATAGGATGACAGCAACGACCATAATGCACTACAGTGCCTTCTGTACCACGAATAGCTAAAGAGTGGCCTTTATCTGTCTGTGCTTTATCCAGGTTATCGCAATATTTAGGTAATAGTTGTCGCAAAACTAATTGAGGGATTCTATTTCCCAAGCCAATTTCTACTAATAAATCATCAAATGAATTCAGTTCATAATCTGTAACAATATCATCCATCCTGTCTTTTTCCAGGTCGGCTACTGACATATCTACTTTTGCCAGGCATTTATTGAGTAAGCGAATGCCTAATAGTATGGATTCATCATGCTGTAAATTTTTCAATACATTGCGAATGTTAGTGCGTGCTTTTGCTGTATAAACAAAGTTTAACCAGGAAGGATTGGGCTTAGCCTTGGAGGCAGTAATGATTTCTACAGTTTGACCATTTTTTAATTGTGTACTCAGCGGCGTATGTTGTTGATTGATCTTAGCAGCAATACAAGTATTTCCCACGCCTGTATGTACTGCATAAGCAAAATCTACTGCAGTTGCACCTCTGGGCAGTTCCATAATGCGTCCTTTTGGGGTAAAAACATAGACCTCATCAGGGAATAAATCAATTTTTACATTTTCCAGAAATTCAGCAGAATTTCCGGTATTTTGTTGTAAATCTAATAGACTTTTTAGCCATTCACGTGCTTTAGTCTGGGCAATAATTCCATTATTTCCATCACCTTCTTTATAGCCCCAATGTGCTGCAATCCCGTTTTCAGCCACTCTATGCATATCTATAGTGCGCAATTGTACTTCGATGGAAACTCCAAATTGACTGAATAAAATGGTATGCAAGGACTGGTAGCCATTGACTTTGGGGATAGCAATATAATCTTTAAATTTACCGGGCACAGGTTTATATAGGGCATGTACGGTACCTAGGGAACGATAACAACTATCCACACTATCGACAATAATACGAAAAGCATAAACGTCATGAACTTCTGAGAAAGGCAGATGCTTACTCAGCATCTTTTGATAAATACTATAAATATGTTTTTCTCTGCCTAAAACATCACACTCAATTTCTTCATGTTGCAGACGATTCTCCAGTGCTTTCTGGATTTTCTGTACAATTTCTTTTCGATTTCCACGAACATGTTTAATTGATTTTTTTAATACCCGATAACGCAAGGGGTAATAGGCCTTAAACCCCATGTCTTCCAGTTCATGACGCATGCTATTCATACCCAGACGATTAGCAATAGGGGCATAAACTTCCAAAGTTTCTGAGGCAATACGACGTGCTTTCTCAGGGCGCATAATCCCCAAAGTACGCATATTATGCAGTCGGTCGGCCAGCTTAATCAGAATAACCCGTATATCTTTGACCATGGCCAGAATCATTTTACGAAAACTTTCAGCCTTAGCTTCCTGTTTATTGTCAAAATGAATATGCTCTAGTTTGGTCAAACCATCTACAATATCAGCTACTTCCTGACCAAACTCTGAAACAATTTGTTCTTTATGAGTGGGGGTATCTTCAATGACATCATGCAAAATGGCCGCGATAAGAGTTTTTTCATCCATACGCATTTCTGCAAGAATTTTTGCCACCGCAATAGGATGATAGATATAGGGCTCACCCGTCATGCGTGTTTGCCCTTCATGGGCCTGGGCACCAAACAGATAAGCATGGTAAACAGCACTGACCTTATCTTTTTCCAGATAAGAACTCAGCATATTGCAGAGATCACTGATTAGAAACAAGTGTCACCATCTCCATCAGAATAGATATATGAAATTGTCACAATAAAAAAGTATCTAAAATACATTGTCAAAGTTGTTAGTCAGGGATGACTATTCAGCCGACATTTCTTTACCAGCTTCATCTTCAGTGGTTAAGGAAGCACCAATATGAGTTGCTGCTGAGACTTCGTCTAGAATTTCAGCACCAATTTTACCTTCAGATATTTCTCTTAGGGCAACCACTGTGGGCTTATCATTTTCTGTTTCAACTAAGGCTTCACGGCCATTGGCTAACTGACGTGCACGCTTACTGGCGATCATTACTAATTCAAAACGATTGGTTACATTATCAAGACAATCTTCAACTGTCACTCGTGCCATTGGTTCTATACTCCTGAAGGGAATTGTTATTTATAGTATTTTTAGATAGAAAACCCGTTATTCTACAAATAAGTAGGGATTGAGTCAAATTTCTTTTGCTTAGGCTAACAAGGTCTTAATTAAATTACTATGACGTCGACAGGCGGTTGTCTGACGTAAGCGAAAAGAATGTATCAGTGTTTTTAATTCACCTAGAGCATGGGAGAATTGATCATTAATAATCAGATATTCAAATTCTTTATAATGAGATAGCTGCTCTACGGACTCATTCATACGTCCATAAATAACTTCATCGTCATCCTGACCTCTTTCTTGAAGGCGTGATAATAGTTCGCGTGTTGAGGGAGGTAAAATAAATACTGTGGTACAATCATCAAATTGTTCACGCACCTGCTGTGCACCCTGCCAGTCAATTTCTAAAATAATATCAATGCCGGCTTTGAGTTTTTCTTTGATTGTTTCCCGGGAAGTACCATAAAAATTACCAAAGACTTCTGCATGCTCAATAAAAACACCCTCATTAACCATGTTTTTAAACTTTTCCTGATCAATAAAGTGATAGTCAATTCCGCCCATTTCACCAGAGCGCTTAGCACGTGTAGTATAAGAAACTGAGACTTCAATTAAGTCCATTTCTTCCAATAAAGCATTCACCAGGCTGGTTTTACCAGCCCCTGATGGCGCACTAACAATATACAACATACCGCAATTTGTTTCGGGATTACTTAACATACTTATACTCATATTTATATTGATTCACTGATATAACAATTGTATCACAGCTAATGGCTTTTTCGTGATTATGTTCTATAATTCTAGGAACAAGATAACTACTCACTCTAAAATTAACAAAAGTCTTATGGTTGCTTGTTTTTAGTATTTAGAACTGTCTGAACGTAGTGAGTTTTCTAAGTTCTAAAAATAAGTGAGCATAAGGCTCAACTGTTATTTGTTAGACAAGATGCTGAGTAGTTACGGAACAAGTATAAAATTTTTATATGAGTATGGAAGCAAATAATGGAACATAATATTAATTCACTGCCTAAGGGAACTCAAGTTGATGAATATATCATCGATAGTGTTCTGGGTGATGGTGGTTTTAGTATTGTCTACAATGCTCGCGCAGTTTCTGATAACAGCCAAACAGTTATTATTAAAGAATATATGCCTAAGAAAATGGCTAAACGTGTTAATGGCTTGCAAGTCACTAGCCTCGATCCACAAAAACTTGAGGCTTATAATAAGGGACGTAAACTTTTTTTCCAGGAAGCCCATACTCTTGCTTCACTTAAACACCCTAATATTGTAGATGTCACCAACTTTTTTCAAAGTAATGGTACTGCTTATATGGTCATGAAGGATGAAAAAGGCGTTAATCTGCAAAGTGTTATCCATAAAAACAAAGGCATGTTAAGTGAACAACTACTACGTACTATTTTTCCACAACTCTTATCTGGCATAAAGCTGATGCATGATAAGGGTTTATTGCACCTTGATATAAAACCCAACAATATTCATTTATGTGACCAGGGTAAACTGTTATTATTAGATTTTGGTGCAGTTAGAGAGAAAATGAAAACACGTTTATATGAAGCTCGTGTCGTGGCAACACCTGGTTTTGCTCCTATTGAACAAGTGACTGAACGAGGTTATATGGGCGCATGGACCGATATTTATGCTATTGGTGCAACTATGAGAAGTTGTATCGAAGGTAAGCCTCCACCTCCAGAAAATGAACGAGTAGAAGAAGATAAAATTAAACCTGCGGAGCAGGTCTATGCTAAAAAGTATAATATGACACTTTTAAAAGCTATTGACTGGGCAATGGAACCTGAACCCCAGTTTCGCCCCCAAAGTTGTGATGAATTATTGAAAATGTTGGACCACTTGCCAGAGATCTAGGAAGTAGAAGAATCTTTTCTGGATAACTTTAAGTTTGAAAAAATATTGGCGTCTTTTCCCTGGAAGAAGTAATCATTCTTAATGAGTATTTATTTGTAGATTGTCAATTAAGCGTGTCTCGCCCAAATAGGCCGCTAGTAAAACCACCAGATTCTGACTTTCTGCTGTGGCTTTAGATAAATCTGCTGCGCGGATTTTGACATAGTCACAGACAAAACCTTGCGTATTCAAATCATGTTCTGCATTTTTTTCCAATTGAGAATAATTTCTTATACCATTGTGAATTTGGCTACTTATATTTTGTAAAGTCTGATATAGAAAACTTCCCTGATGTCTTTGCTCGTTTGTCAAATAGGCATTTCGAGAACTCATGGCCAGACCATTATTTTCCCGAACAATAGGGTATGCAATAATTTCAATTGGAAAGCATAGGTCTTTCACAAAGTGGCGAATAATCATCAATTGCTGATAATCTTTCTCTCCAAATATAGCTTTATCAGGCTGTACCATATTGAATAATTTTGTCAAAATGGTTGCCACTCCGGTAAAGTGACCTGGCCTTGAAGCACCATCTAGAATATCACTAATACCGGGGACATTCACCTGGCTTTGATCCCTGCCATTTAATTGTGATTGTGGATACATTTCATCAATTGCAGGAGCAAAAACAATATCACAGGCAACCGCTCTTAATTTTTCAGCATCATCTTCCAGTGTACGATGATATTGCTCAAAGTCTTCCCCTTTGGCAAACTGCATAGGATTGACAAAAATACTACAAATGACAATGTCAGCTTCTGAGCTGGCCATTTCCACTAACTTTATATGCCCCTGATGTAAGTTACCCATGGTGGGAACAAAGGCAATGACCTTTCCTGATTGTTTATAGCCAATAATAACATGTCTGAGTTCAGAAATATTATGGATAATATACATTAGTCAAAACTATGTTCTGGGGCTGGAAATTGTCCATTCTTTACTTGTTCAACATAGCTTTTAAAGGCATCTTGTATAGATCTTGAATCATTAAGGAAGTTTTTCACAAAACTGGCAGGCACACCATGAGTCAGGCCTAACATATCATAGCAAACCAGAACCTGAGCATCACAATCAACGCCAGCACCAATACCAATAACAGGGACTTTCACATTATAGCTAACCTCTGCAGCCAATTGTGCCGGCACACATTCCAGCAACAAAATATCTGCACCCGCTTCTTCTAAGGCTATCGCATCAGCCAGAATTTGCTCTGCTTCAATTTTATTTCTGCCCTGAATTCTATAACCACCCATTTTATAAACAGATTGAGGTAATAAACCCAGGTGTGAACAAACAGCCACCCCTCGTTGAGATAGGAATTCAATAGTATCCAGCATCAAAGCGCCACCTTCAATCTTAACCATATGCGCCCCACCTTCAGCCATTAGACGTGCAGCATTGGTTAAAGTTTGTTCTTTGGTAATATCTGAAGCGAAGGGTAAATCCGCCATAATTAATGATTTTTCACAAACACGAGATACGTTAGCAGTATGATAAACCATTTCATCCATTGAAACGGATAAAGTACTGACCTGCCCCTTAATAACCATACCCAGTGAATCACCAACCAGAATAATTTCCACACCGGCTTCTTCCTGAGCAATGGCAAAACTAGCATCATAAGCTGTCAGGCAAGAAAACTTATCTCCTGATTGCTTCATTTTTTTTAGCACTGTTGTGGTTATTTTTTGCATATTTTCACCTATTTTACCTGAATACTGGATAAGAAAACAAAAATTAATTGAAAAAAGAGTCAGTCCATGATCAAATAGTTTAAATACTAATCCAAAAGATCAAACCAAGGACTGACAATGGAAACTATAGATGCTTTGTACTGTGATGTCGATGATTTTAACCAACAATTTTATCCTGAATGGGAAAGACAACAATTA
>JAUJGA010000201.1:0-11424 GCA_042095675.1 Gammaproteobacteria bacterium
CTTAATAATTCCAGAATGCTAATGAGTTGTTGCTGTTTTTCAGATATCTCACCAATCTTTTCTACTATCCAAGGAAAAAGTGAGCCTTGTATTTGTTCCCATTTCTGTGCTAAAGTGTCTCTTAACATACTAATACTCCAATCTTTTTTTGTTTTTGTTCGCAAAAATATTATAACAAATTTGGCTTGGATTTTATTCAAAAATTAGCAATTCAGCTAAGAAACTCTCTTAAATTGTTAGTTTTGCAAGTATCTCTAAAATAAATAATAACAGGACAAAGTAAGTTTATATCAAGAATCCGTGAATAGTACTTCTATTCCTAATGAAATTGTTTGGTGTGGCGAACATGAAGGTTTTATTTTAAATTCAACTGTAGAAAATTTAGTTGCTGGTGCTTTACTTGAATTAGAAAATAATCCTCCTGCATCTTGCGGTTATTCTAAGGAAGTATTTATCTGGAATGATAATTCTGGTGATTATCACCTTCAATAAAGAAATCTGATAAGGGTACAATTTCAAAACGTACCCTTTGTTTATTTAAAAGGACAACAGAATAAAGTTGGCGGCACTTGGACGTCCTTTCCAGTCACTCCGAGGTTACAAAAATAACCACCCCATGATGTTTTTTGTGCAGCTTATGAAATAAGAAATAAACAGTACCATCATACGCAGAAAAAGGTATTACTCCAGCACACATAATTTACTCCTCGAATAATAAATACCAATTTATTTATGATTATTCATCTCTTGAATCTGTATCATTCACATCAAGTTGTCCTGACATGCGACGTCTGATATGTGACCATGACATGCCGATGCTTAATACGAATGATAGTAAAACAAGGATGATATAAGTTATAATTTCAATACTATCAGCGGGTACTATGCCCAAATCAATGACTACCCATAGTAAAGCTCCAAAAAAGGCAAATGCAAGTACTAGACCTATGATTCCTAAAGAGGTAATCGTGGCACGAATATAAATAGCCCAACCAATGAGTAAGGTTACGCCACAGAAAATCATCAATGCTTGTAAACCTTGCTCAATGCTTTGACTAGCCCAGTGATAAAATGAATAATCTGTTGGGTTATACGTTGTAAAAACTAAAATTAATGCAAAAAATAAACGTATAAAAAAACTTGCTGAGCTAAATGTTTGGTTTGCCATTAAAAATCCCATGATATTTTGTTAAACTGAAATGCAATTATAACTTAGTCGCTAGTATTATATATAGGAAAGTTCATTGAAAGAAAAAAATAAATTAGTGGTTGCTATTTCTTCCAGAGCATTATTTGATTTAGAAGAAGGTCATCAAATTTATATGAATCAGGGTGTTGAAGCCTATTGTCAATATCAGATTGAGCATGAAGATGAGCTTTTAGAACCCGGAGTTGCTTTTACCCTGGTGAAAAAATTACTGGCTTTAAATGATAATAAATCAGATATAGAAAAAGTAGAAGTAATTTTACTCTCAAAAAATAGTGCAGATACCGGTTTAAGAATTTTTAATTCTATTGAAAGTCATAATCTTCCAATTGTCAGAGCTGCTTTTACCAGTGGTGATTCACTTTATCGTTATATTAAGCCCTTTGGCAGTGATCTGTTTTTATCGGCTGAACCTGCTGATGTACGTGAAGCGCTGGAAATGGGGTTTGCGGCGGCTGCTATTTTGCCTTCTGCCAATCGCAGTAATGATGATGGTCCTTTAAGAATTGCTTTTGATGGTGATGCCGTATTATTTTCTGATGAAGCGGAAAAAATTTATAGAGAAGGGGGCTTGGCTGCTTTTGATGCCTTTGAACAATCAGCAGCCAATGATCCTTTACCGGGTGGTCCGTTTAAAGATTTCCTAGCTTCCTTACATCGTTTACAAAAAGAATATTCCATTGATGATTCACCCATTCGCACGGCACTGGTTACAGCACGGGGTGCTCCTGCACATGAAAGAGTGATTCGAACTTTACGAGCCTGGGATATTCGCATTGATGAGGCGATCTTTTTAGGTGGTAAATCTAAAGGTGAATTTTTAAAAGCTTTTGGAGCAGATATCTTCTTTGATGATCAAAGTGGGCATTGTGAGTCAGCAGCAGAGCATGTCCCTGCTGCTCAAGTGTTACATGGAGTGGCGAATCAATAATGGTTAAAAGTACCTTTCTCGCCTGGGTGTTCAGAATGCCTTTAATAAAACGTTGGTCGTTGATGTTTTGTCATAAGCAGGAAAGCATAGCTGAACATTCTCATCAAGTGGCTGTGGTTGCACACTTGCTGGCACTTATTTATAACAAACAAAATATTGATCAAACTCCACTAATACCGGAACGTGCTGCCACGATTGCCTTATATCATGATCAGATTGAAATTTATACCGGGGATATAGTCACTCCTATAAAGTATCACCATCAGGAGCTGACCCAGGAGTTTAAAAAACTGGAGTTTATGGCAGAGAAACTGTGTCTGGAAACTTTACCGAAAGAATTACGAGAAGATTTTTCCAATATTTTATTATCTGAAAATATTGAGCCGGAATATGCCAGAATTGTAAAATCAGCGGATATTTTGTGTGCTTATATTAAGGCTCTAGATGAACTCAAACATCATAATTATGAATTTGAGCATGTGAAGTTAAATCTGGAGAAGAAGCTGGAAGAACTTAAACAGTATCCAGAAGTGGATTACTTTATAAAAATATTTATTGATTACTGTCTGGTTTCATTAGATAAGCTGACTAATCAGAGTGAGTAAAACGATAAATAACCGGGATTAAAATTAAACTCACCAGCATGGAGAAACTGAGTCCCCAGACAATGACGACAGCTAAAGGCTGCAGCATTTCGGCTCCTTCACCAAAGCCAATGGAAAGAGGCAGCATTCCAACTACGGTTGTTATAGTGGTCATGAGAATAGGGCGTAGTCTTAAACGGGCAGCATGGGCAATGGCATCATTAATTTTTATATTAGCTTGTCGTTCAATTTCAATTTGCTCTACCAGTACAATGGCATTATTTACCACAATGCCTGAAAGCATGATTAGTCCTAACCAAACCGGCATTGATAAGGGCAGCTCCAGACTATAAAGCCCTGCTGCTACACCGATAATCATAAAGGGGATGCCTAATAATATCACCAGAGGGTTTTTTAATGATTCATATTGTACAGCCATAACTACAAAGACCAAGAAAATGGCCATGGCAAATAAAACCAGACTCATCTTCTGACTAGCTTTTATGGCCTCATTTTCACCGCCATTATATAAAATATAGCCTGTGGGTAAGTTGAAATCCTTTAATTGTTGTTCTATTTCAGCCATAATCTGCATCTGATCATCGTCATTAATCAGACTGGCAGTGACTTCGACAATACGTTGCTGATTATCACGTTTAATTACAGAGGGGGAAGCGGAAAATTCAATTTCAGCGACTTCATTGAGATAGATAGGTTGTCCATTATGAAACTTAATCAGAATTTGTTTCAGATCATGATTGGATAATATGCTGGAGCGGGGGAGTCTGAGACGAATGTTATAGTCTCGATCTCCCTCAATATAATCAGAAGTCACCACACCATCGAGAGCCACTCTCATAGCGTAGGCGATATCACTACTTTTAACACCCACATCAGCGGCTCGATGGCGCAGGATTTTCAGTTTGAGTTCCTTATGATTTTCTTCATAGGTTTGTTCGAGGTTTCTCAGGCCTTTTATGGGGCTTAATTTTTTAACTAATTCATTACCAATCTGATTGAGTGTTTGCAGGTTTTTACCTTGTACGCGGATACTTATTTTTTCGTCGCTCTTACCCAGTCGGACACCTCGTACCCCACGTACAGTCATACGGGTTTTGATGCCAATGAGGTTGAGTTTATGAATTTTCGGATTGATACTGCTGATCCATTGCTGTGCCCCTAATTCTCTTTGTGAGGCAGGTACTAACTGAATTTTTAAAGAACTATAGTGACTACTTTCTCTTTGTGAACGACCGAAAACACTACCGCCAATGGTACTGAAAACCGTCATGACATTCTCATCTTCAAGAATAATCTTTTCGATATTTTCAACCACCTGATGCATTTCATCTAATCTCATACCAGGTTCACCGGAAACCAGCAAATAAATGCGCCCTTCATCAAGTTGTGGAAGGAAAATCTGTTTCTCACTTGCAATATATTGCACACTAAAAAATAGTGCCGGTAATAGAATCAATAATGGAATCCAGCCATGGTGAACTATAAAATGAATGAATTTTTCATAGCCATTGGCAATTGAGCTAAAAAAAGATGAGCTGCTTTGTTGCTGAGTATTTTTAAGTTTTGATGCAAGACTGGGTACCACAGTGAGAGAGACCAGCATTGAAGCCACAATAGCGGCAGAAATAGTAATGATTAATTCTTTAAATAATAAACCTGCCAGACCACTCATAAATAAAAATGGCAGTACTGCAGCCAGGTTAGTACTGGTTGAAGCGATTATTGGGCTATTGACTTCCTGTACAGCATCTAAAGCAGCTCTCTGACCTGATTTATTTTTAAGCTGATGTCTGGATATGTTTTCCAGCATTACTATGGTGCTGTCTACTAACATTCCGATACCTAAGGCCAGACCACCTAAAGTCATAATGTTTAAGGTCAATCCAGTTATTTTCATAATAATAAAAGTAATAATAATAGCTAAAGGAATTGCAGAACCAATAATCAGTGTACGACGGATATCACCAAGAAAGAAATACACCACTAACATGGCTAGAAAAGCCCCTGATAATGCAGCCCGGGATACATTGTTTAAGGCATGTTCGATAAAGATTGCCTGATCATCTACTGCAGTTATCTGTATATCATGTGGAATAATATTATTATCTTGTAAATATTGTATTTGTTGATGAACTGCTTTTACTACGGCTACTGTATTTGCCTGAGGTTGTTTTTGTATGGACAGCTTAACTCCTTCTATGCCATTAAGACGTATGCTGATACGCTTATCCTGATGGGTGTCAATAATGCTGGCAACTTCATGCAGTCGGACTAAATTATCAACAGACTGGATGCTGTCTTTAACCAGAGGGATTTGTGCTAGTTCTTCAAGGGAAGTAAAACGTGATTCTGTACGGGTACTTAATTCATCAAAGGCCGTATAGATTCTTCCTGAGGCGATATCCTGGTTTTCATCCTTAATGAGATCGTCAATTTGTTGAAAGCTTAATTGATGTGATGCCAGGCGTTGTTGATCCAGTAATATCTGAATTTCACGTACCAGCCCCCCCCCAAGTTCAGCAGAAGCAACACCTGGCAGAGTAATAAACCATTTGCTTAATTGGTAGTCTGCATAACTACGCAGCTCAACAGGGGAGCGTTGGTTAGAGCTGATAATAAACTCAATAATTGGAATTTGTGATGGATCACGCTTATAAATAGTGGGGGGCTCAATGCTCTCAGGTAGAAATCGTTTAGCTCTGTCCAGACGATTACTGGCATCACGTAAGGCTGCATCAATGTCGGTTCCGTAAGGAAAACTTAAATCCACAGAACTGCGGCTTTCGGTAGTACTGGACTGAATAGAAATAGCTCCTTCAGTAATGGCCAGTTGTTCTTCCAACTGCCGGGTGACCTTATCTTCCATAATAGTAGCAGGCACACCGGTATCTACGACACGCACCCGAACATCAGGATAGATAATATCTGGTAATAAATTCACACCTAGATTTTGTAACACAAATAAACCCAGAACCAATATGGCCAAGGCAATCATATTCACCCCAATAGGATGTTTAATTGACCATGAAGCAATATTAAATGAATTATTGTTGTTGGATGAATTAGACTCTTTTAGCACGGTTTAATCATTATTCTCTGAAACTTTATTCTCTAATACTCTTACTTTTTTTCCAGAGCTTAGACCAAACAAACCTTTCTTTACAATAGAGTCTCCTGCTTTAAGACCTTCCAAAACTTCAATGAGCTCTGGATATTTATTACCAGTAATGATATTGCTGCGTGCGATTTTATGTACATTCTTGTCTGTTGTTGTGATGCTAAAAACATAGCCTCCCTGCTGGTCATAACGTATGGCTGAAAGAGGGATGACTAAAACATCTTCTTTTTTTGTAATCAGGTGAATTCGGCTTAATTGACCAGGACGTGCACCCTGAGGTACAGGGTGTAACTTAACTTCTATCATGCCTTTTCTAGTTTGAGAATTGACATGAGGATAAATTCTTAAAATATTTCCAGACCATTGTTTTTTGCCTAGAGAATCAATGGAAAAACGAATGGGGTCATTGATATTAATTTTGTTTAAAGAAAGCTCAGATACTGGAATTTTAACAATCAGACTAGAAGCGTCGATTAAACTTGAAAAATGAGTATGCAGGGATAATACATCTCCGGGCTCTACAAGGCGTTCACTAATCACACCATCCCAGGGAGCTTTAATTTCGGTATAGCTTAAGCGTTGTTTTTGTAAATTATAATCAGCCTGATCAAGAGTGACTTTTGTTCTTGCACGGGTTAGAAGTTCTTTTGATGTATGATTTGATGTGGCCAGTTTTTCCAAACGCTGATAATCAATACGTGTTTGTTTCAAGTTGGCTTGAGTTTTATTATAATCTGCTTTGATAATAGTATTATCTAATTGTGCCAACAACTGACCTTTTTTAACCAGATCACCTTCATGAAATGGTAGTTTCTGTAAAAGACCTTCAGCCTGATTATAAAAATGAATGGTTCTAATCGCTTCCAGAGTTCCGGAAACTACAAAATGCTGATTAAGAGACTGAACTTCTGCTTGCACGACTTCAACAATGGGCAATGTGCGGACAGCCCGTTTCTTTTTGGTTGTTTGTTCGTTACAGGCATTCAAAATCAGCATAAAAACAATGAGGATTGCTAATAAAGAAAAGTAATGAATCAGTTTATAAGTAAAAAACATAGTAAATTATAGTATAGTTTAAGTTAAAAATTGAGTAAAATGGTTGGTTATTTCATAGCACTTAACAGCAACTATAAAGATAAAATAGCACAAATATGAGCATTCGAACACATTATAATGATGCACCACATAAAAATCGACATGATCTTTCTAATATAAAACGTATTATACCATTTTTATGGGCCTATAAAGGACGTGTATTAATTGCCCTGGTATTTCTTGTTTTAGCCAAAATTGCCACAGTTTCAGTGCCTTTAATATTAAAAGAAATTGTGGATCTCATGGATGACAAATCTATGCCTCTTGTATTACCGGTCACATTGCTATTGGGCTATGGAGCATTGCGTTTCTTTAATGTTCTATTCAGTGAACTTAGAGATACGGTATTCGCCAGGGTACGTTATCAAACCATGCGTGATTTATCGAGAAAAGTCCTGTCACATCTATATGGCTTATCCTTACAATTTCACTTAGAACGACGTACTGGTGGTATTTCCAGAGATTTAGAAAGGGGCACACGAGCTGTTTCTTCAATTATGAATTTTCTGGTGTTTAATATTATCCCAACAATTGCTGAGTTTTTACTAGTGGCATTTTTATTATTGGGCGACTATAGCATTGAGTTTACTTTTGTCACTTTCAGTACAGTTTTTGTTTATATAGCATTTACTTTATCAGTGACGAACTGGAGGATGGATATCCGGCATCAAATGAATAGACTGGACTCCAGTGCCAATGCTATGGCTGTAGATGGTTTGATTAATTATGAAACTGTTAAGTATTTCAATAATGATCACTATGAAACGAACCGTTATGATAATACCCTCAGTGAATGGGAAGAGGCTGCAGTAAAGAGTCAGGCTTCTATGTCCTTATTAAATTTTGGACAGGGCAGTATTATTGCTGTTGGTGTCACCACCATGATGTTCTATGCAACCCAGGGCGTGGTTGATGGTGAGATGACTATTGGTGATTTAGTCTTAGTCAATGCTCTAATGCTGCAATTATTTATTCCCTTGAATTTTCTGGGTATTATATACCGTTCCATGATGCATTCACTGGCAGATATTGATTTAATGTTTGTATTGCTGGATAAAACTACTGATGTAGTTGATAAAGATAATGCTAATGCATTAGAGATTAAAGAGGGAGTGATACGTTTTGAAAATGTAGACTTTTCTTATCAAAAAGAGAGACAAATTTTACATAAAGTCAGTTTTGAAATACCTGCAGGAAAAAAGCTAGCAGTGGTTGGGCCTTCCGGAGCAGGGAAATCCACTTTGTCACGCTTATTGTTTCGCTTTTATGATGTGGACGGGGGAAGAGTGACAATTGATGGGCAATCTATTAGTGAAGTTACTCAGAACAGTTTACGGGATGTGGTCGGTATAGTGCCCCAGGATACGGTATTGTTTAATGAAAGTATTTATCATAATATTGTCTATGCCAATCCAAAAGCCACTAAAGAAGAGGTCTATGCTGCGGCAAAATTAGCTAATATTCATGCATTTATTCAACAACTTCCTGATGGCTATGATACGGTGGTTGGTGAACGTGGCTTAAAATTATCTGGTGGTGAAAAGCAAAGAGTGGCTATTGCCAGGGTAATTTTGAAAGATCCTAAGGTATTAGTCTTCGATGAAGCAACTTCCTCATTAGATTCACAATCTGAACAAATAATATTATCCTCTTTAGCTGATGTTTCACAACGCAGAACAACTTTAGTGATTGCTCATCGTCTTTCAACTATTGCAGATGCGGATATAATTATAGTATTGGAAGAAGGGCGAGTTGTAGAGCAGGGAAATCATGAAGAATTATTAGTTAAAAAAGGTCTTTATAGTAAACTATGGAATTTACAATTACAGGAAAATGAAAATAGTGAGTAGTCTTAAAAAAATATTACTAGCTGTTGTTGAGCAGGGTGGTTATCCGGATTTTACAAGAGTTTATGAAGATGCGGGCTATCAGGTTGAAACGGTAAAAACTACACGTAATGCTATTGGTTTTTTAAAAAAAAATAAAGTTGATCTCCTGGTGGCTGAATTTAATTTCCAGACAGATTTTCGTGATCGATGCAGTTCGCTCGAATCAGTAATGGCCAGCGTACAACATCAGCCAGATCTTAAAGTGATTATCTTTATTGATAAAATTAATGCGCAACGCTTTGAAAAAATAAGCTCCCACTTTTCTATTCATCATACTTTATTTTTTCCTATTGATGAAGAACAATTACGTGAAGCAGTCAACAATATTTAATTCCCACCTTTTAAAGAGCAAAACCAACAAGGTAAAACAATGAGTGAAGTAAAAATTTATAGTACAGGCACCTGTCCCATGTGTACCCGAGCCAAGGGCTTGATGGAAAATTGGAATATTAATTTCACTGAAGTTCGTGTTGATACGGATCGCTCTGGTCTTATTGAAATGAGTAATACCAATTACGTATAACTATGAGCTAAATTATGGTATTATAGGCTTTTATAAATTTACTGATTAGAGATGCATGGGAAGAAGGTTAGAATTAGCTATCAAAGAAGATGAAGCGCTATTACAACAATTATTGAAACATGAAAAGCATAAAATGACTTATCAAAAGTTACAATCACTTTATATGTTCAAAAAAGATCCAAGCATTAGTTTAAGCAAACTCTGTGAATTGCTCAATAAAAGCCAGTCACAAGTAAAAAGATGGTATAAAAGTTATCGTGATGGAGGTTTAGATAGTTTGTTGTATATTCCTCCAAGGCCAGGGAGAAGAACCCCTATAACACGACAAATTAAAGATGCTTTAAGCGAACAGTTAAATCATGAAAAATTCCATTGCTATGACGATATACGTCAATGGTTAAAAACAGAGTATGGTGTTGAAGTTGCATATACGACAGTTCATGGTTTATGTCGCTATCGATTAGGTGCAAAACTTAAAGTAGCTCGCCCTAGCTCTATTCACAAAGATGAATCTGCAGCTATTGGCTTTAAAAAAACTGCCCATAATTCTGGGGCATTATGCTCCTTTTATTGAAAAGCCCATACTTCGAAGCACGTATTAAAACTCATATTTCCGAACGCCCTATTAATTACTGGTCGGTGGCATGGTTTGTGGCGGTGCCTTGCCTAGTTCTTGTTTTATTCTTTGTGCCTCGGCAGCATCGACTGCTTTAAGGTACTCTTCTCTTGCCATCATTGATGATGCGGCATCGCGAAAACGTTCGCCTTCTTTTTCACCACTGAGGTGAGCCATATGAAACCAGATATAGGCCTGTTGGTAGTTTTTTTCTGTGCCTAAACCATAAAGATACATACTGCCTAACTTCCCATAGGCATGATTATTTTTATTATCGGCAGAGGCTTTAAATTCAATAAAGGCCGTTTGGCGATCTCCTGCCTGATTGGCTTTGATTCCATCTTCAAAATCAGCCATAACAAATTGTGAAACTGTGATGCTTGTAATGAAAATCATGAATAAAAAATTATGATTGATTGATTTATATAAATAAAATTTCAACATTGAGGTCCTGTTTAGAAAATTATTTGTAATAATGTATTTTTTGACATATATTAGGATTTCTACTAGAGTATTTTCCAATAGTGGAATGAGTCTGAACAAAGTGGATTTTTCTCAATCCAAATATCAGTAGTAGTCTTATCCACATATCACATCCCTGAAATTGACCGGAGACGCTTGCAATATATCTCAAGGTCTATTTCTTGGGTTGTGGGTATGTGGATAATGCGGACTTAGAGGCTAATTTCCTCTATAGTTCCACTTAACTTATCTTTAATTCTCGTTCATCAATTGATTGAAATAGTGACCTGCGGGCTTTTTGCAGCCGTTGAGCCGATTGATTATATGTCATGGCATAAGCAATTTTATCCATTATTTCAAAAATATTACCTTTCTTCAAATATTTTTCTGCTTCAGTCAGTGATTTCAGCTTATCATAAGGATTCATCATGCTCGTATAAGGATATTTCTTTCGTTGTTTATCTTTTTTATCCGTGATAATTTCAGGGAAAAAATAGGACCTATGGTAATTAATGTGAGGGTTCAGATATTGCTGATTAAACTCATCAATTAATGGTGCACACTTTTGTGGGATATCTTGATATCCCAGTATTTTCCTTACCACTGACTTATTTTTACTTTCTGCCAAAGCATTATCATTAGAGTGTCGTTGTCTTGATTTTGTAAACTCAATAAAGAGTTTTTTTAACAGTTTGGCTACCTGCCGGTTAATATATTCACTCCCATTGTCTGAATGAAAACTGACTACTTTAAAGGGAAAAAAGTGAAGCATATGCTCTAATACCGGTATTAAATACTGTTCACTAATTTTTTCAACTGTACAGACCATTTCAAATTGTATTACTTCATCCACTGCATTGATATGATAAACCCATTTTTTCTTATCTAAATCCCCCTGTTGAACCGTATCAATGTGAATATGGCCAGGCTTACCTTTTGGGTTAGGCTTACGACGTTCACCAATATTGGATGCTTTAT
>JAUJGA010000202.1:0-10310 GCA_042095675.1 Gammaproteobacteria bacterium
TAGAAAGAGTTAATGGTCGGCTCAAAGATGAATTTAATGGACGAATTGTCAGAGTACGAGGTCCAAAGAAAGTCATGTGTCATCTAATGTTTGGAATATTGGCTTTAACTGCCGATCAATTACTAAAATTTGTCACATAGACTTAAAAAATAGTTTTGGTTTTATAAGATTTCTAGTTTTAAATGGTTTACCTATGCGAGTCTAATGGATAATTTTGTAAGGATGATGAGAAAATACGGTTAAAACTATACAAGTATCATAAAAAAAATCGGTCACTCCGTGACAGAAGTATTTTTAACATTTAGCCTCTGGAGTTTTGCAAGAGGCTCTCAAGGATAAACAATGTCAAGAGTTTTTAATTTCAGTGCGGGTCCAGCGATGTTACCCGAAGATGTGATCAAAAAAGCCAGTGAAGAAATGTTGAACTGGAATGGTGAAGGGATGTCTGTGATGGAGATGTCTCACCGTGGTAAGGCTTTTATGTCTATTGCAGCTAAGGCTGAAGCAGATATAAGAGTTTTGATGTCTATCCCTGAAAACTACAAAGTGTTATTTTTACAGGGTGGAGCCAGTAGTCAGTTTGGTGCGATTCCGCTTAATTTATTAGGTGATAAGACCACTGCTGATTATGTCAATACGGGTATGTGGTCTAAAAAAGCAATTGCTGAAGCCAAGCGTTTTTGTGAGGTGAATGTTGTTGCCACATCTAAATATTCTGGTTTTACTACTATTCCTGAATTTTCTAGCTGGAAACTTAATCCAGATGCAGCCTATGTTCACTATACACCCAATGAAACAATCGGTGGTGTTGAATTTGACTATATTCCTGATACTGGTGATGTACCACTTATTGCTGATATGTCCTCTACTTTTTTGTCACGTCCAATTGATGTATCAAAATATGGAATGATCTATGCCGGAGCGCAAAAAAATGTGGGACCAGCGGGCTTAACTTTG
Organism: Gammaproteobacteria bacterium; assembly: GCA_042095675.1. Taxonomy (GTDB): domain Bacteria; phylum Pseudomonadota; class Gammaproteobacteria; order GRL18; family GRL18; genus GRL18. The sequence continues at coordinate 958 of JAUJGA010000202.1, forward strand.
GTGATTATCCGTGAAAACCTAATTGGTCATGCTGCAGAAAATACACCAGCTATGTTGAACTATAAAACTCATGCTGATAATGACTCTATGTACAATACACCACCAACTTATAGCTGGTATCTTGCCGGATTAGTTTTCCAGTGGGTATTGGACAAAGGTGGGCTAGAAGGTATAGGGCAGTTTAATCAAGATAAAGCAGCAAAATTATATGCAGCGATTGATGTCAGTGATTTTTATGCCAATCCTGTGGAGGTACGCTATCGTTCATGGATGAATGTACCGTTTACTTTAAAGTCAGCTGATTTAGATGCAGCTTTTCTTGAAGGTGCAGCGAAAAAAGGTTTAGCTACACTTAAAGGACATCGTTCAGTGGGTGGTATGCGTGCCAGTATATACAATGCAATGCCACAAGAAGGTATTGATACGCTGGTTGAATATATGAATGAATTTGCTAAAGCAAATGCCTATGAGTCCTAGGCCAATAAACTTGCCCGCTGTCGTTTTGCTAACATTTTCACCTGCAAATAAGACAGCGGACAGGTTTATGTTTGATAAGAAATTGAATGGATATCATTATGAATAAAATTTTAACATTAAATAATATTGCGGTAGCCGGTCTGGAAAGATTTCCTCGAGAAAGTTACGAAGTTGCTTCTGAGATTCAACATCCGGATGGCATCTTATTACGTTCTTTTAAAATGCATGATATGGAAATACCACAGAGTCTAAAGGCTGTTGGTCGTGCAGGAACAGGGGTGAATAATATTCCTGTTGATAAAATGAGTGATAAAGGCATTCCTGTTTTTAATGCTCCGGGTGCAAATGCTAACGCAGTTAAAGAATTAGTGGTTGCCGGTATGTTAATGTCTGCTCGTCATATTGGCCCTGCCTGGGAATTTGCTAAAAGTCAGGAAGGTACTGATGAAGTAATTTCTAAGGCGGTAGAAGCTGGTAAGAAAAACTTTGGTGGTTTTGAGCTGCCGGGTAAAACTTTAGGTGTGGTCGGCTTAGGTGCGATTGGACGTGCTGTGGCACAAGTGGCTGAAAATTTGGGTATGAATGTAATTGGTTATGATCCTGGCCTGACGGTTGAAGGTGCCTGGATGTTATCATCCAGTGTGAGACATGCAGCCAGTTTTGATGCGATGTTACCTGAAGTGGACTTTATTAGTTTCCATGTACCCTTGATAGATGCGACCAGAAATATGCTGAATGCCGATCGTATTAAGTTAATGAAGAAAAATGCCACTGTATTAAATTTTGCTCGTGGCGGTATTATTGACGACATAGCAATGGCAGAAGCTTTAACAGCTGGAAATTTATATGGCTATGTAAATGACTTTGCTAATAACTCTTTAAAAGATGTGCCTAATGTGGTGACATTGCCTCACCTAGGTGCTTCGACTCAGGATGCAGAAGATAATTGTGCAGTGATAGTAGCCGAAAATGTTCGTGACTATCTCGAAAATGGCAATATAAAATTATCAGTGAATTTCCCTGAAATTAAAATGCCTAAACCAGAAAGTGGTCATCGAATTACTATTGCTAATTCCAATGTCCCTAATATGCTGGGTCAGATTTCATCAATACTGGCAGATGCCGATTTGAATATTTCTGATATGGTGAATAAATCTAAAAATGATCTAGCTTATACCATTGTGGATGTCAATGATCCAGTTGCTGAGCAGGTGATTGAAACATTATCAGCCATTGAAGGTGTTTTGTCTGTAAGGGTTTTATCTTAGTGAATAGAGGTTGTTTTGAGTAAAAACTTACAACAAATACGTGAAAAAATAGATCTTCTTGATCAGGAACTTCAGGACAAACTGAATCAGCGTGCTCAACTGGCGCAACAGGTTGCTGAAGTTAAGCTGGCGGAAGCTGCCGAAGGTGAAGAGGTTTTATTTTACCGTCCTGAACGTGAGGCAGAAGTTTTACGTACAGTGATGGAGCGTAATCAGGGGCCTCTAGATGCTCAGGAAATGGCACGTTTGTTTCGTGAGATTATGTCTGCCTGTCTTGCCTTAGAGCAACCCATGAAAATTGCTTTTCTTGGACCTGAAGGGACTTTTACGCAAACTGCTTCTCTGAAACATTTTGGTCATTCAATTAATACTATCCCATGTTCTACTATTGCTGATGTATTTCGAGATGTGGAGTCTGATAGTTGTGATTATGGTGTAGTGCCTGTCGAAAACTCCACTGAGGGGGTGATAACTCATACTCTTGATATGCTGCTTGACTCCCCTTTAAAAATCTGTGGTGAAGTATCGTTACGTATTCATCATTATTTAATGAGCCAGGAAGATAAACTTCAGGCAATTACAAAAGTTTATTCTCATCAGCAATCTTTGGCACAATGTCGATCTTGGCTGGATAAAAACTTGCCCAATGCTGAGCGTATTGCAGTGAATAGTAATGCAGAGGCATCTAGACTGGCTTCTTTGGAAAAAGGAGCGGGAGCAATTGCCAGTGATGCAGTGGCTGCAATATATCAACTCAATTTGTTGGCTAATAAAATTGAAGATCAAGCTGACAATACCACTCGTTTTATTATCTTAGGTAAACAGGATGTTGAAGCAATGTGGTCTTCGATTAATAGTTCTACGCAAAATAAAACATCATTGATGCTGGCTTCAGCTAATGAATCGGGAGCTTTATTTAATTTGTTAAAACCTCTGGCAGAAAATAATTTATCAATGACTAGAATTGAATCTAGGCCATCAAAAAGTGGTATATGGCAATATGTATTTTTTATCGATATTGATGGATATATTTCTAATCCTGAAGTGTCTAAAGCATTAGTAGAAATAAAGAACAAAGCCAGCCTGATGAAAGTTTTAGGTTCCTATCCAAAGGCTGTACTGTGATGTCTTTATTACCGGAAGCTGTTAAAGGTGTTGCCAACTTAAGTCCATATATTCCTGGCAAGCCAGTGGATGAACTGGAGCGTGAATATGGTGTCAGCAATATTGTTAAATTGGCTTCTAATGAAAATCCTTTGGGACCCAGTCCTAAGGTCGTTGCTCACTTAAAAAAAATTCTAAATAATCCTCTGGAACTCTCACGTTATCCAGATGGTAATGGTTTTATATTAAAAAATAAACTTGTAGAAAAGCTAAGCCTGGACTCTGTAGATCAAGTTACTTTAGGTAATGGTTCTAATGATGTGTTAGATATTTTAGCCAGAACTTTTTCTGGCATCGGTGATGAAGTAATTTTTTCACAATATGCCTTTGCAGTTTATCCTATTGCCACTCAGGCCGTTGGTGCAACAGCGGTCATTACTCAGGCAAAAGACTGGGGGCATGATCTACAAGCCATGTTGTCTGCTATCACAGATAATACTAAATTAATCTTTATTGCGAACCCAAATAATCCTACTGGAACTTGCCTGGCTGAACAGGAATTACAGCTATTTCTGCAGCAGGTATCATCGAAAATTGTCGTTGTTATAGATGAAGCATATGAGGAATATGCTTCACATCCGGACTCTATTGCCAGTTCAGACATTACAAAAAATTATCATTCTATGTTGCCTGCTTTAAAGCAGTTTGAAAATCTTGTAGTAACACGTACTTTTTCAAAGGCCTATGGTCTAGCTAGTTTTAGAATAGGTTATTCTGTTTCTTCTATCGATATAGCTGATTTATTACATCGTGTACGCCAGCCATTTAATAATAATTCATTGGCATTAGTAGCGGCGACTATTGCTTTGGATGATCAGGAACATATTGTACAAAGTGCTGAATTAAATTGGCATGGGATGTCTATGCTTTGCGATGGCTTTAAGCAATTAAAGCTTGATTATATTCCCTCTGCAGGTAATTTTATTTGCGTTAAAGTGGGAAATAATTGTACTGACATTTATGAAAAATTATTGTATGCAGGGGTTATTACTCGTCCCGTTGCAAACTATCAAATGTCTGAATATCTAAGAATATCCATAGGAACCATGGATGAGAACCAAAGAGCCTTGACTGCTCTGAAAAAAATAATAGAGTCATGAGTTTACAGCCTGAACAGACTATAAAACATTTAGCGATTATTGGTGTAGGCCTTATTGGTGGTTCCTTTGCCAAAGCTATGAGTAGTGCTGGTATTGTTCAGCATATTAGTGGCTATGGACGAAATGAAAGCAATCTTAAAACAGCGGTTCAATTAGATGTTATTAATGACTATTCACTTGACATCAGAGCAGTCGTAAAAGATGCGGATTTAATTTTTATTGCCACACCAGTGGGTAGTATTCAAAAAATTCTCAGTGAAATAAAAGATCATATCAAAGCTGATGCGATTATTACCGATGCTGGCAGTACTAAAGTCAATGTTATTCAAGCTGCTGAAATAGTTTTTGATAAAGCTCCCGAAAATTTTGTCGCAGGTCACCCGATTGCAGGTACCGAAAATAGTGGAGTTGAATATTCTTTTGCAACTTTGTTTCAAAATCATCGTGTTATTCTAACGCCTTCAAATTATACTAATCCAGAAGCAGTAGAACAGGTCTCTGACTTATGGAAAGCAGCAGGAGCCGATGTGATTATCATGGAAGCAAAACATCATGACCAGGTTCTTGCTGCCACTAGCCACTTACCTCATTTATTAGCCTTTTCTCTGGTAAATACTTTAACGACTTTGGATGAAAAACAAGAAATATTTGAAAATTCTGCAGGTGGTTTTAGGGATTTTACCCGTATTGCTTCCAGTGACCCTTCTATGTGGCAGGATATTTGTCTGGCAAATAAGGATGCTTTATTAGAGCATTTGGAGCATTTTATGGGGGATCTTAAGCAAGTAAAAAGTGCTTTAGAAAAAGGGGATGGTGAGTTTTTAAAACAGGTTTTTCAAAGGGCTAAGCAAAGTCGAGATGATTTTTTGGATAAGTCAGGCTGCGAAAATTTACCCCCTCCTAACCTTACCCCTAACCAAAAGTAAGGGAAGTTGGGAGTGGGCACTTTTGCTCTTTCGCCTCCTAATAATTAATTTATCTTCAATAACTCAATTTCAAAAATCAATGTTGAATTAGCACTAATCTTATCACCGACGGCACGTTTTCCATAAGCAAGGTTTTCAGGAATAAATAATTGCCATTTATCACCTACATGCATTAACTGTAATGCTTCAGTCCAGCCGGAGATAACACCATTGACAGGAAAAGTTGTAGGCTTATTACGAGAATAAGAACTATCAAACTCAGTGCCATCAATCAGGGTTCCACGGTAATGAGTGGTTACCTTATCTGTTGCTTTAGGAATTGCACCTGTACCACTTTTGATAACTTTATACTGTAGGCCACTTTTTAGGGTAATTATACCTTCTTTGGTTTTATTCGCGGCTAAAAAGGTTGCTCCGGCCTTTTGATTTCCATAAGACTGCTTATCTTGAATCTGTTGCTGTTGTGCGATTAATTGTTTTTTAAATTCACTCAATGCAGCAGCCATCTCTGACTTACTTATGGCTGTTTCCTTACCACTTAAACCATCTTTGATTCCATCAATAACATTTTTTATATCAAGATCAATGCCTTGTTTAGTGAAAGAGGTTGCTATATCAATACCTAAGGCATAAGAAGCTTTTTCTTTTATGCTTTTAGGCTGAGCCGATGCTAAAGTCGGTAGGGTGAATAAACAGGCTATAGCCAGTGTTTTTAAACGATGTTGTTGTATCATTGTTTGTCCTATTTTTTAAATAATGAGCTATATTTTTCATAGCTCTGTTCAGATAATGGAGTTTCGGGAATAAATTTAAGAGATGCTGAATTAATACAATATCTTAATCCTGTGGGCTTGGGGCCATCAGGAAAAACATGACCTAAATGAGAATCTGCATTTTTACTGCGTACTTCTGTACTGCTATATAATAAATGCTTATCTTCTTTCTCTGTTAGAGATGAGTCACAAATTGGGCGAATAAAACTTGGCCAGCCAGTTTTTGAATCATATTTATCTGTAGAGCTGAATAGGGCTTCTCCTGAGACAATATCAACATAAATGCCGGCTTTTTTATTATCCCAATATTCATTTTGAAAAGCTCGTTCAGTACCTTCTTTCTGGGTAACATTATATTGTAAATCAGTGAGCTGTTTTTTTAATTCATCATCATTAGGTTTCATAAATGGTTTTCCTGAGGTTTAGACTGATTCTTGCATGTGTTCAGATTGATTATTGGAATTCTGCTTTTGTGGACGTTTATGCAATTCATCTCCCCAGGTTTCTTCGAGGTATTGATCACGTCCGGAGCGATAACGATAATACTTATAGCGTAAGGGATTTTTCTTATAATAATCCTGATGGTGTTCTTCTGCCTTATAAAAAATATCAAAAGGGGTGAATTCTGTAACTATAGGCTTAGTATAACGACCTAATTGTGCTAATGCTTTAATAGAGTGTTCGGTAGAATTTTTTCTTGTTCATTTTGATAATAAATAACAGAACGATAATGCTTAGCACGATCAACAAAAGAGCCATCAGCATCCGTGGGATCAATTAGATGCCAGAGTTCATTGAGTAATTCACTATAGCTGATTTTATCCGCATCATAAATAATTTTCAACCGCTTCTACATGACCTGTTATGCCAGAGGATACCTGCTTATATGTTGGATTTTTGACATCCCCTCCCGTATAACCGGAAATGACCTTAATCAGACCATGGACTTTTTCATAATTTAATTCAACACACCAGAAACACCCGCCGGCAAAGTATGCTTTTGCGGGAGAGTTTTGCTGTTCATTAGCAGGGGATACACAGACATTGAGGAACAGAATAGGACTCAGTAAAGATGAAATGCTGATCATCAGTACTAATGTCCTGGCTTTTATAAAGATATTTTTAAATTGCTTCATACTTTTTCAACTTTAGTTGTAATCTTATAATTAATCGTTACAAAGCTTACATAATTCAAGTGCAGGCCTTAATTTATGGAGAATATATTCTTTATGAAGCTAAATATTTGATTGTTTTTTTGAAAAAATAGTGTATCTTTAGGGAATAATAAAATTATTAAAAAATCTTAAAAAGGGGCGTTGCTCACATTATGCTGTTCAAAAATAAAATACCATACATTCTTTTCTTATCTACTGTTCTTATTTCATTCTCTGCTAATCTTTATGCCTGGGATTTAGGTAAAGCAGGGACGTATCAATTTGAAGAAATTAATGCTAATGTTTATGTTATGCATGGGCCTTTAGATGAGCCAAATGTTGAAAATGATGGCTTTATGAACAATCCGGGCATGATTGTTTCTGATAAGGGATTAATTATTATTGATCCAGGCAGCTCTTATCCGGTAGGTAAAGAAGTCTTAAATGAAATAGATAAAATATCGGATAAACCTGTGCTGGCCGTTTTTAATACTCATATTCATGGTGATCACTGGCTGGCTAATCAGGCGATTAAAGAAAAATATCCTCAAGTAAAAATTTATGGTCATCCCGATATGATTACAAAGGCTAATGGTGATGAAGGATTAACCTGGATTGATAGTATGCTGCGTATGACTGAGGGAAAAACAAAGGGAACCAAAATTGTTGCACCTGATTTTGCCATTAACCATAGTGAAAGTATTGCTGTAGACGGACAACATTTTCGAATTCACTCTATGGTGCCTGCCCATACTAATACTGATATCATGATTGAACATATTGAGAGTAAAACTCTATTTCTTGGTGATAATAGTTTTTATGAACGTATGGGACGTTTTGATGGTAGTTCAAGCATGTTAGGCAATATTGAAGTACTAAATTATTCAACTGATTTGGAGATGACAGTCTATGTTCCTGGGCATGGACAATCAGGTCAAAGTGATACAGCAATAAAGCCCTTTCTTGATTATTTAATACAAGTGCAAACTGTCGTTAAAGCTGGTTTTGAAGAAGAGTTGGAAGATTTTGAAATTAAAGAAAAAGTGATTGGACAATTTGAGCATTACAAAAACTGGGCAGGTTTTGATACAAACTTTGGTAAGCATATCAATAGTATGTATTTGGAAATTGAAAGCTCAGAATGGTAGAAAAATAAAGCTCTGATATATAGAGACAATATCAACACATAAATTGGATAATCATAATGAAAGATTTTAGTAATTATACGAGTGATATTTTTTCTTGTACATACAAGGATCAAACAGCAACTATACCGCTGATCAATGAAGATGCTTGATTTATAAAAATATAAGGATCATTATATACCTTATGAAAGAAATAATGTTAACACCAGAACAAAAAGTTGATTTAGATGCGCTTCATGATGCCAGTCGTGATAAGCGTGTTTGTGATCGAATTAAAGCAGCATTGCTTTGCTCAGAAGGTTGGTCAACCAAGATGATATCACAAGCTTTACGTTTGCATGAAACAAGCATTACCCGACATATTGATGACTTTATTAACAAGAAAAAACTAAAGCCTGAAAATGGTGTTTCTCAATCATATTTAAGTACTGAATAAACAGAATTAATAGTTAATCACCTTGAAGAGAAAATTTATCATTATTCCTATCAAATAGTTGATTATATTTGGGCAATATGTGAGGTACGCTTTAGTATTTCCGGTTTAAATAAATGGCTTCACCAGCATGGTTTTAGTTACAAGCAGCCTAAGGGATTCCCTCATAAATTTGATACTCAAAAGCAAGCTAAATTTATTAAAGAGAGGTACTTGAAAAACTAACAATTTAAGAGAGTTTCTTAGCTGAATTGCTAATTTTTGAATAAAATCCAAGCCAAATTTGTCATAATATGTTTGCGAACAAAAACAAAAAAAGCTTAGAGTATTAGTATGTAAGAGACACTTTAGCACAGAAATGTGAACAAATACAAGGCTCACTTATTTCTTGGATAGTAGAAGAGATTGGTGAGAGATCTGAAAAACAGCAACAACTCATTAGAATTCTGGAATTATTAAGAGTAGAAGAATATACACTAAGTTCTAATGCACTGGTTGGTAGAGTAGAAAGTGATAGATCTCCTATAGCACGAGGTGACATGCTCTAATGGTTCAAGGTGGTGCGCAGGCTGGACGCGCAAAAGTGATGCAGGATAAAAATCAGAAAGACCAGAAAGAACAATTTGAAAGAACTTATGAGCAAAACAACCGGTTAAGTGATTCTGCTTCTCATAAGAATATTGATGTTGATGCTGATAGGAACTTGTCCTCAGTAGATAATAATCCTAAGAGTGAGAATAATGATGCGACTTAAATTCAAAATTCAAATCAGGAAGAGGGTGTAAAAATAAGTGTGTAACTGTTCATTTTTGTTAATATACCAAAAGGTAATAACTAATGAGCAGAATAATGGATCAAGAAAAACTAAAAGCGTTAGCAGAAGAACTTGCTAAAGATGTAAAAACACCTGAAG
>JAUJGA010000203.1:0-5734 GCA_042095675.1 Gammaproteobacteria bacterium
TGTCGTATTCGAGGTTATTTATCGACTTGTAAAAAACAGGGAGTCACATCTGGCTATGCTATGGATTTACTCTTTAAGGAAAAACTGCCTGATTTTATCAGTTAGTTTTATATGAATAAAAAATTACGCTGAATAGTTACACCTTGCGTTTAAATAAATCAGTACGGCGACTTACTATTCGATCTAAGAAAAGTAAACCATCCAAATGATCAAGTTCATGTTGTACAGCGCGTGCTTCATAGCCTTCACACTCATAATCAATCAATTCACCTTGTTCATTACTAGCCTGCAGGGTAATTTTTGTTGCTCGAATAACATTACCGGTATAATCCGGTACTGACATACAGCCTTCACGTCCTATTTTCATACCATCCCAGGTTTTGATTTCCGGGTTAATTAAAATCATACAGCCATTATCTTGAATCTTGTATTTGGCAGAAACATCAACAATAGCAATACGTTGAAAGTTCCCCACTTGAGGGGCTGCAATACCGACACCTCCGGGACATGCACGCATGGTTTCTTCCAGATCAGCTAAAAATTTTCGTAATTCAGCATCAAAATATTCAACCTGATCTGAAGTTTTCTTCAGCGTTTCATCAGGGTATTTTAATATATCTAATATAGTCATAAAATCTTAGCCTATCATGATATCAATAGGTGTCATGTCAACATTAACACCATCGGCTTTTATTTGTTCGATAGCTTTATCCAAGGCCTCTCTACCATTGGCAGCAATACCTTCAATATGCATAATATAAATAGGGGCTTCTTCACTACCGGCCACATCAGATTCTAAATCCATAATATTAAAACCGGCGGCTAATAAGTGTGACGTTGCCTTGGCCACGATCCCTGCGGTATCTGCACCATAGACGGTAATTCTTGAATCTGGAATTTCATGTTGGTGTAAGCCTGCCTCAATATCCTGAAAATCACTGGTCAACTCCATCTCCTGACAAACAGTGGCAATGCTTGATTTAAGCAGCTCTATAGATTGATCACTTTTAAGCATCAGCAAAATTGTAAAATTACCCCCAAGACGCATCATAGATGCTTCACCTAACTGAGCGCCTATATCGAAAAGAGCTGTGGTTATCCTTGCCACAATACCGGATTTATCCTGTCCCACTAAAGTTAACATTTTCCATTTATTCATTTTTTTCTCTTTTATTTATCTTCAATCCAAATCAAACTGGCCATACGTCCGGTAATTCCATCACGACGATAAGAATAAAATCTTTCTTTATCGTTATAACTACAGAAATCTCCACCTGAGAAGTTTTCCACACCTATCTGTGATAATCGATATTTTGCTAATTGCACCATATCAGCCATATATTTATCCTGTTTTCCAGGAACCTTTAAAAAGCATTGATCAATTGCTTTTTTATCCGCTGACTTTTGTAAAAAAGCTTCCCGTACGTCCTGACCCACTTCAAAATGTTCAGAACCTATTCCCGGACCAAACCAAACCAGACAATCTTTGGCTTCACGCTGACTAGACTTAAGTAAATCCAAAACACCCTGTTCTAAAATTCCATTGAGTAAGCCTCTCCAGCCTGCATGTAGTGCTGCAACAGCATCTCCCTGTTGTGTACATACCAGAACCGGCAGGCAATCAGCCGTCAAAACCACAGAAATCACATTAGTTTGTATTGTATAACTGCCATCAGCATCTACCAAGGCATCAGTTGCAGCTGCATCAACCACAATATTACTATGCACCTGATTCAGCCAAACTGGTTCAGAAGGTAGCTGCTGTGCCAGAATTTTTCTATTTTTATTCACCGAGACAAGATCATCATCTACATGAAATGCTAAGTTAAAACTATCATAAGGTACATGACTACAGCCACCCCGACGTGTTGTGACTAATGATTTAATATTAACCTGTGCACCCCAGTCCGGAATAATAAACTGCTTGAGAGCCTCCATATTACGCTTCTCTCAGCAAAACTTTAAGCTGCTGCATGTCTTCTGGGGCTTCCACTTCCCAATCTATCCATTCCCCACTTTGCGGATGCTTCAGACCTAACTTTCGAGCATGTAATGCCTGACGTTTAAACTCCAGTAAATACTGTTTTAATTCTTCACTACAATCTTTGGGTAATCTTAAACGCCCCGCATAAACCGGATCACCAACAACAGGATAGTTAATATAAGCCAGGTGTACTCGAATCTGATGCGTACGACCAGTCTCTAATCTGACCTGTACACAGGTATAGTCATGCAGTCTTTCTTTAATACGATAATGAGTGATAGCCTCTTTACCATTATGAGGATTTTTAACCACAGCCATCTTCACTCTTTGCGTAGGATGACGACCAATTAGGGCATCAACAATGCCACCTCCAGTCATTTCTCCCATTACAATGGCTTCATATTCTCGTTCAAAGGCACGTTTTTGTAATTGCTTAACCAGATGGGTTTGTGCTGTCAGTGTTTTTGCCACCACTAATAAACCGGAGGTATCCTTATCCAGACGGTGTACAATTCCGGCACGTGAAATATTAATCAGCTCAGGACAGTGAAACAATAATGCATTGAGCATAGTGCCACTATAATTTCCTGCTGCCGGATGAACCACCATGTTTACTGGTTTATTAATCACCAATATAGACTCATCTTCATAAATAATATCTAAGGAAATATCTTCTGCCAGCCACTCTCCCTGCTCTTCCTGTTCGATAGAGATACGTATATGTTCTCCACCTTTTAGCTTGGACTTAGCTTTAGAAGGTATATTATTAACCAGAATATTTCCCTGCTTAATCCATTTCTGTATACGGGAACGTGAATAATCAGGCAAAAAGTCTACAACAATCTGATCTAGTCGTTGCCCATAGGAGTCATCAGATACGTCAAATTCTCTAATGTCATTTTCACTAGCTTCATTATTTTCTAAATTCATAAACTTATTATAACTGATATCTGCTAAATGGTGATGAATTTTAAATCACTTAGACGTATAATATGCCCTTCAATTTAAAAATCAGTGGAGTATTTAAGTGGCTCAACAAAAAAACAAACAATCTCTTAGTTATCGTGATGCAGGAGTTGACATTGATGCAGGAAATTCACTGATTGAACGTATAAAACCCTATACCAAGGCAACACAACGACCTGGTGTACTGGGTGGTTTAGGTGGATTTGGTGCATTATTTGAGCTCCCCCTAGATCGTTATAAACATCCAGTTCTTGTCTCGGGTACTGATGGTGTGGGCACTAAATTAAAACTTGCCCTGATGACCGGGAAACACGATACCATTGGTATTGATCTGGTAGCCATGTGCTCCAATGACTTAATTGTTGCCGGTGCTGAACCCTTATTTTTCCTGGATTATTATGCAACAGGCAAACTAGACCTGGAAACAGCAACTTCTGTCATTAAAGGCATTAGTGAAGGCTGTATCCGTTCAGGCTGTGCTCTGACTGGTGGCGAAACAGCTGAAATGCCGGGAATGTATGAAGGCGAAGATTATGATCTGGCTGGCTTTTGTGTCGGTATTGTTGAAAAAGACAATATCATTGATGGCTCCAAAGTAAAAGCCGGTGATGTACTTTTAGGTCTAGCCTCCAGTGGAGCACATTCCAATGGCTATTCACTGATTCGCAAGGTCATTGAAGTTTCCGGTGCTGATTTAAGCAGCGACTTTGATGGTGCAACACTAGGTGAACGCTTATTAGAGCCAACTAGAATCTATGTTAAATCTTTATTGGCCCTGCATAATGAGGTCGATATCCATTCCTTATCTCATATAACAGGTGGTGGTTTACTGGAAAATCTGCCTCGCGTTATGCCTGAAAATACCTGTGCAAAGATTGACGGCAGCAGCTGGTCCAGACCGGAAGTTTTTAACTGGTTACATGAACAAGGTAATATTGAAGACACAGAAATGTACCGAACTTTCAATTGTGGTATTGGTATGGTGGTGGTAGTTGCAGCAGAAGATAAGCAACAAACGATCAAACTACTGGAACAACAAGGAGAAACTGTCTTTACTCTGGGTCAGATTGAAACGAGTTCTGAGAAAACACCTTCGGTTAGTATTAGTGGATAAGCCTTTAGATATTGTTATTCTAATATCAGGCAGTGGTAGTAATTTACAGTCAATTATTGATCAAGTTGTAGCAAAGAAACTGAATGCCAGAATTTGTGCGGTAATATCTAATATTACGGATGCCTATGGTCTTCAAAGAGCAAAGGATGCCCACATTGATACCATTATCATCAATCACCATAACTATAATAGTCGCGCAGAATTTGATGCTCAACTGATACAAAAAATTGAATACTATAATCCGGACCTTATTGTCCTAGCCGGCTTTATGCGGATTTTAAGCGATGAATTTGTCAATCATTTTCATGCTAAAATGATTAATATTCACCCATCACTATTACCTAAACACAGAGGTCTAAATACCCATAAAAGAGCATTGAAAAGTGGTGATAAAGAACATGGACTCAGTATTCATTATGTCAGTACAGAGTTAGATGGTGGCCCTTTAATTTTACAAAAATCAATTGCTGTCTTAGCTGATGATACAGAAGAAAGTCTGGCGAAAAGAGTCTTAGTTGAAGAACACTCAGCTTATCCGAAAGTAATTCAATGGTTTGCGGAAAAAAGAATAAAAATTATTGATAATCAAGTAATACTGGATAATTAAATATTATGAAAAAGACAGCTTACATATTCTTTTTTATGTGTATTTGCCTTTTACTAATTTCAAGCCATACTATTTCAGCACCCAAGCCTGAAAGCAACACTGCACAAGCACTCAAGCCCTTTGTGGCCACTTATTTAGTTACTGTTATGGGATTAGAAGGCATAAATGTAACAAATTCTTTGAGCTTAAGTACTAACCAACTTAAGCAAGAGGAATATCATTTTAAATCTTACTCCATGACTGTTGGCTTACTCGCCTTTAAAAAAGATGAAACACGTGACGAGCAAAGTAAAGGTTTACTACTGAATACACAGATACAACCTAAATTATATACCTATCTACAAAATAGAAATAACAGAGTTAAAAAAAATGTAGAAATTAATTTTGACTGGGATAATAAACAGGTCATCAATCGACATATCCACAAAAATAGTCACTGGACTATGCACATACCTGACAAAACCGTTGACAAACTCTCTTACCAACTCGCTCTAATGCTTAAACTGGCTCATAAAACCGACAAAAAATTCAGCTTTAAAGTAGCTGACGGGGGTAAAATCAAAGATTACCAGTTTGAAATACTCACTGAAGAACGTGTTTTTACCTCTATAGGTAGCTTTAAAGCTTTAAAAATTAAGCATCAGCGTTATCACAAAGATAAAACAATTACCCTCTGGTGTGTGCCTGAATTAAACTACCTCCCCGTTAAAATTATTCAGGAAGAAACAGACAAGCCTACCTTTATTTCCACTCTTATTTCCTATCAGGAAGGATTGAGTGAACACTAGTTATTAGTTCTATATCTTTGTCTTAAATACTGAAAAAACAAAAATTAAAGTCTATACTCAAAGTGTCGATATCTATTTATAGATGAAAATAATAATATTATTTAACCCCGGATCTGGATAAGAAATATAGTGGGCCCCGAAAACTGGACAATAGGTTAAGATATAAGAGCTAACCTAACGGGGAACGAAAAATGAGCAGAAAGAGAAAATCATTCAGTAATGAGTTTAAAGCAAAAGTAGCCATTGAAGCGATTAAAGGCCAGAAAACAGTTGCA
>JAUJGA010000204.1:0-6779 GCA_042095675.1 Gammaproteobacteria bacterium
AAAGGAGACTGAACAATATCCATGATATTTTTTAATTTTTTTGCAGCTTTCATGGCTGAGGATAGAACTTGCCTTCAATAAAGTGCTCTAAGAAAAAGAGCACTTCACACCACTGAGTAAAAATAATATATTTTCTTATAATTTAAGTTCCGGGCTTGTCCAACCCAGGATAAGATTGTGGTTCGCTTCGCTCACACAATCTATCCTTATTCGTTATAGTCAAAACTTGTGAATTACAATTAATGACTTGTGCCTTCTTCCAGATGTGTTTTATTATAGACATTATATTTTCCAGAAGGTTTTTTCATTGGTAAACGTGACACTTCTTCGAGTGTTTCAGCATTATAGATGATAATCGCACCGTCGTCTTCCCAAATACTGAGTAAAGCATATTTTCCATCTTTGGTAAATTCAACATGGGCTGCCGTTTTTCCTGGAATGGGTTGTAATGTTTTAACTATTTCCAGTGAGCTCTTATCAATAATGTGTACTAAGTCTTTATGTGGACCAAAGAAAACATCAACCCAGGCATAAGGACTTTTCTCATGACTGCGTATAAAGAAGCCGGGTCCCTTGGTTTTTATTTTTTTTATAGTTTTCCAGGTGCTGGTATCAATAATGGTTACAACACCTTCTTTAATATTGGGTGTGGCAATAATTCGGGTATCTTTATATTTCCAGCTAATGCCTGAACTTAAATGCGGCATGCCTGGTAAATCAATGGAGGCAACCTTACGACCACTGGAAATTTTTATAACTTCTCCTCCCTGGGGTAGTCGTTCTCCCTTAGGACGTGCAGCTCCAATAATATGTTGGTACTTTTGATCAAAAAAGAAATCATCCAGAAAATTGTTTAATTTTATGCGTCTGATTGTAAATGGCTTTCCAGTATAATCAGGCATCTCATAACGATAATCATGTACAAATATTTTTTTATCAATATAGGGTATTTCCCAGACTTCAGGAAAATCTTTAAGTGCTAAAATAAAACTTTTTCTGGGCGCTGCAGTATAGACAGCACTGACTCGTGAACTTTCACCATTTTCATTAACAACGGGTATTAATTTAATTGGAGATAAGTCTTTGGCATCCAGTATCACTGCTGTATGCGGCAGGTTATTACCGACAATTATAAACTTGCCATCATCAGATACTGCTAGATTGCGGGTATTAATACCGGCACGAATATCAGCAATAACTTTTAGGTTATAAATATCAAACTTAGTTATCCAGCCATCTCGGGATGTAAAATAAACATAGCGTCCATCATTGGAGTACTTAGGACCTCCATGTAAGGCATTATGGGTTTTAAGTCTGAAAATTGGTGTAAACTTATCACCATCGAGTAAAGTGACGTGGTGATCTCCAAGCTCAACTACTAAAAATAAGTTTTGTATATCTGCCTGAAAAACTGGGGTGTCAGGCAGGCTATCAGATGGGTTTATGATTTTGTGGCTATTTTGTATCGCCAGCATATCCCATTCAGGCTTTATAGATGGCTTTGTATAAATATAATCAACTAGAGATTTAATTTCATTATCAGATAATGCCTGACTAAAAGCAGGCATTTGTGTCGCTATACGACCATTTTTTATGACCAATGTTGCTGCGGCGGGTTTCACACGTTTAAAACTTTGTGGAATGAGGGGAGGGCCGATTAATCCCAGTCTATTTTCACCATGACAGCTGGCACAATGTTTAGAAAATAAACCAAGCACAGGCTCACTTTTTATTTGTACCGCTTTTAATTGTTCAGCGGAATAAACATTATTGCTGAGAATAGTAAGTAGAGTACAGCATAATGCTAATAAATGAAAAATCTTCATATATGTCTTGCCTTCAGGATATACCAATTTCTTTATCAGTCAAATAACAGGCAGGATCTTCTGCCCAGAAGTTGTCCGTTGTCTGCCAGGCTCTAACTCTGGTATTACCATTACAAATATTTAAATACTGGCACTTTGCACAGCGACCTTCTACAGGTCTAGGGCTTTGTTTCAATCCGGCAATTAATGTATCAGATACATCCTGCCAGATTTCTGAAAAAGGACGATCTTTAACATTGCCTAAATTATAGTTCCACCACATGGTGTCCGGGTGAACATTGCCCAGATTATCAATATTAGAAATATTGACTCCTGATGAATTGCCTCCCCATTGATCCAGTCGTGCCTTAATAGCACCTGCTTGCTCAGGATAGTTTTCTTTTATCCATTGATAGAGATATAGGCCATCTGCATCATTATTTCCAGTAACGTACTCACGGTGAATACCCTGTTTAATTTCTTTTATACAATGTTCAAATAAAAAATCCAGGCAATTGCGTGTTGCCTGATGATAGGCATCATCTTCTCTGTTTTTATTACCTCGACCTGCGTAATTAAGGTGAGAGAGGTAAAATTTATCGACCCCCTCATCTTCCATTAATTGTAATAGAGCTGGGAGTTCATCTGAATTATCCTGTGTTAGGGTGAAACGCAAGCCTACTTTAAGATTATGTTCTTTACAGAGTCTGATACCCTTAATCGATTCCTGATATGCCCCTTCCTTACGACGGAATACATCATGAGTTGCTTCAACGCCATCAATACTAATGCCGACATAGTTATAGTTCATAGCAGCAATTTGCTGAATATTTTCTTCGGTAATTAAAGTACCATTAGTGGATAAGCCAACATAAAAGCCCATATCTTTAGCATGTTGAGATATTTCAAAAATATCATCTCTTAATAGAGGCTCACCACCGGAGAGAATCAATACAGGTACGCCAAAAGCTTTGAGATCATCCATCACTGTATAAACTTCCTGCGTGTATAACTCACCTTTGAAATGCGTATCAGCAGAGATAGAGTAGCAATGTTTGCAGGTAAGGTTGCAACGCCGAATCAGATTCCAGATCACTACGGGGCCGGGAGGATTTTTTTTTGGACCTAAGGGAGTTGGATTGATGACTTCGTTAAGATATTGAGAAATTCTAAACATTATTTTTTATTGTTCCTGACTTTTTAAGCGTAAACCGGTTTTTTTTAAAATTTGTTTACTATAAAGCAGTTCATAAGCAGAACAATCTGAGCCTAATAGGATGACAATCTGTTGTATTTGATCTGCTACTTCATCTTTGCTCTTACCATGCACCATAGCAAATAAGTTATATGGCCATTCTGGTAAAAAACGAGGTCTTTCATAACAATGACTGACAAAAGATAAGGTACCTAACTTTTCTCCCAGTGCCTTAATTTTATCATCATTAACATTCCATACAGACATGGCATTGGCTTTATAACCTAATTTATAATGATTAGGTACGGCGCCAATACGGCGAATTTGCCCATTTTCAAGCATCTGCGCCATTTTTTTCTTGAGCAATTCTAATTCAATATTAAGCTCTTTGGCTATCACTTCATAAGGGTTTTTAACGAGAGGCAGGCCTGACTGTGTTGCGGTAATAATTTTTCTATCCAGATCATCCATTTATTCTATTCCGAGATTTATGCTTGAAAGTGCAGGCCGACAAAAAATTCCTGTAGTTTGGGCATATTGTAGACTTTTAAACCAATTTTGTCTTCAATGGACTGGTTCACCTGATCAATTTGTTGTAAAGATTCAGCGGCTAAAACATACCACATATTAAATTCATGATCGCGTTCATAATTATGTGCCACATCAGAAAATGAATTAACAATCTCTGCCACTTCTGCAAAACGCTCTGTAGGTACGCGAATAGCACATAGGCTAAAGCTGCCGCCTAGTTTTTGAATGTCATACATGGGACCAAAGCGGGTAAGAGTTTTGTTTTCTAATAGAAATTTAAGGCGCTTAAGGAGTTCATCTTCGTCAATGCCAAGTTGCTCTGCAACCTGCTCAAAGGGATTATCCACGATGGGAAATTTTCCCTGTAATGAATTAATGATTTGACGATCCAGCTTATCCATTAACGTAAATCGTAATTTTAACCGTAGGCATGGTTAATTGTAAGAGGTGATTTTTGCGGATGTATAATTTCTGTAATAGCCGTTTTATTAATTAACTCTTTATCGAATAAAGGAGTAAGAGGGGTGGTTTTATTTTTACTTCTCTTGTTTACAAAATATTGTGCACCACGTTGTTTAAACTGACGAGTACTAAACAGAGGTTTGCGTTTAATATCCTGTAAATCCAATACATCAACAATATCTGCAAGTCGCTGTAACACAAAATCACGATCTTTTCCGTGAATCATAGAAAATAAATTATAAGACCAGTCAGGCATGCGACGGGGACGTTGATAACAGAGTGTAACACATTCAAAAGAAGAAATGCGCTGAGCAATTTCATCCACTCGGTGTTCAGGAATATCCCATACTACCATGGCATTTGCTTTAAAACCCAATTCCCGATGTCGAACCACAACACCCAGACGTTTAATGGTTCCTTGTTCTTTTAAACAAGCCAGGCGATCTAGAACAACTTGTTCAGAGATATCTAATTGTGCTGCTATATCGGCAAAAGGTTTGTCAATAAATTTAAATCCATCCTGAATAATGGCAATTAGTTGTTGGTCTAATGGAGCTAGGGTCATTTTTTAATGCCTTTTTGCAAAGAACCTGCTTGTGATGAAGTTTGCTGATGTTTTTTATCAAAAGCAGTATCTTCAAAACAAAGTGGAAAACCTAAGTTGATATGATAGTCATTTTCCATGGGTAAGTTAAGTACTTCTAGATTAGTTTGTTGTTCTATTTGATCAAGAACAAGTAAAACCTCATTTTCAGAGGCTGCAGTGACCACAAACCACAGATTATATCGATGTTCACGCTCGTAATTATGATTAACCTGAGAAAAACTATTAACAATCTCAGCTACTTCATCCATACGATGCTCCGGTACAGCCAATGCAGCCAGAGTACTTCCACCTACGGATTTAGCTTTAAATACAGGGCCGACACGGCTAATTAGGCCTTTTTCTTTTAATCTGCTCAGACAGTCTATAATTTCAGCACTGCTGACGCTAAACCCTTTTGCTGATAACTCTTTTGCCATTTCAGAATAAGGCTCAGAAACCAGGGGGATACCTTGTTGATAATCATTAAGCAGACATTTTTCTAATGCTGTTAACATATAAATTATAGCCCGATACGGTGAGCACGAGAGCTAAAGAAAATACCACTGGGTTTTTTAGCCGGCAGACGTTTAATTTCTTTTAAGCTTTGTGTGTCATAGATAATAATCTCATCGTTGTCTCTGACTGATACCCACACATTTTCACTTCTGGGGGTAAATTCCATATGTAAAATGCCTTTGCCGGGTTGAAACTGCTTAATAATTTCAAAAGTTTCAGAGTTGATGACTTGTAAAGTGTTATTGTCAGGAAAAGCAAAATTTACCCAGATTTGACGATCATCAGGGCTAGCCATGGCAAATACAGGCTGACTATGTACTTTAATACGTTTAACTTCCTGCCAGGTACTTGTATCAACCACTAATACTTCATGTAATCCAACGGCAGGTAAAAAAGCATGATTACCGGCAATAGCCCAGCCTTCTAAATGTGGCATTTTATAAACGGGAAGCTTCTTTTTTCCTTTACCATAGTGAATTAAGATTCGCTTAACCCCTTTTTCAGAATGCCATAAATCTAATAAACTCAATCCATCTTCACCAAATAGTCCGGCAATATAATAACGTCCATTGCTGCTGATCAAACCATCATAGGGTGCTTTTCCAGCATCAAGATACTTTTTAGTGGATGTCTTAATGGTACCAGCATCTTTCTCTAATTGAACCTGCCATATTTCATTACCATCATATAAACCAAAAATAAACTGATTAGCCGGGGCGTCAACTAATCCGACTGTTTTTGATTGCTGCTGACTATCACCATAAACAGCAGGGATTTCTGCAACTTTTGTTAAATCATCAACTGAAAAAATATTCACGCCACCAGGTTCATAATTTGATACGGCCACATAACGACCATCCTGTGAGATAGCACCACCAATTGAATTGCCGGATTGCATAATACGTTTGGCAATACTGCCCTTGAGTAAGTCAATTTTAGTTAAGCCACCATCTCGGCCAAATACAAAGGCAAAACGTGCATCACGAGAGAAGACTACTGATGCATGGGATAAATCACCTAAACCTTCAACACGGCATAAAATAGACAGAAAGGTATTATTTACAATCAGTACGGAACCATCCATACGTTCGATAATAACGCCTAAATCGCCTGTAGCCATAGTCTCAGGCATTTTACAGGCAGCAAAATTGATAGAACTATTGAGTAGTATAAATAATGTTATACTGCAAATAGAATAATACTTGAACTTTGTTTTTTTCAAAATTGTTTTCATCGAAGTCTTGTCTCTTTTTTAAACTAAGTTTTTTGTAACTACTCAGTATATTATCTAGCAAATAACAGTTGAGTCTTATGCTCACTTATTTTTAGAACTTAGAAAACTCACTACGTTCAGACAGTTCTAAGTACTAAAAACAAGTAACCATAAGACTTTTGTTAATTTAAACTAAGTAGTTACGGTTTTTTTATCAATCCGGCTTGTAATTGCTCAACAATCCACTGAATCTCACCCTGTGTCAGTAGTAGGCCCCAGGGAGGCATAGGTGTGTCTTTACGACCATGAGTAATTGCATCCATTAAATATTGCTTAGGTAACACAGACATACGCTGAACATGTAAGGAAGGGCCTAAGCCACCTTTTAGTGTCATTCCGTGGCAGGAGCCACAGTCCTGTTGTACCATATACGTTAATTCTTTTTGTCGGCTTGTATCAGGTATCTTCTGT
>JAUJGA010000205.1:0-3444 GCA_042095675.1 Gammaproteobacteria bacterium
AGAGAGTTTCTTAGCTGAATTGCTAATTTTTGAATAAAATCCAAGCCAAATTTGTTATGATATGTTTGCGAACAAAAACAAAAAAGCTTGGAGTATTAGTATGTTAAGAGACACTTTAGCATAGAAATGGGAACAAATACAAGGCTCACTTTTTCCTTGGATAGTAGAAGAGATTGGAGAGATATCTGAAAAACAGCAACAATTCATTAGCATTCTGGAATAATTAATATTAAAAGAATAAAACCTAAGTTCAAATGCACTGGTTGTTAGAGTAGAAAGTGATAGATCTCCTATAGCACGAGCGATTGTAGCTAAGGCAGTTTACAATATGCCAACAAGAAGAATGTTTATAGAGCGTTTGGAATCAGATATCAAAATAAGATGTATTTGTGGTAGGGAAAGAAAAAATGATATTCCAGAGAGTCCACATTTTATCGTGCTTTTGCTGAATTTTCAAATAACCATTTAACAGAACGAGTTCAAAAAGCACTGATTACAGATTGTTATAAAGACGATATTATTGGCCATCTCTCCAGAGATTCAACGGCTATAAAAGCAAGAGAAAAACCAGCAAAGAAGGTTGTTGAGGAAAACGTAAGCCAGGCAGACCAAAGAAAGCTGAATTAGTAGCGAAGAAAACAAGACGTATAGTAAACCAGATTTCAGGTATGTCATTAAAAGAAATGCAGAATGACTTATCTAAAGCATCTGATGTGGGTTCAAAGAAAAATAGTAAGGGTAACACCAGTCATTGGATAGGTTACAAATCACATATTGATGCAGCAGATAGTGGTATTCCTATTAGCTGTTTATTAACATCAGCATCAATGCATAACAGTCAAGCGTCAATACCCTTGGCAGAAATGAGTCACAATAGAGTAAACAGCCTGTATGATTTAATGGATGTAGCTTATGATGTACCAGAAATTCATGAGCATAGTAAAAAATTGAGGCGACAACTACGCTAACACAGGGGGTATATCAATAATTGACAAAAATGCTCGACGTAACAAAGAGTTGAAACTTCAACTGAAAGATGAATTAAAAGCTTGTCGTTATGCTGGTTATAAAACAGCCAAGGCCGTACGATACAATGAACGCTCAACCGTAAAAAGAGTTAATGGTCGGCTCAAAGATGAATTTAATGGACGAATGTTCAGAGCACGAGGTCCAAAGAAAGTCATGTGTCATCTAATGTTTGGAATATTGGCTTTAACTGCCGATCAATTACTAAAATTTGTCACATAGACTTAAAAAATAGTTTTAGTTTCAGGATTTATAAGATATCTATTTTAGAGGGCTTACCTATGCGAGTCTAATGGATAATATTGTAAGTATGATGAGAAAATACGGTTAAAACTGTACAAGTATCATAAAAAAAATCGGTCACTCCGTGACAGGAGTATTTTTAACATTTAGCCTCTGGAGTTTTGCAAGAGGCTCCTTAGCTAAACTTATGCTTCTATTCTAACCCAGTAGGACTAGATAAGTCTTTTATTAAACATAAACTTGCCCATTGTCTTATTTGCAAGTGAAGATATTTGCAAAACAACAGTGGAGAAGTTTATTGGCCGAAGGCTCTTATTAAACAACGCAATTATATATCTAGATTAAAGGGATACCATGCTCATTGTTATATCTCCAGCCAAAAAACTGGATTTTGAAAGTTTGTCGCAAACTGATGACTTTACGCAAGCAGATTGTCTGGAAGATGCAGCAAAATTAATTGAAGTGCTAAAAGAATACTCTGCAAAACAATTAGAAAATTTAATGCATCTCAGTACTAATCTGGCAAAACTCAATCATGATCGCTACCATGACTGGCATTTACCCTTTAAACCACAAAATTCCAAGCAGGCTCTTTTAACCTTTAAAGGAGATGTCTATGCTGGAATGAATGTGGAAAGCTTTTCAGATGAAGACCTGAGTTTCACACAAGATCATCTACGAATATTATCAGGTCTTTATGGCCTATTACGTCCTCTGGATCTTATGCAACCCTATCGTCTGGAAATGGGTACTAAACTAAAAAATATCCGTGGTAAAAACTTATATGAATTCTGGGGTAGTCAGATAACTGGACTGATTAATAAGCAGTTAGCACAAATTGATAATAATACACTGGTTAATTTAGCCTCTAATGAATATTTTAAATCCGTCCAAGTTAAGGAATTGAATGGCAAACTCATTACTCCGGTATTTAAAGAAAAGCGAGATGATGGCAGTTACAAGATTATTGGAATTTATGCCAAAAAAGCACGTGGGATGATGAGTGCCTACATCATTAAAAATAAAATAACAGAAGTCGAAGAAATTAAAAATTTTAATGAAGCTGGTTATGTCTATAATTCAGAACTATCCACTCAAAATGACTGGGTATTTAGTCGAGGTTAATTATACTATTAATTGGTATAGCAGTATCTGGTGCAGAAGTATTAATCTGGGCATCTCTTCGTTTATATCATTTACCAAAAAATACCCAACAGGGAAAAACTTTTTGTGGCCTTTCTTGTCATGGGTGTGATATTGATGAAACTTCCTGTAGTTCAAATAATTCAGTTGGTGAAAACTTAAGCAACGAAAAAATACAACAAACTGTTGAGAAAAAATTACCTTTTTACAATCCAGATGCGTTGAAATATTATTTACTGATGATATTTCTACTGGAAAAAATGAGGCATTAAGTATTTTCCAATAGTGGAATGAGTCTGAACAAAGTGTATTTTTCTCAATCCAAATATCAGTAGTAGTCTTATCCACATATCCACATCCATGAAATTTACCGGAGACGCTTGCGATATATCTCAAGGTCTATTTCTTGGGTTGTGGGTATGTGGATAATGCGGACTTAAAGGCTAATTTCCTCTGTAGTCCCACTTAACTTATCTTTAATTCTCGGTAACTATTCAGCGTAATTGAAATTAAAAAAGATGAAAAAAACACTTGACAGGTATTTTAAGCCACATTTTTAAAAATGACAGTATTTTGATTGCATTCAGATTATAGTCTTAAACGATCAAATTGATCCATAGCGATCTGAACAGAGGAAAAGAATACCCTGTCGGGGGTGGATAATTATAATGTCTTAAATCGATCGACAGATCGATTTGAACTAAAAAAGCCCATGATACAATAGCTGTATTGATTAATAGCTATTTGGGCACCGCGTGAATATAGACGGTTTAGATATCGACTCAACCATAAAAGAAATTGAGTTAACACTAAAAAATGAAAAAGACTTATCACCTTCATTAAGAACCGTGATGAGTATGCTGGTGTTAATAGTAAAGCTATTAACGAATCGAGTAAATAAAAATAGCTCAAATAGTAGTAAACCACCCTCAAGCGATCCGAATCGCTTAAAATCAACACGAGCAAAGACAGATAAAAATGCAGGTGGTCAAAAAGGACACAAAGGAAGCACGCTCAAACAGATAGATGAGC
>JAUJGA010000206.1:0-9114 GCA_042095675.1 Gammaproteobacteria bacterium
TTGTCCTGTTAAACCCAAAATAGAGGGTGAGATGTTTATACTCATATTACCTTTTGCTTATAAAACTGTCAGAAGCTTTATATTGCAACAGATTTTGTGAGTATTAGCATCTTTCTTCACTCATCAAAGCGGAGAAGATCCAAAAATATTGCCTGTAGTAATGACCAAGTCAGAAACGATGAGTGTATTAGATAAAATGGAAGGTATTTACTATCTTATGGCTGCCTTGCTTTATGGTACGGGAATGCGTTTAATGGAATGTATTCGTCTTAGAGTTAAAGATATTGACTTTGGCTATCAGCAAATTACAGTGCGTCAGGCTAAAGGCAACAAAGATCGTATTGTTCCGCTACCTGAGGCTTTAATTGAAAAATTAAAAATGCAATTAAATGAGACAAAAAAAATATATGAAAAAGATATAAAAGAAGGTAATGCTAATGTTTATTTACCAGATGCTCTGGCCAGAAAGTATCCTGCCGCATCTAGTGAGTGGATATGGCAATATGTTTTTCCAAGTAAGCGCTTATCGGTAGATCCACGCAGCCACAAGGTGCGAAGACATCATATTCATGAAAATGGTTTGCAGAAAAAGGTTAAAAAATCTGCACAATTGGCTAACATTATCAAGCAGGTCAAATGTCATACTTTTCGTCATAGTTTTGCCACTCATTTATTAGAAGCAGGTTATGATATACGTACAGTACAGGAATTATTAGGTCATGCAGATGTGTCTACAACAATGATTTATACTCACGTTATGAATAAGCCAGGTGTTTCAGTTAAAAGTCCATTGGATCTATAGGAATTCAATAGATTATGCAAAATACTTCCAATAAAAAAATGAATAAAAAACAATACTATTCTTTACTTAAGCAGATAAATAAATGTTATTTATCTGATCAATACATATTAAAAAAACAGTTATATAAAGCTGATTATCCCACTTGTGAAGCCAGGATCAAAAAATCTATTGCCAAAGTTGAACAACGTAAAAAATTATTACCCAAACCAACATTTCCGGAACAGCTTCCTGTCTCACAAAAATTATTAGAAATTCAGTGTTTGATGCAAAAACATCAGGTGATTGTGGTTGCTGGAGAAACAGGCTCAGGAAAAACCACGCAATTACCCAAAATAGCTTTATCAATTGGCCGAGGTGTTTATGGACAAATTGCCCATACTCAGCCACGCCGTTTAGCTGCTAGAAGTGTAGCAGATCGCATCGCTGAGGAACTTAATTCTCCTTTGGGTGAAAAGGTTGGTTATAAGGTTCGTTTCAGTGATAAATCCCGTGAAGAAACTTATATCAAATTAATGACGGATGGTATTTTATTAGCGGAAACTCAAACGGACAAGTTTTTAAATCGCTATGATACGATCATTATTGATGAGGCTCATGAGCGTAGTTTAAATATTGATTTTTTATTAGGCTACTTTAAAAAACTCTTACCTAAACGCCAGGATCTTAAAATTATCATTACTTCGGCGACTATCGACACAGATCGTTTTTCACAGTTTTTTTCAGATGCTCCGGTGATTGAAGTATCAGGGCGTACTTTTCCTGTGGATGTTCGTTACACGCCATTACAGGAAGAGCAATCTATGGTGGAGGGTATATTAGATGCCGTAGATGAATTAGCTCAGGAATCATCACAGGGAGATATCCTGGTATTTCTTTCCGGTGAGAGAGAAATTCGAGAAACAGCAGAAGCTCTGAGAAAGCATCATCATAGTCAATATGGCTTAAAGGCCAATACTGAAATTATTCCCTTGTATGCCCGTTTATCGGCTAGTGAACAAAATAGAGTTTTTGCTTCTCATAGTCAGCGACGTGTTGTACTTGCAACCAATGTGGCTGAAACCTCATTAACCGTACCGGGGATTCGTTATGTGATTGACACAGGTCTTGCTCGTATCAGCCGTTATAGTGTGAAACATAAAATACAGAGACTCCCCATAGAAAAAATTTCACAGGCTTCTGCTCGGCAAAGGAGTGGACGTTGCGGACGTTTAAGTGATGGTATTGCAATTCGGCTTTATAGTGAGGAAGATCATAATCAACGCCCTGGCTTTACTGAACCCGAGTTGCTACGTACTAATCTTGCTCAGGTTATTTTACAAATGATGTCCTTGCGACTGGGTGATATTAAACACTTTCCCTTTTTGGAAAAACCCTCGGATAAGCAAATTAATGATGGTTTTTTATTATTAGAACAATTACAGGCTATTGACTCTGGTATTAAAACGCAACGTAAACTAACTCCTATAGGCCGTTCTATCTCAAGGTTGTCTGTCGATCCTAAAATTGCTCGTATTATTGTGGCAGGAGAGAAAAATAATGTCCTATCAGAAATTCTGGTGATTGCAGCTGCATTAAGTTGTCAGGAACCCCGAGAGAGACCGGTGGATAAGCAACAGGCTGCTGATGAGCAACATGCTCAGTATGCCAGCAAGAATTCAGATTTTATCACCTATCTTAATTTATGGTTTGGTTATGAATCTCAACGTCGGCATCTGACGCAAAATAAGTTACGTAAATATTGTAAAAGTCATTTTATTTCGTTTATGCGTATGCGTGAGTGGCGTGAGCTTTATCAACAGTTATTCACACAAACCAAAGAACTGGATTTTCGTTTTGATGAATTAAAATATAGCGGGCGTGAAGATGAAAGTCAGTTGGACTATGCCTCTATTCACCAGGCATTATTAACAGGATTCATAGGAAATATTGGCTTTAAAGAAGAGAAAAATACTTATCTGGGGGGCAGGGGGCTGCACTTTAGTATCTTTCCGGGTTCCAAACTTTATAAGCGTAAACCAAAATGGGTAATGGCTGCAGAAATTGTTGAAACATCAGGTGTTTATGCACGTACAGTGGCTGGAATTGAACCGCTATGGTTAGAACATAATGCTGAACATTTACTCAAGCATCATTACTATGAGCCTTTCTGGGAGGCGAAATCAGGCCAGGTTTCTGCATGGAGTAAGGTCAGTTTATATGGGTTGGTGATCAATGCAAAGAAGAAAGTGAATTATGGTCCCATTGATCCTGAGGTGGCTCAGGAAGTATTTGTACGAGATGCTTTGGTCACTGGAGAGTACCAGGATCAAAACCGTAAAACACCGCGTTTTATTAAATATAATACAGCACTTATTCAGGAACTGGAACATCTGGAACATAAATCACGTCGTCAGGATATACTGGTGGATGATATGGTCATTTTTGAGTTTTATCAGCAAAGGATTAAAACTTCATTTTCTGAAAATAATTCTGCTTATCTCTATTCTCGTGCAGCTTTTGAACCCTGGAGAAAAAAGCTTGAAAAACAGAATGCAGAGTATTTGTACTTAGAGCAATCAGATTTATTAAAAAAAGATATTGATCATGTTTCTGATGAACTTTATCCTCCTTATATTCGCAGTGGTGATTTGCAATTGCCTGTGGAGTATCACTTTTTACCGGGGCATGCTCTGGATGGTGTGACAGTTATAGTGCCTTTGACTATTATTAATCAATTGGATGAAAAAGTTTTTGACTGGCTGGTTCCAGGACTGATACGAGAAAAAATAACTTTAGTATTGCGTGCTTTACCTAAAGTCATTCGTAAGCAATTTGTACCGGTTCCCAATACCGTGACCAGTTTTCTGGAACAAGTTACCTATGCAGAAGGAGATTTACTGGAACGTTTACTTGATTTTCTTAAATCAAAACTCTCTTTTACCATGAAAAATACTTTTGAACATGAACTGAAAGCACGTGTAGAGACGGATAAAGAACAAAGTCAGTATCAGCAGATAGACAGTTTTAATAAAAATATTCCTGACCATTTGAAAATGAACTTTAAGATTATTGATAATAATGGGGATGAATTAGATAGTAGCAGAAACTTATCAGAATTAAAGAAGAACTGGGCTTTTGAGGCATTGCAGCAAATAGAAGAGGTTATTGAGGAGTCTATTGAGCGTCAGGATATTACATCCTGGGATTTTTCAGAGCTACCGGAACAGATGGAGGTAGAACGTCATGGAATGACTCTTATGCTTTACCCTGCATTACAGTATAAAGCTGATACCATTGCGATTAAATTGTTTGATCAAGCAGAGTTGGCGAGGGAAAGTCATATTCATGGACTGGTGAAATTATTAAAAATCAGCATATCATATAAGTTGAAAAACTTAAAAAAACAATTAAATGATATTGATAAATCCTGTTTATTATTTACGGCATATGCTTCATGTAGTGAATTAAAAGAGGATATGTTACAGGCTATCATCATCAATAGCATACAATATATTATTGATAATTCTTTACTGATATATAATGGTGATATTATTAAAGATCTTAATAATATTCGTGAAAGACAAGTCTTTGAACAATTTGTAGTGCTGTTTAAAAGCTGCATTGAAGAAAACCGGCATGAGATTGTTCAGGCAAGCAGTAATGTCCTACAGGCTAATCAGAAACTGAGTAAGAGATTAAAAGCTAATATTCCTTTTAACCTGATTAATACATTGGCAGATATCAAAATGCAGCAGAAACTTTTAATTTATAAAGGCTTTCTTGCACAAACTCCCTTAGTCTGGTTAAAGCGTATGCCCAGATACTTAAAAGGAATAGAAACTCGTCTTGAAAAGGCACAGCAAGATTATCGACGAGATGGTTTAAATCAGGGACAAGTGACTCCTTTAGCTGATGTTTTGTGGCAGAAAATAAATATAAAGAAAGAAAATAATCACTTGCTCTATTTGATAAATCCTAAATTAATTGAGTATCGTTGGTTATTAGAAGAATTTAGGATTTCATTATTTGCACAGGAGTTAAAAACAATTCAACCTGTTTCAGCCAAGCGTCTGGAGAAAATATGGTTAAAATTGGATTAAAGACTAATTATGAGTGAAATTCGTTTTCGATTGAGTAAGTATTTTCCAATACTGGAATGAGTCTGAAATAAGCAGATAATCCCATGTACCAATTACTCAGTGAAGGGAAAATTGAAGAGTTTAATAGTCAAAAAAAGAAGTGGAGGTTTGTGATTTCCAATCCTGTGATTTTCGCTCACTGAACCTTAGAGGCTTAAATGCCTATGGTATTGACTTCATAGGGGCGCTATTAGAAGGAGCAACTATAAATGGGGCTAAAATTTCAGGGTACTTATTTTCCAAAAACAATATTGGCCCAGGAAATTCTTTTATCGCTGGAATATGGTACTCGTTTGAGACTAAGTGGTAAGTAGAAAAGGAAAGGCTAAGTATTAAACGATTGTTAAATGTTTTCAATATTAATCGTCATTTTTACCAGTTCTGCTACAGATCTTGCTGCCATTTTTTCCATCATTCGTGCACGGTGAACTTCAACTGTTTTAATGCTGACATTGAGTTCATGGGCAATAACTTTATTAGCTTTACCTTCGGTCACTCTGGCCATAACTTGATTTTCACGAGGAGTTAATGAACTGATATTATTAAAGATAGTTTCACTTTTTGATAGAGACTCTACATTATCACTATTAAGCTTAATCCCTTTTTGAATAGCATCGAGCAGTAATTGATCATTGAATGGCTTTTCAATGAAATCAAAAGCACCGCGTTTAAGTGTTCTCACTGCCATAGGTACATCACTATGACCGGTAATAAAAATCAGAGGTAAGTCTATTTCTCTTTTTGTCAGTTCTTCCTGTGCTCCAAGTCCGCTCATTCCCGGCATTCTGACATCCATGACGATACAGCCATTTTCATTGTTGTATTCTTTTAAAAAATCATCCGCACAACTAAAGCTTACAACTTTTAAACCAATAGATTCAATTAACCATGCAGTAGACTGTCTGACTGCATCATCATCATCTACGACAAACACTATGCTATTTTCGATCATTATCGTTTCCTGTGTGAAACTGAGTCTCTTTTTCTAACGGCAGAGTAAAACAGAATCGTGCACCTTGAATTGTATTATTACTAGCGTATAGTTTACCATTATGAGCATCAATTATTGAACTACTAATTGATAAACCCATGCCCATACCGCTATTTTTTGTAGAAAAAAATGGATTAAAAATTTGTTTAATCTTATCTTTACCAATTCCATGCCCATTGTCAACAACACATAACTCAATCATGTCATCTTCCAGAGAAGTATTTTCCAGTTGCTTGGTATAAATGGTGATGTTTGCCTCATTAACATCCATCAGAGATTCAATAGCATTTTTTAATAAATTGACCAGTACCTGCTCAATCTGAATAATATCAATTAATACCGGGGGCATGTTTTTCTGCAGTTCGAAATTTAGCTGAATATTCTTATTTTTTAACTGGCTTTCAAAGAAAATACTGACTTCATGAATAATCTTATTAATTTCACTATAAGTTTTATGTGTCTGTTCCTTGCGTACAAAACTGCGTAAGCGGCGAATAATACTAGCGGCGCGTTCTGCTTGTTGAGCTGTTAATTGTAGAGCATTAATAATTTCTAAAGAATCATTTTTTCCCATATTTATACGTCGTATACAGCCCTGAACATAGGTGTTAATGGCAGAAAGTGGTTGATTAAGCTCATGTGACAGACCTGATGCCATTTCTCCCATTGTACTTAAGCGGGTTACATGGGCCAGGTCTTCCTGATGAATGAGTGTTTGTTCCTGAGCGAATTGTCTTTCTTTTATTTCTTTTTCTAATGACAGCTTAGAAAGTCCCAGACGATTATTTAAGTATCGTGATGAGCGTAAAGAAAGACTTAAAATAATTAATAAAAAGCAGACAATAATAAAAATAATGATGTATTGAAGCGGGCTTGAAAACTGTTCTTTATCTTTTTGCAGTGATGAATTTTCATCTATAAGAGGAAATAATGAACATAAAATATGATAATCAGGTGAAATACTCCAATGAAATTGCTCCAGAAAATTGTTACTTGATTCCCCTAAGTTATTGTAAGCATTCTGTTTTTTTGTAATTGAAAAAGAATTGTCAATTAAAAGTGAAGTGACCTGATTGGCAAGCTTATTATCAATAAACCAGGTTTTTGTAATAGGCCATTCAGGGATTAAATTAGAACTATGTAAAAATGGTGCCTGCCAGCTTTGACGAGGATTAATCAATCTTTTGGGATTTGAGTTTTTAGATGTTTTGTCAATAATGCCTGATTTAGTAATAATTGCATCGACATTACCAGATTTTAAAGCACTTAATAATTGAGTACTATCATGTATTGTCTCGATATGAATATTAAAATCAGGAATTAGTCCATATTTAAAGAGAAATTTTTTTAGGAAAGTTTTTGTCAAATGATTGTTGCCACCCAGAAGGGCAATTTTTTTATCTTTGAGATCTAATAAGTGAACAATGTCATAATTATTATTTTTTGTGTAGACAGAAAGACCTTCTAGAGAATATGGCTGTGATGAATATAATTCATTTCTAGTGAGTAAGTGATTGATATCATATTCTTTTTTGAACCTAAGATAACTAAATGCATCACAAATGACAAAATCCAGTCCATCTTCTTCCAATAGTGACTCTAACTCATCAACACTTAAGAATTGTGCAACAAAAAAATAGTCAGGGTGTTGGTTCAAGCGTTCTAAAGTTAATTTCCAGCGTGAACCATCCAGTGTTTCCAGGGTATTATAACTTAATATCCCAATGCTGATTTGTTGTTTTTCCTGAGAGCTTAAAAATTGTTTAAATTGAGATGTTTGAAACTCATTCTGGGCTGCATGAAGGCTAGCAGAAAATAATATAAGAAGTAGGGAAAAGGTGAAATAAAAAAAATACTGTTTGGTATTATTTTTTACTGGTGTCAATATGAGCTTTATGTGGTTAGTCACTTTTTATTAATTATCTTCTAAAGTTGCTTTGTTATGTGAGAGTAGTTCAACAAGTTTGTTCGATAACTCTGTTGGTTCAAATTTTGAGATATAATCATCTGCTCCAACACCCTTGCCTAGTGATTTATTAGCATCTGCTGAAAGAGAAGAATGCATGATGACGGGGATATCTTTAAAACGTGGATCATTTTTAATATGTTTGGTAAGTACATAACCGTCCATTTCCGGCATTTCAATATCCGTCAGTATTAATTGAATATAATCAGAAACAGGCAAACATGTTGTTTCTGAACTGATAGCAATATCTTTAAGTTTTGTCCAAGCATCTGCACCGTTAATGGTACTGACATGTGCAATACCCATATGATCTAAAGTCCGTTCAATTTGTTGGCGGGCTATAGTAGAGTCATCAGCATACATGATGGTAAAGCATTGCCCTTCCAAACTATTTGTAACTCCTGAAAAAAATTCT
This sequence comes from Gammaproteobacteria bacterium, assembly GCA_042095675.1. Lineage (GTDB taxonomy): Bacteria > Pseudomonadota > Gammaproteobacteria > GRL18 > GRL18 > GRL18. Next base: position 8,293 of record JAUJGA010000206.1, read on the forward strand.
CATCCTGTGCAAAATGGGCAGTTTCGGTGATAACTTTTTCAACATCTATAATTATAGCAATACGACCATCTTGTAATTCAGTCACAGCAGTGACTATTCCACACAGACGCTTTGACATCATGGCTGAAGGTACTTTAATATCATTCCATTGCAGACGTAATATATTCTCCGCAGATTGTACTAAAAATCCCTGTATATATTTATTATATTCGGTAGAGGTACTTGCAAAACTAACAATTTAAGAGAGTTTCTTAGCTGAATTGCTAATTTTTGAATAAAATCCAAGCCAAATTTGTTATAATATGTTTGCGAATAAAAACAAAAAAAGCTTGGAGTATTAGTATGTTAAGAGAAATTTTAGCACAGAAATTGGAACAAATACAAGGCTCACTTTTTCTTTGGATAGTAGAAGAGATTGGTGAGATATCTGAAAAACAGCAACAACTCATTAGCATTCTGGCATTATTAAGAGTAGAAGAATATAAACTAAGTTCTAATGCACTGGTTGCTAGAGTAGAAAGTGATAGATCTCCTATAGCCCGAGCGTTTGTAGCTAAGTCAGTTTACAATATGCCAACAACAAGAATGTTGATAGAGCGTTTGGAATCAGATATCAAAATAAGACGTATTTGTGGTTTGGAAAGAAAAAGTGATATTCCAGGAGAATCCACATTTTCTCGTGCTTTTGCTGAAGTTTCAAATAACCATTTAACAGAACGATTTCAAAAAGCACTGATTACAGATTGTTATAAAGACGATATTATTGGCCATCTCTCCAGAGATTCAACGGCTATAAAAGCAAGAGAAAAACCAGCAAAAAAG
>JAUJGA010000207.1:0-6692 GCA_042095675.1 Gammaproteobacteria bacterium
TGATGAAGGTGTTGAATTAATCACCAATGTTCGTAAAAACATGACGGCAACAGCCATGTCAATTTGGGATAAAATCATGTTCAGAAAACGGTTTATTATTGAGACAGTTAATGATCAATTAAAATCCATTTCTCAAATTGACCACTCAAGACAACGCAGTGTACATGGTTTTATGCTCAATTTAATGGGTTCACTGATTGCTTATTGTCATAAAGATGCTAAGCCTACAATAACTGTTAGCGTTAATGATATGAAAATATTGACTATTTGATTGTACATTAGTATTTTCTTATCCAGATCTGGGGTTATCTAGATTTTGATTTTTGATAATAGCCAGAGGGGTTTTTAAGCTATGTGCAAGATCCCATAAGGCATTTTGATAGCGTAATTGTTGTTGACGTTCAAATTTAATGAGCTGGTTAATATTTTTTGTTAAAGGTGCTAACTCCTTAGGATAAATTTTTTCTAATAAATTCTGCTCACCTTGTTCAACGGCCTTTATTTCCTGTTCAACCTCACTCAATGGCTTTAATTCCCAGCGTAAGATCATAAACAGGCTGACTAATAATATTATAGACATGAGGATTATCTGTATCCAAAGCTCATATTTATAAGTATTTATCTGTTGATTGATATAAGTTAAATCATCATTAATATGATAAATTAAAGGAAATTGTTTATTTTTGAAATCCAAGAAAATAGCAATACTTAGGCTGATATAACTTTTTTCATTATTTTTATAATATTTGAATTGTTTCTTACCATGTTAAAGTTTTATATTTGTGGGGGCGAGATGTACTTCATTGTTTTGTGATTGCCATAAAATATCACCATTATCCTGAGTAATAAATGCTGATAATTTTTCATCCATGATTTGAATAATATTAACAGAGAGTACCTGTGGAAATTGTTGCAGTTTTGCCGGGTTTAATTCACGATCAGCCATCAACAGGTAAATCTGACCGGTTAAGCGCTCTTCCAGAGTTGAATAGGTGTTTTTTTGATAGGTTTTTCCTAAACTATAGTATAGGCTGTTATTATCATAAAACAGCCTACCAGTGTAATGGCACCAATAATGATACGACTATTAATGGAGAAATGTTTAATCATTTCTTTGCAAAATTAAAACAATAGCCACTGCCGCGAATTGTAGTGATGAGCTTTAATAATCCATCGGGATCAAGTTTCTTACGCAGGAGTCCCATAATCACCTCCAGCACATTACTATCCTTATCTTCATCATGTGGATAAAGATAATCTGCAAGTTCCAATTTGGAAATAACTTTATTATAACGACGCATTAAATATTCGAGTGTTTTGTATTCAAATTTGGTCAACTCAAGGACAATATCATCTTTTACCACAAATTGATTATCCGGTGTGATACAGATACCACCATAACAAAAGGTGCTTGTGCAGCAATATGCCAAATATGAACAGGCTGTGCTTACTCGTGTGACCACATTACGTAGTTAAAGTAAAAAACTTGAGAAGATAAATGAGGATGATTTGAAACAAACGGGTCTCATAGAGCAGGAGTTGGAACAACAAATTAAACAATTGGTGATTCTGGCAGAAGATTACCTTGATTTGAAAGCCAGTAAATATTTTATTGAATTACAAAGAGAATTGTCTATAGTTGAAGACACACTGCAACATACGCGACGTTTTTATAATGGTGCGGTCAGATTATTAAATACTCAAATTGATTCATTTACTGATTTGATTATGGCCAAACTTTTTAATTATCAATATAGACAATATTTTCAAATGGAACGTGACTTATGAAAAAAATTACGCTACTTCAGACTCATTTCACGTTGGAATGAAATCTTTTGTTCAGATTCATTTCACATTGAACAATACTATTGCTTGTTTAAAGTATGCTGAACAGGTAAAATATATGGCTTGTTTGAGTCTCATCTTTTAACTTAGAAAATGCAGTTAAAATCTATTACAACAGCCAAGAGTAGCGCACCTTAAGGATTTTTTAAATATTTTGGTTTCACCCGTAGAATGACTACGAATAAAACCAAAATATTCAGTAAAACCCTTAATTTACAGCACTCTTGACTATTTCATAACGATGTCAACTGCATTTTCTAGGTTTATTCAAATAGTTGATTGGATTCATCCTTTAGTTGAGTTACACCGGTTCAAACATTCTGTTTTTTCTGGTACTTTAATTTTTTAGGAGTAGTTATGATTTCTGCACAACAGAAAAGTGAAATAGTAAAAGAACATAGTCGTGGAACCAATGATACTGGTTCTGCAGAAGTACAGGTTGCATTATTAACATCAAAAATTATTGATTTAACAGAACATTTTAAAGTTCATAATCATGACTTTCACTCCCGTCAGGGCTTGTTAAGAATGGTCAGCAAGCGTCGCAAAATGCTTGATTATTTAAAGCGTAAAGATGGACAGCGTTATATTTCTCTTATTACTAAGCTAGGCTTACGTAAATAAAACCAACTTCCTTCCCAATTTTTAATTCAAATCACTTATAGTGATTTGAATATAACGGAGCAAAAATAGCGTGACCCCAATAAAAAGATCTTTTCAATATGGTCAGGATACAGTTACTCTTGAAACAGGCGAGATTGCCCGTCAGGCATCTGGTGCGGTTTTAGTTAATGTCGGTGGTACTTCAGTATTTGTTACTGTTGTTGCCAAAAAAGAAGCACGAGCAGGCTTTGACTTTTTTCCTTTGACTATTGACTATCAGGAAAAAGCTTATGCTGCTGGTAAAATTCCTGGTGGGTTTTTCAAGCGTGAAGGCCGTCCAACTGAAAATGAAACACTAATTTCACGTTTAATTGACCGTCCTCTACGTCCATTATTCCCTAAAGGTTATTATAATGAAGTACAGGTTATCTGTACGGTAGTTTCTCTTAATCCTGATATAGATCCTGATATTCCTGCAATGATAGGAGCTTCGGCAGCTATGTCTTTAGCAGATGTACCATTTAATGGTCCTGTTGGTTGTTGTCGTGTGGGTTATACAGATGGTGAATATCAGCTTAATCCTTCGCGTGAGCAATTAGATGAATCTGAATTGGATTTAATCGTCGCAGGTACTGATACTGCAGTATTAATGGTTGAATCTGAAGCTGATGAATTATCTGAAGATGTTATGCTTGGTGCGGTCATGTTTGGACATGAGCAATCACAATTATTAATTAATGAAATTAATGCTTTTGTTGCTGAAGTTGGCAATACAAGAACTGAATGGGTTGCTCCTGAAGTCGATAACGACTTAATCAATACGGTTAATGGTGATTGTGAAGCTGATGTCAGTGCTGCATATAAAATCAGTGATAAACTTGAACGTCTTAATAAACTAGATGATGTTAAAGCTGCATTAATTGAAAAGCACACATCAGGAGATGATGCTAAATGGTCAGATTCTGATCTATCCGGTGCTTTCTACAAGCTTGAAAAGAAAGTTGTTCGTGAAAGTGTTATTGCCGGTAATCCTAGGATTGATGGTCGTGACACTACTACAGTACGTCCTTTACATATTCGCACTGGTGTTCTTGAACGTACTCATGGCTCTGCATTATTTACCCGTGGTGAAACTCAGGCTTTAGTTGTAACAACATTGGGCACAGCTCGTGATGCGCAAATAATTGATGCACTTGAAGGCAGTTATAAAGATTCATTTATGCTGCATTATAACTTCCCTCCTTATAGTGTTGGAGAAACTGGTCGAGTTGGCACGCCAAAGCGTCGTGAAATCGGTCATGGTCGTTTAGCTAAACGTGGTGTTGCTGCTGTTATGCCAACTGTGGAAGAATTTCCTTATACAATTCGTGTGGTTTCTGAAATCACTGAATCAAATGGTTCCAGCTCAATGGCTTCTGTATGTGGTACCAGCTTATCTCTTATGGATGCCGGTGTACCTATTTCATCTCCAGTTGCTGGTATTGCAATGGGTTTGATTAAAGAAGACGATGGCTTTGCAGTATTAACAGATATCTTAGGTGATGAAGATCATCTTGGTGATATGGACTTTAAAGTAGCCGGTACTGAAAATGGTGTCAATGCTTTACAGATGGATATCAAAATTGAAGGTATCACCAAAGAAATTATGGAGATTGCTCTAGCTCAGGCTAAAGATGCTCGTATTAATATATTAGGTCAGATGAATGCTGTAATTTCTGATGTTAATACAGATATGTCTGATTATGCACCACGTATTTTAACAATTCAGATTAATCCTGAAAAAATTCGTGATGTGATTGGTAAGGGTGGTTCAACAATTAAGTCACTGACTGAAGAGACGGGTGCTAACATTGATATTAACGATGAAGGTATTGTTAAGATATCTTCTGCTGATAATGCGGCAGCTAAAGAATGTCAGCGTCGTATTGAAGAAATTACTCAGGATGTTGAAGTGGGTAAGATCTATAATGGTCGAGTGACAAAAATCATGGACTTTGGTGCATTTGTGACAATTATCCCAGGTAAGGATGGTTTAGTTCATATTTCACAAATTTGTGAAGAACGTGTGAATAATGTCACTGATAAACTTTCTGAAGGTGAATATGTTGATGTTAAGGTTCTTGAGATTGATAAGCAGGGACGCATTCGTTTGAGTATGAAAGCTATCGCTACTGAACAAGCCGATGCTGATACCACCACTGAGGAATAATATTTTCAGTTTTATCAGAAGTAAAAAAAGGAACCTCACTGTTCCTTTTTTGTTTATAATGAATCATTATGATTCCCATTTGTTGTGTGACTTGTAGCCAAACTACAGTTTGACTACAATCTTCTTGATTTACTTAATACTTTCGTAATAATCCATCAAAATTTGCGCAACTTCAGGACGTGAGAACTCTTTAGGTGGTGCAATACCATTACCCAACATTTCACGAACTTTAGTACCTGATAGAAGAACAAAATCTTCCTTAGAATGCTCAGGTGCTTCACACATCATAACAACCTTATCTAATTTCTTAGAGTAAGCTGTATGGTCTGCATTAAAGATTTCAATCTCTAATGCACCGGCAGGGACTTCTTTTTTAAAGATAGTTTGAGCATCAAATGCACCATAGTGATCGCCAACACCAGCATGGTCACGACCAATAATAAAGTGTGTTGCACCCATGTTCTGACGGAAAACAGCATGCAATACACCTTCACGTGGACCGGCATAGAGCATATCAAAACCATAACCAGTCACCATTGCACTATTGGCAGGGAAGTATAACTCAACCATTTTACGAATAGCTGAATCACGAACTGGGGCGGGAATATCACCTGGCTTTAATTTGCCTAATAACATATGAATAACCAGACCATCACAATCTAAACGGTCCATTGCAATATGACAAAGTTCTTCGTGTGCAAGGTGCATTGGGTTACGTGTTTGGAATGCAACAACTTTCTTCCAGCCACGCTCTGCAATTTCATTACGAATTTCAACAGCAGTACGGAAAGTATCAGGAAATTCAGTCTGGAAATAAGAAAAATTTAATACTTTAATAGGACCGGAAAGACATACCTTACCTTGAGTATTAAAAGCTTCAACACCCGGGTGACCATCTTCATCAGCACTTGGTGAATAAACTTTTTCAGACATAAGAGCCATATCTGCATCAGAAAACTCTTCAATAGCCTCAACATCCATAATAGCTAGTACTGGACTGCCATCTACATTAGGATCTTTTAGTGTAATACGATCACCAACTTTAACATTTCCTGCATCTTCTACCAGGTTTAATACTGGAGTTGGCCAAAACAGACCTGAAGTAGTTTTCATATCAGTAGCGACTGATAAAGCATCTGCTTTATTCATATAGCCAGTAAGAGGATTAAAATAACCAGCACCCAACATTACAGCATTAGCAGCAGTAGCAGAGCTCACCATAATTGATGCCAGGCTCTCAGCTTCTTTTTGTAATGCTTCATTTTCAGCAGTATCATAAACAAAAAGCGGATTTAGTTCATCAGACCCATGAGGTTTAATCATATAATTTTCTCCAAAAGTTAATAAAATTGTATTGGAAGCTTTTATCTAAAACTTTTTAAATAAAAGTTTAATACGACATAAATTTTTCAATCTGTAAGATTAGCCTATTTTAACATTTATTCATATTGATATTGATCAAAAGAGATAAAAAAGATGCAATTAATCAATATTTATAGCTTAGCTTAAAAATATTGAATGAATAAGCTATCATAAAAAACTTAATTAATCTTGGACGCCTTATGACAGATCTTATTAACTCTATTGATGACATCAATTTAGATAAATATTTAAAAAATATGGTAGAAAAGGAAGGATCTAATCTTTTTATAAGTACTGGATATCCCATTAGTGCAAAATTTATGGTCGACTAATTCCTTTATCTTATAAGGCTCTGGGAGATGAAAATAAAGAATCAACAGAATTAAAAATAGTACTTGTAAAACAAAAGATTGTTGAAAATACTAGAAAGATGGAAGCGAAGGATGATGTAAAAACCTGTTCATTTTCAGGCTTAAGTCTTGAATCTATTTAAAATAAATGTGAAGATTAAAATGTACACTTTTGTAAAGACCAACTCAGATAAGGGTGTAAAAATATATGACCGTCCAGATAAGATCACTCTGGACTTGCCAGAGGGGAAAAAAGAACAAACAGAAGCCGTTAAACTGGCTTTGTCTGTTGCAGTTAGTAAGGGCTGGAAATTAGATGAAAT
>JAUJGA010000208.1:0-29339 GCA_042095675.1 Gammaproteobacteria bacterium
CAATATCAATTGTTACCTTATAAACGGATAGAAGAATATTTTAAACAGCAACTGCATATACCTAGTTAGTCAAGGCTCTATTTATAACTTCAATAAAGAAGCCTATGAGAAATTAGGACAATTTGATGGTTTAGTCAAAGATGCTTTAGCCAAAGCCAGCTTAATGCATGTTGATGAAACATGTTTTAATGTGGCAGGTAAACGCCACTGGCTACATTGTGCCAGCAATCAGTTTTTTACCTCGTTCATAACTCATGAAAAAAGAGGCAGTGAAGCCAGGGATAGCATGAATATTATCCGTCGCTTTGAAGGTGTTTTATGTCATGACCATTGGAAAGCTTATTATCGCTATGAAAATTGTTTGCATTCTTTATGCAATGCACATCATTTTCGTGAATTAACCTTTGCTCATGAGCAAGACAAGCAAAAATGGGCTGGTAAAATGAAAATATGGCTTGAAAAAGTCAATAAAGCAGTCAATCAGGATGGTGGTGAGTTAAATCAGGAAAAAGAAAAACAATTTTGGTTAGAATACAGAAAATTATTAAGTGAGGCTGAAATTGAATCTCCACCCCATGATGAAAAAGAGAGAAACGGAAAACGAGGTCGATTGAAACGAAGTAAATCTCGTAATTTATTAGAGCGATTTATTAAGTATGATGAGGATACACTGCTTTTTATGGAAAATTCAGAAGTGCCATTTACTAATAATCAAGGTGAACGGGATATTAGAATGACCAAGATACAACAAAAAATATCAGGGGCTTTCCGTAGTCTGGATGATGCTAAAATGTTTTATCATATTCGAGGTTATTTATCGACTTGTAAAAAACAGGGAGTCACATCTGGCTATGCTCTATGGATTTACTCTTTAAGTGAAAACTGCCTGATTTTATCAGTTAGTTTTATATGAATAAAAAATTACGCTGAATAGTTACCTACGAAGTTTATAATAATATTTAGAATAGCGTATTTATTTGTCGGTATGATTCACTCAACCCGACAAAATGGGTTTAAAAGTCACCTTCAGCACCACGTTTCATAATATCTAGAATAATAATCTTAACCTTTTCAGCTTCAGCTTTTAGCTCTGTAGGTAGTGGCTTGCCTCCATGAATAATTAAGTCCATATTGAGACTATAAACCCAAAGTTGTCCTGTAATATCTTCAACTAAAGTCACACGACAGGGCAAGTAGGCAGAAAAAGCATCATTATAATCTAACATTCTTGCTGCTGTTAAAGAATTACAAAACAAGAAAATTTTAACAAAACGATAATCTTTTCCCTGCTTAGCAGAAATATCCTGAGATAATGGTAGTTCACCAACGTTAGCAATATTGTATTCATTAGCAACAAATTTCATCGTTTCTTCGACATCTTCTGCTGTTAAGCCTTCTTCCACTTTAAAACGCCAGACAGTTGCTGATGCTGCATCTTTATATTTAAGGATATTAGTAAATAAATCAGTATAGGTCGCAACAGCACCTGTATCGAACTCACTGATAATACTTTTTGATTTTATATAAACCCCACCTGCTGAAATGATAGCAACAAGACCAATAATAGCTAAAAGATTCTTAAACAAAACATTCTCCTTATTAATATTAAGCAAAATATAGCATAGATTAGGTAAACTACCTAGTCTTGATCAAAAAATCTAATCTATTCAGTTTTTTTAAACAATGAGGCTGTTAACAAGCTACGGGTAAAGTTTTCCCTGGGTGAATCAAAAACATCTTTTGTTAACCCGGTTTCAATAATTTTACCTTGCTTCATTACCATAACACGATGTGCTACTGCTTCAATTACCTTTAAATCATGAGTAATAAAAAGGTAAGACATTTTATAACGCACTTGTAAATCTCTTAATAAGGCTAACACTTGCTTTTGCACTGAAATATCCAGTGCACTAGTGGGCTCATCTAATAAAATGAGTTTTGGTTCTATAATTACCACTCGTGCTATGGCAATTCGCTGCCTTTGACCACCGGAAAACTCATGTGGATAACGCCACAAAATATCATCCTCTAAGCCAACTTCCAATAAAGTTTTTATTATTTTTTCGCGTCTTTGCTGTTTATTTAATTTTGGAAAATGAATTCGTAAGCCTTCTCCAACTATTTGTTCAATCGTCATTCTAGGTGATAATGAAGAATATGGATCTTGAAATACTACTTGAAATTCCTTACGCAAAGGACGTATTTGTTTATAAGAAAGTTGATCAATTTGTTTTTGTTCAAAGAATATCTCTCCTTTACAAGCTTCCAAACGTAATAAACACCGTCCTAAAGTTGACTTACCGGAACCAGATTCTCCCACAATCCCCAGAGTCTCCCCTTCTTTTAGATACAGGTGAATATCATCAACAGCCTTAACAACATGATTAATACGTCTAAAAAAACCACTTTTTATTGAAAAGTAACATTTTAAATGCTGTGCATTTAATAACTCCGGAGCCAGGTGATTAGAAATATCCTCATCCTCAGGAATTATCCTTTCCGGTTCACTATTAAGTAGCTCTATAGTATAGGGATCTTGAGGAGCTGAAAATAATTGCTGTGCTTCGTTCTTCTCCACAATATTTCCATCTTTCATCACACATATATGATCAGCAAAACTCTTAACCAGATTTAAATCATGGCTGATCATTAAAATTGCCATGGAAAATTCTTTTTGTAATTTTTCAAGTAATAATAAAATTTGTAATTGAACAGTGACATCCAGGGCTGTTGTAGGCTCATCTGCAATGAGTAATTTTGGCTCACAAGCCAATGCCATAGCAATCATCATACGTTGGCGTTGCCCACCAGAAAGTAGGTGTGGAAAAGCATCAAAGCGATACAGAGGATCAGGAATACCCGTTAATTCCATTAACTCAAGTGCTTGTTTTTTTGCTGCTGCTTTATTAATACCTTTATGAATTAATAGTGGTTCCATGATCTGATCCCCAACCGTAAATGTGGGATTAAGAGAGCTCATCGGCTCCTGAAAAATCATACTGATATCACGACCACGAACATCACTCAAATATCGCTGATCGCTACTTAATATATCTTCGCCATTAAATAAAATGGAACCGGAGCTATAATTCACTTTTTCCTCATCATGTAGGCGAAGTATAGACATGGCAGTGACTGACTTTCCTGAACCAGATTCACCCACCAGAGCCATTGTTTCCCCTGCTCTGATGGAAAAATTAATATCTCGCACAACATTTACAGAACCAGCTAATGTTGCAAAATCTACAGAAAGGTCTTTAATATTTAAAATAGTTGAATTGTTCTTATCAAAATTTTCTTGTTCAAGAATAATATTATCCACGTCTGGTATCCAATGCTTCACGCAAGGCCTCGCCAATAAAAATCAATAGTACTAAGGTCCCGACTAATACAGAAAAAGTTGTCATCGAGAGCCACCAGGCATCAATATTTTCTTTGCCTTGTGAAAGTAACTCGCCAAGACTCGGTGTTGATGGTGGCACGCCTAAGCCCAGGTAGTCCAGACTGGTTAGGGCTAATATTGAACCGCTAATTCGAAATGGTAGAAAGGTTAATACAGGTACCATACTATTAGGTAATAGATGTCTAAACATAATACCCATATTAGAAACACCCATTGAACGAGCAGACATCACATAATCTAAATTACGACCACGCAAAAATTCAGCTCGTACATAATCCGATAAACCCATCCAGCCAAATAATGATAATAGAACGATCAGAAGTCCGATGCTGGGCTTAAAAATAGAAGCAAAAATAATTAATAGATAAAGTTCTGGCATAGAGCTCCATATTTCAATAAAACGTTGTGTGACCAAATCAACTTTTCCAGCAAAATAGCCCTGTAAACTACCAATAACAATACCAATAACAACACCAATAGCGGTTAATAATAAGGCAAATAATACAGAAAGGCGAAAACCATATGTTAATCGTGCTAACACATCTCTGCCACGATCATCGGTACCTAAATAATTCTGTGCTGAAGGTCTAGCCGGATTAGGCAGCTCTGCAAAGTAATTGATTGAGTCATATTTATAATGGTTCAGAGGATAAATCGCCCAATTATTATTTTTGGTGATTTTTTCAATAATATAGGGATCGTTATAGTCAGTTTTGGAAACAAAATCTCCACCAAAAGTCGTTTCAGGATAATCTTTCCACAATGGAAAATAATACTCTTGTTCAAATTGAATAATTAAGGGCTTATCGTTAGAAATCATTTCCGCAAATAGACTAACAAAAAGTAGTATGGAAAATATCCATAAAGAATAATATCCGCGACGATTATTTTTAAAACGTAACCAGGATCGTTTAGCCGGTGATAGATTTAATAGTTCTGCTTTTTCCAGTATTTTAGTCATTATGAATGCCCTTCTGCAGAGCTGAACTTAATACGAGGATCAATTAAAACATAGGAAATATCAGTAAGGAGTTTGGTCAGCAAACCCAGCAGGGTAAATAAATAGAGTGAGCCTAATACCACTGGATAATCTCGTCGAACAATGGATTCATAAGATAACAGCCCCAGACCATCTAAAGAAAAAATAGTTTCAATTAATAAGCTGCCAGCAAAAAAAGCTGCTAGAAAACTGGCAGGAAAACCAGTAATCAAGGGGATTAACGCATTACGAAAAATATGTTTATAGAGAATTTCATTATGACTGAGCCCTTTAGCCTTGGCGGTAATAACATAATTTTTACGTATTTCTTCTAAAAAACTATTTTTAGTCAGCATGGTCATCACGGCAAAACTGCCTATTACCGAAGAAATAATGGGTAATACCATATGCCATAAATAATCTGTGACTTTTCCAAACAGGCTTAATTGTTCCCAATTATCTGAAGTCAGACCTTTTAATGGAAAGATATCAAAGAAACTGCCTCCACCAAATAAAACTAACAATAAAATACCCAGTACAAAGCCGGGAATTGCAAAGCCTATTAACACGATGGTACTGGAGATAATATCAAAACGAGAACCATCACGAACCGCTTTGGCAATCCCAAGAGGAATACAAGTAAGATAGGTAATAAAAAAAGTCCACATCCCCAAGCTAATTGAAACCGGTAGTTTATCTACAATTAATTCTGTGACAGATTGATGATGATGATAACTTTCACCAAAATCAAAAGTCAGGTAATTCTTCATCATTGTGATAAAGCGTTCAGTGGCAGGTTTATCAAAACCATATAAGGCCTTAATTTCATCCAAACGTTCTTTATCTATACCTTCAGCACCCCGATAAAGCTTGCCTGTTGCACTACCTGCTTCAGTGACCTGATCTTGTCCGGTTAACTGTGCAACCAGTTGTTCAACGGGTCCACCAGGTACGAACTGTGTTATAATAAAAGTAATGAGCATGACACCAAATAAGGTGGGGATCATTAATAACAATCGTTTAAGAATATAATAAAGCATAATTAGTTAGTTTTTGCCTTGCTTTTAAAGACTAATGGTTAAGGACTAAGGGTCAAGAGCTATGGGTTTAAGTTCATCCTGTTTAAGCTCTTCATTATTAAGGTAAGTAGGTTTAAACCACCATGTAGAAAGCATCCAGCCTTCTGCTGAATAATAAATGGGTAAAATTTTAGGAAATTCAAAGTTATCCCAATAGGCAATACGATGTGAATCAATATACCAATGTGGCACAAGGTAGAACTCACTCAATAGAATACGATCCAATGCTCTGGTCAGTGTCACAATTTGATCTCTATCAGTAGTGTTAGATAATTTTTCCAGTAAAGCATCAATGGCTGGATTATTAATACCGGGATAATTAGCCGAACCATCCACATCAACTGTTTTAGAATGCCAGCGCCCTTCTAGCTCATTTCCCGGTACCTGACTTTGTGAATAACGGGAGACTATCATATCAAAATCTTTGGTTTCCACGCGTCGTTTATATAAAGCATAGTCAACGGTACGATAATTCATCGTAATACCTAATTTTAATAAATTTCTGGCATAGGAAGCTGCAATTCTTTCAAATGACTTTTGCGAAAGAATGAGATCAAATTCAAATGCTTTGCCTTGGTCATTTCTTAGTGCCCCATCTTTATAGCTCCAACCAGCATCATTAAGTAAGTTGATAGCTTGCATTAGGTTATCACGCAATGATGAAGGTGCTGTTGTTTTTGGTGGTTGCCAGGCTTGAGCAAACACACGAGGATCAAGATTTTCTTTAAACGGTATGAGTAATTCAGACTCAGCATCACTAATCTCACCATGTGCAGCAAGTTCTGTATTACTAAAATAACTATCATTACGCTGATATTGATTATAAAACAACATACGATTGGCCCATTCAAAATCATATGCTAATACTAGAGCTTCACGTACTCGTTTATCACTAAAAAGAGATTTTCGAGTATTAAAAATAAACCCCTGAATACCAACACTATTTTGATGTTGAATATTATTTTTTATAACCTCATTATTTTTAAATACACGACCTGTATAATCTCGAGCCCACATTTTTGAATTATCTTCATGACGAAAGTCGTACTCACCTGCTTTTAAAGCTTCAAGTGCAATAGTGCTATCACGAAAATACTTATAGACAATATTATTAAAATTAAACATTCCCTTACGCACGCCTAGGTCAGATGCCCAATAATCTTTATTACGTTTAAAGCTTAATTGTTTACCTGTGTCATATTTATCCAGTAAATATGGTCCGCTACCGATAGGAATGGTCATTGCTGTATCTTTAAATTCTAAGTCACCCACCCAGTGTTTGGGAAATACTGACAGGTAACTACTGAGAAGCATTGGTAATTTGGCATTTTTCTTTTTAAAGTCAAAGCGGATTGTTTCATCATTCACAATCACTGCCTGTTTAATATTGCCTAAAACAATTTTATAAGCAGGATGCACATGCTTATCATTCGTTAAAGTCTCAAATGAAAATTTAACATCTTCAACACTAACTGGCGTTCCATCTGAAAATCGAGCATATTGATTAATATGATAAGTAACTGATAGGCCGTCTTTAGCAATAAGAACATCATCTGCCAATACACCATAAAAAGTATAGGGCTCATCTAGACTTTGTTCCATTAATGTTTCAAAAATTAAACCATCAATACCGTCAGCACCCACTCCTTTTAATAGGAAAGGGTTCAGTCGGTCAAAGGTGCGTGAGCCATTTAAGTCCAGCTGCCCCCCCTTGGGTGCATCAGGGTTCACATAATCAAAATGACTAAAGCCTTTGGGATATTTAGGCTCATAACCATAAGCTATTGCATAACTGGCAAAAGTAGAGTTTACAGAGAATAAAAGTAAAAGTAATATAATTAAAAGACTATTATATTTGACAATTTGATAGGTAATTGTGGAATTTTTCAGCATAAATTTATGGATTTAATAGTTAACTCTAGTTTATTCTATTATTCACATGTATCATATCGTTATTAGATTTTATTACAAGCTGTTAGCTAATAAAATACTTCAATCTACAAACTTACATTATAAAATGTTCAAGGAGATTATTATGGGATTTATGCAAGGTAAACGTGCATTAATCGTTGGTCTGGCCAGTAACCGTTCCATTGCATGGGGTATTGCTCAGGCAATGAAGCGTGAAGGTGCAGAATTGGCCTTTACATATCAAAATGAAAAACTTCAAAGCCGGGTTGAAAAATTAGCGGCTGAATGTGATTCAGATATTGTTTTACCCTGTGATGTAGCAAGTGATGAGCAAATAGAAAATGTCTTTGTTGAACTGGATAACTTTTGGGATCACTTAGATATCATTGTGCATTCAGTTGCATTTGCTCCTCGTGAAGAACTTGCCGGAGAATATTTAGATAGTGTCACTCGTGAAGGTTTTAATACCGCTCATGAAATCAGCTCATATAGCTTTACTGCTCTCGCTAAAGCCGGTCGTAATATGATGGAAGGACAGAATGGTTCCCTACTGACCTTATCTTACCTGGGTTCAGAGCGCATTATGCCAAATTACAATGTTATGGGTTTAGCAAAGGCCAGCCTGGAGGCCAATGTACGCTATATGGCAGAATCGTTAGGTAAGGATGGGATTCGTGTTAATTCAATCTCTGCAGGTCCAATCAGAACTCTGGCTGCTGCAGGAATTAGTGATTTTCGTAAGATGCTGACTCATGTTGAAGAAAATGCACCTCTAAGACGTAATGTCACTATCAATGACGTTGGCAATACAGCAGCATTTTTATGTTCCGACTTAGCTAATGGTATTACTGGTGAGAATATCTATGTTGATTCCGGCTATAGTCACGTAGGTATGGGTGCACTAAACAAATAAGTGTGAGGTAAGTAGTGTGATGTGTCACCTCACACTACCCACCCTCTCACAATTTTTTCTATTCTTCAGTATTCAACAAAGCATCATTAATCGTTACTGAAGTCTCAGAACGGATTTGCATCACCGACAAAGCTGTATTCATATTTGCTTTATTCTGCAATAAAGCATTTTTTACATTAGCATAAAGTGCTTTGTCTTCACTATCACCATTTTCAATCGCATTGATAGCAATGATAGCTATATCTCCTGTTGCAGTTTTTGTAGATGCATACTTTAACTCTCTAGGCATAGTAAAGGCTTTTCTGACAATATACTCAGGTGTATTCATATCCTGACGCTCAATAAGGCCAGCCTCTATAATCTCTATATCATCCGCATCAGCTAGACTACCATCTGCCTCTAATTTTTTAATCAGTTCATTAGCAACTTCCTGAGCTTTGGCTGTGATTCCTTTAGATTTAAGTTGTGTTTCAATCTCAGTCTTAACTTCTTCTAATGGTTTAGTATTAGCAGGTATACGTTCTACAACACGAATAACAACAACATGATCATCACCTAAATCAATTAAATCACTATTATTGCCTTCTTCTAATACAGAGATGCTAAATGCAGCAGTTAATAATTTATGGTTAGAGAATAAATTTTCTGTGGAACTATCACTGATGCCTTCTCTTCCCATTAATTCACTTTGCTTAATAGTTAATTCTAATTCTGTAGCAATAGCATCAAGAGAATCTGGCTGTTCATAGGCCAGTGTTTGAATTAATTCAGATTTTTCAAAAAAATCATTTTCAACCATTTCAAATTGTAGTGTTTCACGAATCTTATCACTTACTTGCTCAAAGGCTTCAACTTCACCACCTTCAATTTCTACCATTTTTATAATATGAAAGCCAAATGGTGTTTCAACTAAAGTACTGATCTCTCCAGGTTTCATTGCAAAAGCAACTTTTTCAAAGGCTGGGACCATTTCTCCCTTAGAAAAGAAACCCAGATCACCTCCATTATCAGCAGAGCCAGTATCTTTGGAATATTTTTTGGCTGATTCGGCAAAGTCAGCACCGGAATTTAACTTATCAAGTAAAGACTGTGCCTCAATTTTCACTATTTCTTTTTCTTCATCTGCAACATCACTAGTGACTGTAAATAAAATATGGCTGGCCTTACGTCGTTCAGTCTGTGTGTATTGAGCACTATTATCTTTATAATACTTTTCTAATTGTTCATCAATTATTTCTACATTTTCAGCCATCAGCTTACGTGATAACTCTAAATAGGCCAATTTCACTTGTTCAGGATTTTTAAATTGAGTTTCAAAGTTTTGATAATAATTATTTATTTCTTCTTCTTTGATAACAACTGATTCAGCATAGTTTTGAGCTTTTATTAATGCATAAGTCACATCCCTTTTTTGTTTTATAAGCTGCATAACCCGTTTAGTTTCAGCATCAGAAACAATAGAGGAAGTACTGATTCCATCTGAAAATTGTTGTAATAAAATTTGCGTTGCTAATGAATTACGATAATTTGATTTACTATAAGCACTTGGTAAATATCGACTATAAAGTTCTTCTGAAAACTGTCCTTCTAATTGAAAATTGGGATCATTTCGTATTTGCAGATCAACTTGCTCTTTACTGACACTAAACCCTGCTGAGGATAAATAATTTATCATGGCACGATTATTTATCAGTTTTTCAAGAACTACTTTCTTTAAAATACCGGAGTTTAATAAATCACTATTTATTTTATCTTTATACTTTTCAGATTCTGTTTGTACAGCATTTTGAAACTCCTGAATGCTGACTTTATAATCACCAACAGTTGCAATGGAAGGGTTAGGCGGGGTGATATAACTATTAACCCCCCATAGTGCGAAAGGTATAGAAATTAAAATAACGATAACCCAGGCAAACCAACCTGTAGCACTTTCTCTGATACTATGTAGCAACATATTTTATTCTCACAAACTTTTTAGCTATTAATAAACGATAAAAAGCGCGTAAAAACGCGCTTTTTATATATGGCGGAACGGACGGGACTCGAACCCGCGACCCCCTGCGTGACAGGCAGGTATTCTAACCAGCTGAACTACCGCTCCTTTTTACTTATTCCAACGACTCTAACAACAAGAGTTTAATATAGTTATTACAAATGGTGGGTGATATAAGATTCGAACTTATGACCCTCGCCTTGTAAGGGCGATGCTCTGACCAGCTGAGCTAATCACCCATGTTTGTAAAAATTATTGTTGGTTGCAAAAAAAAACGGCTTAGTTTACAGCTTCTTTTAATGCTTTACCAGCTTTAAATGCTGGGTTTTTTGATGCTTTAATTTGGATAGATTCGCCAGTGCGAGGATTACGACCAATACGGGCAGCTCTTTCTCTTACTTCAAATGTACCAAAACCAATTAATGTTACAGGTTCATTGCTTGCTAAAGAGTCCGTGATTGCTTTAACAGTTGCATCTAATGCACGACCTGCAGCAGCTTTTGAAAGATCAGCATTTTCAGCAATGGCACTCACTAATTCAGATTTATTCACTAAGATTTCCCCTTGTTATCCTAATATTATTAAATATAAAGTATTTAATTAAAAAGGATTATTATTTAATTTTTAATTTAAATTATTGTTCTCACTAAAAAAATCAAGAAAAGCTATATAAGCAATCCTATAAGTGTTATAGAGCAATAACGTGATGTGTATTGAAGCAAAATTCAGAACTAAAATCCAGCTTTATTTATGATTAATTGCAATTTTCTGCAAATTATTATAAATGTATTGATAAATATAAGCTTAATTCCAATTAATGTGCCCTGATAGACCCTGAGTTTTTATTTTCAGGAACCTGAGAATGAGATTTTTTCTTATTCTCATTCTTTAACATTATCTTCCCATCAGGCATATGGGTTAATGCAATTTGTAAAACTTCATCAATCCAGCGAACTGGCTTTATATCCAATTTTGAAAGAATATTTTTGGGTAAATCAACCAAATCTTTTCTATTTTCTTCAGGAATAATGACTGTTTTAATACCGCCACGTAAAGCAGCCAGTAATTTTTCTTTAAGTCCGCCAATAGGCAATACTTCACCACGTAAAGTAATTTCACCGGTCATAGCAACATCAGATTTTACCGTTGTTTGTGTTAAAGCAGACACTAGTGCTGTACACATACCGACTCCTGCACTAGGGCCATCTTTAGGTATAGCACCTTCAGGCACATGAATATGAATATCTTTGGTCTCATATGTTTCATGATCGATACCAAGAATATCAGAACGGCTACGTACTACAGTCATTGCAGCCTGGATAGATTCTTTCATCACATCACCTAATTGACCAGTGACGCTATTTTTACCTTTACCAGGCATCACAGCTGTTTCTATTGTCAGTAATTCTCCACCAATCTCTGTCCAGGCCAGGCCAGTAACCTGCCCGATCTGATCTTCTTCTTCAGCACTGCCGTAACGGAAACGACGTACACCCAGATATTTATCAAGATTACGAGAAGTAATTGAAACTTTTTTTGTTTTCTTGTCTAAAAGTATTTCTTTAACCACTTTACGGGCTATTTTTGCTATTTCACGTTCAATAGAACGAACACCAGCTTCACGGGTGTAATAACGAATAATATCCTTAATAGCACCCTCACTGAGGCTTAATTCAGTTTCTTTAAGGCCATTATTTTTCTTTTGCTTAGGAATTAAATAACGTGAAACAATATTAAACTTTTCATCTTCTGTATAGCCAGGAATTCGAATAACTTCCATTCTATCTAATAAAGGACATGGAATATTCATGCTATTAGATGTAGCAATAAACATCACCTCAGAAAGGTCATAATCCACTTCCATATAATGATCTGCAAAAGTATTGTTTTGTTCTGGATCAAGCACTTCTAATAATGCAGATGAGGGATCTCCACGCATATCCATAGCCATTTTATCTATTTCATCTAATAGAAAAAAGGAGTTCTTTACTCCCACTTTGGACATGTTCTGCATGATCTTGCCCGGCATTGAACCAATATAAGTACGTCTATGACCACGAATTTCAGCCTCGTCACGAACACCACCCAACGACATTCTGGTAAATTTTCTATTAGTTGCTCTTGCAATCGACTGACCCAGTGAGGTTTTTCCCACACCTGGAGGTCCTACTAAACATAAAATAGGCCCTTTTAATTTTTTCATTCTTTGTTGTACGGCAAGATATTCTAGAATACGCTCTTTAACTTTTTCTAAACCATAATGATCTTCTTCTAAGATTTCTTCAGCTTTATTTAAGTCGTGGCGTACTTTAGAGCGTTTTTTCCAGGGAACATTAGTGAGCCATTCAAGATAATTTCTTACCACTGATGCTTCAGCAGACATTGGAGACATCATTTTTAACTTATTAAACTCAGCCAGACCTTTTTTCTTAGCTTCTGCAGATAGTCCTGATTTTTTTATTTTCTTTTCAAGCTCTTCCTGCTCATTAGGCACATCATCAATATTATTAAGCTCTTTTTGTATGGCCTTCATTTGCTCATTGAGATAATACTCTCGCTGACTTTTTTCCATTTGCTTCTTAACACGGCCGCGTATACGTTTTTCTACTTCAAGAATATCAATTTCTGATTCCATTTTGGCTAATAAATGTTCTAAGCGTTCAGACACATTAGAGATTTCAAGAATGTTTTGTTTTTCATCAATTTTTAAAGGCATATGTGCAGCAATGGTATCTGCTAAACGACTGGCATCTTCAATTCCAGACAGCGAAGAAAGTATTTCGGGTGGGATCTTCTCATTCATTTTTACATATTGTTCAAACTGATTCATGATGGTTCTGGTCAAAATTTCTGACTCTTTATCATCATGGGAATCATATTGAAATGTTTTGACTACTGCTGAGAAATAATTATCAACCTTTTCAACAGATTGTACCTGTGCTCGCTCATCACCTTCAACTAAGACCTTAACCGTACCATCAGGAAGTTTTAATAATCTTAAAATAGTAGCAATGGTACCAACAGAATGCATTTCATCAGTCTTTGGTTCATCATCAGAGGCATTTTTTTGTGCCACAAGAAAGATTTTTTTATCATCTTCCATCACAGTTTCAAGTGCACTGATAGATTTTCCTCTGCCAACATAGAGTGGAATAACCATATGAGGATAAACAACCACATCCCTTAAGGGTAAAACAGGATATGTTTCAGTTGCATCATCTAACTCAACAATTGTCTTGTCATTTTCCATTAACTATCATCTCTCTAATAATATAAAATTATAATTTATTTACAAAAGCCTGACTTATTCACATGAGGCTTTTTTTCAATGTTTTCAATGTTTTCATAAACTAATAATGGCTCTGATAAACCATTGATAACACCTTCATCTACCACCACTTTTTGTACATCTTCAATAGAAGGTAGTTCATACATTGTATCTAATAGGGTAGATTCTAAAATTGAACGCAAACCACGTGCACCGGTTTTTCTTCCCATTGCTTTTTGTGCAATAGCGGCTAAAGCATCTTCCCGAATTTCAAGTTCAGCACCTTCCATTTCAATTAGCTTGCTATATTGTTTAGCTAAAGAGTTTTTTGGCTCTGTTAATATCTTAATCAAAGCATCTTCATCAAGTTCACGTAAAGTCGCTACCACCGGCAAACGTCCAACAAACTCAGGAATTAAACCATAACGAGTCAGATCTTGCGGTTCAATATCATCTAAAACCTCACCAAACTCTTTTTCATCTTCTTTACTCTTAACTTCAGCACCAAAACCAATACCACCTTTTTCTGAGCGTTCAAGAATAATTTTATCCAGCCCAGAAAATGCACCGCCACAGACAAATAATATATTGGCAGTATTTACCTGTAAGAACTCTTGCTGAGGATGCTTACGACCACCCTGAGGAGGTATCGATGCAATAGTTCCTTCAATAAGCTTTAATAAAGCCTGCTGTACACCTTCACCTGAAACATCGCGGGTAATAGAGGGGTTGTCAGACTTGCGGGTAATTTTATCAATTTCGTCAATATAAACGATGCCAGTTTGAGCTTTTTCAACATCATAGTCACATTTTTGTAACAATTTCTGAATGATATTTTCAACATCTTCTCCCACATAACCAGCTTCAGTTAAAGTGGTCGCATCAGCAATAGTGAAAGGAACATCTAATAAGCGTGCTAAAGTTTCAGCTAATAATGTTTTACCACAGCCAGTAGGGCCAATAAGTAAGATATTACTCTTTGAAAGCTCTACATCATCTTTTTTATAACCAACCTCCAGACGTTTATAGTGGTTATAAACAGCCACAGAAAGCACTTTTTTTGCTTCTGTTTGGCCAATTACATATTCATTGAGAATTTTATTAATTTCACGTGGTGTCGGCAATTTTGTACCGGGGACAGAACCACCCTGCTCCTGAATTTCTTCACGAATGATGTCATTACATAATTCTACACACTCATCACAGACAAAAACCGAAGGCCCTGCAATTAATTTTCTAACTTCATGCTGACTTTTGCCACAAAAAGAACAATACAGCAGCTTGTCATTTTCATCTTTACCTTGAGTATCATCACTCATAAAACCAACCCCATCGTCTGAATTTATAATTTAATTAATAAGGTACTTCCAAAACTATCAGGTTTAATGCTTTTAGCTTTTACTGATTTGCTTGCAAAGCAGTTATCCTGTGAACCATTTTGTTCTCGTAAGCCCTACTCTTGGCAAGGGGGATTGAGGGGGTTTAATATTTTTAATAAATTAAAAACCAACCCCCTCATTCTCCCTTCTAAAGAAGGGGGAGATTAAGAGCAATATTTCAAAGTACCTGTAATATTTATTTTTCTTTTGTATCTTCTGCAGTTTCACGCGTTGTAATAAGCTTATCAATCAGGCCATAATCAACAGCCTGCTGAGCACTTAAAAAGTTATCTCTATCTGTATCATTAGCAATCACATCCATACTTTGACCAGTGTGCTTGGCCATAATTTTATTCAACTTATCTTTCAAGGTCAAAATTTCTTTAGCATGAATTTCAATATCTGAAGCCTGTCCCTGAAACCCACCCAAAGGCTGATGAATCATCATACGTGAGTTAGGCAGACAATAACGTTTACCCTCTTCACCACCTGTTAATAATAATGCACCCATACTGGCTGCATGGCCAATACACATAGTACTAACATCAGGTTTAATAAACTGCATAGTATCGTAAATTGACATGCCTGCAGTAACAGAGCCACCCGGTGAATTAATATATAAATGAATATCTTTATCAGGATTTTCAGCTTCAAGGAATAATAATTGGGCAACAATAAGATTAGCCATATGATCTTCAACCTGACCCACCATGAATATAACCCGTTCTTTTAATAAACGAGAATAAATATCATAGGAACGCTCACCTCTTGAAGTTTGCTCAACTACCATAGGGACAAGTCCCAGAGATTCAGTCTGTAATGCACCGCATGTTAGATTATTACCTATCATCAAACTTATATTCCTTTTAATTTTTTAGTTTTAAGCTTTTTACTCTTGCTTAGGATTCATAAATTCAGTAAAACTAAAGTCTTTTTCTGCAAATGTACCTTCTTCACAAGCCCAGGATACAATCTTTTCCTCTAAAATAAAGGATTGTATTTCAGCAAGTTTTTCTTTATGAGACATATAATAATCCATCACTTCCTGTGGATTTTCATATGTGCCTGCCAGCTCATTGATTTTTTCTTTGACTGCATCATCAGAAGCTTCTAGTTTATTCACTTTAACGATATCAGCAAGAATAATGCCCAGGGCCACACGACGTTTAGCCTGCTCTGTAAATAAATCTGTTTGTAATTCAGCTTCACCCTGCTGTTGCATTTGATATTGCTGCAGCATTTGTTGTGCCATAGTTTTAGCTTCTTCTTCAACTAAAGCTGTTGGTACAGTAATTTCATTTATTTCAACAATTGCATCCATAACCTGGTTTTTTAGCTTAGATGCAATGGACTTATCAAGTTCAATTTGCATGTTTTTCTTAACTTCAGCACGAAAAGCTTCTTCACCACCTGAAGTAATACCAAATTTAACATAAAATTCATCATTTAATTCAGGTAAATCTGCTTCTTTAATTTGGGAAACTTTAATAGCAAAATTTACTGGCTTGCCTGCAACTTCTGTATAATGATATTCTGCTGGAAAGTTTAAGTCTAAACTTACTTCATCACCGGCTTTAGAACCAATAATTCCTTTTTCAAAACCATCAATCATTTGACCATGACCAATTGTCACTGGAACCTGCTGGCCTTCATTGCCTTTAAAGGCTTCACCATCAATCGTACCAACAAAATCTACAATAACCTGACTACCTTCTTTGGCAGCATCATCTGAATCATTAAAAGTTTGATTTTGTTTACGAATATTTTCTACAGTAGAATCAATATCATCTTCACCTATAGTGACATTGGCTTTTTCAAAAGCTTGCTCAGAAAGAGATGATAAGATCACTTCTGGATAAACTTCCAGTACAGCCTTATATTTAATAATATCTTTATTATCTGTTTC
This sequence comes from Gammaproteobacteria bacterium, assembly GCA_042095675.1. Lineage (GTDB taxonomy): Bacteria > Pseudomonadota > Gammaproteobacteria > GRL18 > GRL18 > GRL18. The sequence continues at coordinate 16,832 of JAUJGA010000208.1, forward strand.
AACTAAATCGATAGTCGGCTGACCTGCAGGATTTAATTTTTCCTGTGAAATGGCTTCAAAATAACTCTGTTGTAGTTTTTCATTCAAAGCTTCTGCTTCAACATGAGCACTATAACGCTTTTTAATTACCGACAAAGGGATTTTTCCAGGGCGAAAACCATTAATTTTTGCTGTTTTGGTTAAAGATTGTAAACGAGTTTTTACTACTTCATTCATATCTGATTTTGGAAACTCAACTATTAATTCTCTTTCAAGACCATCTTTCACTTCTACTGAAATCTGCATTTTATTTCCTCATTACAATCATATGAATTTATTAAGAATAAGTTTAAAAACAAACATTATACTATTTTGTTATCTTATATAGGGTTAAACGAACTATTATACAATATGTAATCATATAATAATGAGAGTTTTTTAAAAACAATGTTTGTAAGTCGTATAAGTTTTAATCACATGAAGAACTACTAAGTCAATAATTTATAAATTATATATTTCTTCTATTAATTAAGTTTTGAATTTAGTTTATAATTTCAATTATGAAAAAGGAAAGACTTATGACTTATCACTTTAATAGAAATTTTTTAATAATTTTATTTCATGTTTTATTATACTTACCCGGTATGCTTTTAGCTGATATCGCAATATTGGTACATGGCTATCATACGGGAGGTAAAACCTGGAGAGCTAGTGGTATTACTCAAGTAATGGCAAGTAAAGGTTGGTACGATATATCTTTCTCCGACATCACTCCGGAAAATAATGGCAAATATATTGTTGCCGTTGAACTACCATCAAAAGCATCTATTGAAGTTCAGGCTAATTATCTAAGTCAATATCTTGCAGAAATCAGTCAAAAAAATCCACAACACAATATTCATTTAATTGCCCATTCGGCTGGTGGACTTGTTACCCGATTAGCTCTGGTTAATAATTATGCAAACTTTGTTAATGGTAATAGAAATAAATTTATCCCCGTTGTTCAACTTATTACCATAGCAACACCCCATTTAGGTAGCCCTATTGCAGAAATGTTATATCGTGCTGCGGCTGATACTCCTATTGGCTTTTTTGCCCCTTTTATCGGCTTAGATGAAGTTAATGATGCTGAAATTCTTTATAAGCAACTAAGCCGTGAACATAAAAACAATTTCCTATACTGGCTTAATCGTCAACCTCATCCACCCATTAAATATATATCTATTGTCAGAGCTGATGGGTCTCTCTTATCAGGAGATATCTATGTACCACCACATAGTCAGAATATGGCCTTTATTCCTGCAATCAATCAACATTCGCAAGTAGTTTTAACGCCTGGTGACCATGCACTTAAATTTAATGATGGTATAATTATCAGCCATTTATTACCATAAAAAATCAACACGTAGCATAGAGTAATCATGATTAAAAATAAATATTTTCCGGATGTTGAACAATATCGTCAGGATATGTTGCTTGATGCAGAATTAAATGATTTTCCAATGAAGTTTAAAACAACCTTGGGACTCTTTTCACCCAAGGCGGTGGATGAAGGGTCTAAATTATTACTTCGCTATATTGAAGTTAATCCTAGTGATAACTGTCTTGATATTGGTTGTGGCTATGGTCCTTTAGGCTTAACCATAGCAAAATCAGCACCTGATGGACAAACCACACTGATTGATAAAGATTTTGTTGCCATTGAATATACTGAAAAGAATATCAAATTAAATAATTTATCTAATTGTGAAACATTTCTCAGTAATGGTTTAAATCAAATTGGTAAGCGACGTTTTCATCTCATTGTTTCAAATATCCCTGCAAAAGTTGGTAATGAATTACTCAGTCTATTTTTAATTGATGCACTTAAACATATGGAGCCTGGTGGGAGAATTTATGTCGTAACCATTACCGGTATTCGTCGCTATATTGAACGTTCTTTCAAAGAAGTCTTCGGCAATTATAAAAAGATAAAACAAGGTAAAACTTATACTGTTGCAATGGCGATTAAGGAAACTCGTTGAAATTTTTTAGTATCATATTTTTAACTTCTCTCTTTTTAATCAGCTCCTGTAGTGATCAATCTGATGACAAACTCATCAGCACCATTGAATTTGACGGTGAGTTGCTTAAAATAAAACACAACCTTCCTAATCATCAACAATATCAGAAAAAAAGTGTAGCAGACTGGAATACCATTAACAAAAACAAACAGCTACGTATAATCGTCTTACATGATTACCAGTTTAATAAATTTATACAATTAGAATCAAGTAATTACAACAATGAGTTAATGTCAATTATAGATTTTTCTATAAATAACAATTTGACTCCAATTATTGTTCCCATAAAAACTATTGCCAATCTTACACCTGCTTTAAAGATGGGGCTGGGGGATATTATTGTTTCTCAGCTTACTGTTAATGAAGAACGTAAACAGCAGATTAATTTAACCGATCCTCTTTATTATTCTAGTGAACAATTAATTACTGCAAAGTCCTTTGATAAAAAAATTTTAATTGATCAACTGCATGATTTGAAAATTGGCGTAAGAAAAGATTCCTCTTATTGGGAAGTTATCACCGGGCTGACTAAAGAACAGAGTGATATTCATCTGGTTGAATTAAATCAGCGCATTACCTCTGATGAAAAAATAAATAAACTCAATTCCGGAGAATTAGATGCCGTTATTGAAGATAGTAATAATTTGATTTTAATTAAAGAATATCGTCAGGATTTTAAAACTGCTCTACAACTTTCTAAAGAACGGCCTATTGTTTGGGGAGTAAGAAAGAACAATACTGATTTATTAAAACAGCTTAATCTTTATATTAAAAAAGAAAAATTACGCCAGCAACTACCTAAAGTTCGTTTGGGTGATCTCAAAGAAATTAAGAAAAGTCGTCAACTACGACTTATTACCCGTAATAATTCATCCACTTATTTTCTCTGGAAAAATATATTAATGGGTTTTGAGTATGACTTAGTCAGACAATTTGCCAAGCAGCAGAAACTTAACCTGAAAATTTTAATTGCTGATGATTTTGAACAAATGATTAAATGGCTTGAAAATGGTCATGGTGATATTATTTCATCCGGATTAATTAAAACACTTGAGCGCAAAAAATTACCGGTTAAATTCAGTAAACCCTATCTCTATGTTAAGGAAATAATTGTTCAACGTAAAGATGAAAAAGAAATCGCTTCCTATAATGAACTAGAGGGACGTACTTTCTTTGTAAGAAAAAGCAGTCCTTACTGGACTACTCTCAATAGTTTTCAAAAACAACTTAAAGTATTAGGTATTCATTTTTCCATAAACCTCACACCTGAAAAAATGGAAACTGAAGAGATTATCAAAAGAGTATTAAATGGTAAATATGATCTCACACTGGCTGGTTCACATATTATTGATATTGAAAAAAACTGGCATAATAATATTCAGTCTTCATTAGTCTTAAGAGGAAAACACGGGCAAAGATGGCTGGTGAGAAAAGACTCAGATGAACTTTTAAATGAGTTAAATGAATTTATAGATAAAGAATACAAGAGTTTGTTTTACAACGTTTCTTATAACAAATACTTTAACAACTCAAGAAATTTATTTAACGAAAGCACACGTAAAACCAATGACAATCAAATTTCATCTTATGATAAGTTAATCAAAGCAATGGCCAATGAATATGGATTTGACTGGCGTTTAATTTCCGCTCAGGTTAATAAGGAAAGTCATTTTGATACCAAAGCCAAATCATGGGTTGGAGCAAAAGGTTTATTACAGGTAATGCCACGAACAGCCAAACAAGTAGGTGTCAGTAATTTGGAAGATCCCAGACAGGGACTTAAGGCTGGTATAAAATATATGGCATGGCTGGATAAGCAATTAGGTAATGAATTGCCTGCAGATGTTAAAACATGGTTCACTTTGGCCGCTTATAATGCAGGATTAGGACATCTAAAAGATGCTCGAAATCTGGCAAGTAAACAGGGCCTGGATCCAAATCGCTGGTTTGGACATGTGGAAACTGCTTTTTTATTATTATCACAGCCTAAATATCATAAGCATACACAATACGGCTATGTACGTGGCATAGAACCTGTGACCTATATTAAAAAGATACAGGTACTTTACGATTTTTATCTTAAAAAATTCCCAGATGAGCCACTAGCCAAAGAAGAGAGCTAAATTTGAATACCACTGCAGCATCAGAACCTTCTTCTGAATCTTTATCAGAAAAAACCATTACTACACAATTTTTTTCCTTTAATCAAATTATTGCTTCGGCATTTGAAGATAAAAAACGTCTTGTTTTTGCTAATATTCTGGCCATTATATCTGCCTTATTATCTGTGCCAATTCCTTTAATACTCCCTTTAATGGTAGATGAAGTCTTATTAGATAAGCCAGCCATGTCTATTTCTATAATGGATAGTTTTTTACCTATCTCTTTACAATATGCTAGTGCTTATATAATCATGGCCTTATTGGCATCAGTTTTTTTACGCATGCTTTCCGTCATTCTTAATGTCTGGCAAATGCGCATATTTACAATTATTGCTAAATCAACGACCTTACAAATGCGAGAAAAATTAGCTCAATATCTAAAAAGAATTGCTATTAGTGAATATGAAACCATCGGTAGCGGTGGCTTTGCCTCACACTTTGTCACAGATATCGAAGTGGTCGATCAATTTATCAGTGCCACTATTAGTAAGTTTATTGTCGCTGTACTTTCCATTATTGGTACCGCAATAGTCTTATTATGGATCAACTGGCAACTCGCTTTAATTCTATTATTTTTTAATCCATTGGTTATTTATGTCACAATCAGAATGGGTAAAAAAGTAAAAAAACTCAAATTACATGAAAATAATGCCATCGCCCTATTCCAGCAATCACTGGTTGAAACACTTGATGCAATCCACCAAATCCGTGCTGCTAATCGTGAAGAACATTATATTAAGCGGCTCATAAATAGTGCTACCCAGGTTAAAAAATATTCCATTAACCATTCATGGAAAACTGATGCTGCAGCACAATTATCTCATGTGATCTTTTTATTTGAATTTGATGCATTTCGCGCTGTGAGTATGATTATGGTGCTCACTTCAGACTTATCTCTTGGTTTGATGTTTGCCGTGTTTGGTTATCTCTGGTATATGATGGGACCGGTACAGGAAATTCTAAATATTCAATATTCCTATTTCAATGCGAAAGCCTCTATCAGCCGCCTCAATAAGATTTTTGCTCTGCAGCAGGAACCTGTTATTCCCTGTCATAAAGATCCCTTTATTGATCAAAAAAATATATCTATAAAGCTGGATAATATTTGCTTTCAGTACCCGCAGAAAACTATTGAATTCCAAATTAGTATTTCTGATTCAACATCAGAATATGAGGATGATTCTAAACAATCGAATTATATTTTAAATTCCCTTTCTTTACAGATAAATAAGGGTGAAAAAGTGGCTCTGGTTGGCTCCAGCGGTGGCGGAAAATCAACCTTAATACAGATTATTTTAGGTCTGTATCCTATTAATTCCGGAGATATTTATTTTAATGATATCTCTATTAAAGATATTGGTTTTGAAAAAATTAGAGAAAATACAGCCACGGTCATGCAGCACCCTATTATGTTTAACGATACCGTTCGTGCTAATCTCTGTATGGGTAGAGAGTTTAGTGATGATGATCTCTGGAAAGCATTAGATATTTCTCAATTAGACAACACGGTAAAACAACTTTCTGAGCAATTGGACACAATGATTGGTCGTCAGGGTATCAGACTATCCGGAGGTCAAAGACAACGTCTGGCCATAGCCCGCATGATTCTCACTGATCCCAAACTTATTATCTTAGATGAAGCCACTTCCGCACTGGATACTGAAATAGAAAATAAACTACATCAGTCTCTGAAATCTTATCTTGCAAATAAAACCACTTTAATTATTGCCCATAGGTTAAGCGCCGTGAAACAAGCCGATAGAATCATTGTCATTGATAATGGTAAAATTATTGCTGATGGCAGTCATAATAATCTGGTTAATAGTAATGAACTTTATTTCAGACTTTACGGCATGCAATAGATTTATCGTTCGGGAATGGTGTAAGTAAAAACACATTTTGGTGTAAGGTTTATATTTAAGGAGGATGCTCAAGCACATCCATGTGACGCTCATCCTCGCCATCCATGGCTCAAAAGCCTCCTTAAATATAAACCTCACACCAATCACGGATTTAAAAACACCATTCCCGAACTATTTTCGACGCCAGCGTGTGCCCTCTGCTGTGTCTTCTAATAAAACATCTTCTGCATCTAGTACATCTCGAATGCGATCACATGCTGGCCAGTTCTTATCTGCTTTAGCTGTTGCTCGTTGTTCTATCAAAGAATTAATATCATCATCTGATAAACCACCTTCTGCCGTATTGCCCTGAAGGAATTGTTGTGCATCAGTTTCTAATAAGCCCAGTAATTCAGCTAGTTTTTTCAATTGTCCTGCAACAACACTAGCCTGTTGAGGATCAGTCGGTTTTAAACGATTTACTTCATGACTCATATCAAACAACACAGAAATGGCAATAGGTGTATTAAAATCATCATCCATGGCTTTGAAAAAACGCTGGCTATAGTCACTTGACTCATCTATCTCGACATTATCTATTATTTCAATATCTAATAAAGCCTGATATAAAGTCGTTAATGAAGCTTTTGCTTTATCTAGATTTTCATCAGAATAGTTCAGAGGACTTTGATAATGGCTATTTAAAATAAAATAACGGATAACTTCAGCTGCATAGGACTGTAATACTTCACGGATAATAAAGAAGTTACCCAAAGATTTAGACATTTTTTCATCATCTACACGTACAAAACCATTATGAATCCAATAGTTAACAAACTTATGCCCCGTACAGCCTTCTGATTGTGCTATCTCATTTTCATGATGCGGAAATTTTAAATCCAGGCCACCACCATGAATATCAAAATGATCTCCAAGACAATTAGTAGACATTGCTGAACATTCAATATGCCAGCCAGGACGACCTTTACCCCAGGGTGAATCCCAACTAGGCTCACAGGGCTTGGCGGTTTTCCATAAAACAAAATCCATAGGAGAGCGTTTTGCTTGATCGACTTCTACACGACTACCTGATTGCAGATCATCAAGATTCTTTTTCGCTAGTTTGCCATAATCTGCAAACTTATTAACTTGATAATAAACATCACCATTATCAGCCTGATAAGCCATTTGCTTATCAATAAGCGTCTGAATCATGCCAAGAATTTCATCCATATGCTCAGTTGCACGAGGCTCTATATCAGGTCGTTTAACGCCTAATGCATCAGCATCTTCATGCATGGCGGCAATAAAACGATTGGTTAACGCATAAATATCTTCGCCGTTCTCAATAGCTCGGGCAATAATCTTGTCATCTATATCGGTAATATTACGCACATAGGTCACATTATCATCACCATAGATTTTGCGTAAATAACGGGTAATAACATCAAAAACCACCAATACCCGTGCATGACCAATATGACAATAATCATAAACTGTCATGCCACACACATACATACTTACCTTACCCGGTTGAATCGGTGTAAAAATATCTTTCTGACCACTTAATGTATTTTGAATACTTAACATTTTATTCTTCTTTCTGATTTTCTATTACATGGGGTACTTACAAATCTGTTCTTAACTTCCCCCTTCTTTAGAAGGAGGACTGAGGGGTTGGCTTTTAATACTTTAACTTATTGATAATACAAAGTTTTAACCCCACTCAATCCCCCCTTTTCCAAAAGTAGGGCCCACGAGGGCAAAAAGGGGGAAGCTAAAAGTATAAAATCTGTTTGTTTTGCAAGTACACAATATAACAAAGATTTCTTACTTCTTCTCAATCTTAGCCCATGAATCTCTTAAACCAACGGTGCGATTAAAAACTAAGCGTTCATTACTGGAATCTTTATCAACGGTAAAATAACCTTCTCGCTCAAATTGGAAGGCATCTCCCACATTAACATCAGATAATGATATTTCAGCTCGTGCTTTAGCAGCAATGGTTAATGAGTCTGGATTTAAAAAATCTAAAAAATGACTATCATCATTATCATGTTTCTTCGCTGCATCCTCCGGATTTTCTGCACTAAACAGACGATCATATAAGCGTACTTCTGCTGCTACACTATATTGTTCTGAAACCCAGTGAATCACACCTTTTACCTTACGCCCTTCAGGTTTCTTGCCTAAGGTATCAGCATCATGAGTACATCGTAACTCAATTACCTCACCTTGTTCATTCTTGATCACTGATTCACACTTAATCACATAAGAATTTCTAATGCGAACTTCTTTGCCTATTGATAAACGACGATATTTGGGTGGTGGTACTTCTTCAAAATCACTTTGATCAATATAAATAACTCGAGTCATATTGAATTGACGGCGTCCCATAGATTCATCTTTAGGATGTCTGGGAGCTGAAAGTTCTTCTATAGAAGCCTCATCAATACTCTCAATCACCACTTTCAGGGGATTAATCACACACATAGCTCTGGGTGCTGAATGTTCCAGATCTTCTCGAATACAAAATTCCAAGGTTGACATATCAACCACACCATCCACCTTTGTCAGACCAATACGATCACAAAAGTCTCGTATAGAAGCCGCTGTATAACCACGACGACGTAGGCCAGAAATGGTCGGCAAACGGGGATCATCCCAGCCGTTGACATGATTCTCATCCACTAATTGTTTTAATTTACGCTTACTGGTAATAGTATAATTAAGGTTTAGCCTGGCAAATTCAATTTGCTGTGGATGTGATGGTGTTTGCAATTGATCTAAAACCCAGTCATATAAGGGGCGATGATCTTCAAATTCCAGGGTACATAAAGAATGAGTAATGCCTTCAATAGCATCAGACACACAATGGGTATAATCATACATGGGATAAATACACCACTCATTACCAGTCTGGTGATGTTCTATCTTGCGAATACGATAAATAATCGGATCCCGCATATTAATATTAGGCGATGCCATATCAATTTTGGCACGCAAAACCATCTCCCCTTCATCAAACTCCCCATTTTTCATGCGTTCAAATAAATCCAGATTTTCAACGACACTTTGATCGCGATGTGGGCTATTTTTACCTGCTTCAGTCAATGAACCACGATACTCCCGAGACTGTTCTGGAGTTAAAGCACAAACATAGGCCTTGCCCTGATTAATAAGTTTAATAGCATAATCATATAGCTTCCCAAAATAATCTGAAGCATATTTAGGTTCATCAGCCCAGTTAAAGCCCAGCCATTTAACATTATCCATAATAGAATCAACATATTCCAACTCTTCTTTTTCTGGATTCGTATCATCAAAACGCAAATTACAAATACCCTGATAATCCTCAGCAAGACCAAAGTTCAGACAAATCGATTTAGCATGTCCAATATGTAGATAGCCATTAGGCTCAGGTGGAAAACGGGTAATTAATTTACCATTATTTTTGTTCTGTTTCATATCATCATCGATAATATGACGAATGAAATTGCTGACTAATTTATTGTTTTCCGTTGCAGAAGTATCGCTATTGCTCATTTTTTATACACTACCATGCTATAAATCGTTTAATTTTCAGTTAGGCGTAATTTTCACCCAGCAAGGGGTTGGAGTCAAATTATTAAGCTGTTTATATCCATTATGACTGAGCATCTGCTATAATTCGCCCTTTAAAAATATTTCTTCTCTTAACTAAGGTATTAACAATGTTAAAAATTAAAGCATTATTGACTCTTTGTACAAGTTTATTACTACTTATTAGTCTCAATAGTTTTGCAGCTGATGTGGTCAAAATAAAATTAGTCACCAATCAGGGTGATATATTACTTGAACTCTATCCTGACAAAGCACCCGAAACAGTGGAAAATTTTGTCAAATATGCTGGCTCTCATTTCTATAGAAAAACTATATTTCATCGTGTTATCAAGGGTTTTATGATCCAGGGTGGTGGTTTTACTAATGCCAGTGACCGTAAGAGACCTGCCTTTAAACCTATTCAAAATGAAGCGGATGCCGGTTTGAAAAATGATCGTGGAACCATTGCCATGGCAAGAACCAGTAATCCTCACTCAGCTACAGCACAGTTTTTCATTAATTTAAAAGATAATAATTTTTTAAACCACACCCGTAAATCAATGAATGGTTGGGGTTATTGTGCATTTGGCAAGGTGACTAGCGGCATGGATGTAGTGGATAAAATTGCTCAGGTCAAAACTCAGGAAGTGGCAATGCAGCAAAACATCCCAATTGATCCTATTTATATTGAAGATGTAATCGTTCTAAAATAACTTGATCTTTAATCTACCAGACTCCAATTAATTATACGCAACTACAATAACTAAATTTACTGGAAAACTTATGGTAACAATGCAAACTAACTATGGCACTATTAATATAGAGCTTGACCATGATAAAGTACCTAAAACCTGCGAAAACTTTGAACAATATATTAAAGATGGTTTTTATGACGGTACAATTTTTCACCGTGTCATTGATGGTTTTATGATTCAGGGTGGCGGCATGGATCCGTGCATGAATGAAAAAGAAACGCGTGAAAACATTAAAAATGAAGCCAGTAATGGTTTAAAAAATGATCGTGGTACTTTAGCCATGGCAAGAACTTCTGATCCTCATTCAGCTTCTTCACAGTTTTTCATTAATCTGAAAGATAATAACTTCCTAAATTTTCGCAATGAAACTGCTGATGGCTGGGGATATTGTGTATTTGCAAAGGTTACTGATAATAGCCTTGATGTTGTTGATGCTATTAAAGGCGTACAAACTGGAACATCCGGCTTTCATTCAGATGTCCCTGAAGAATATGTTATTATTGAAAAAGTGACCATTGATTAATAATATATTTGCCCGTATATATCATTGATATACGGGCATAAATATACCCTTCTATGAAAACACTCCTCATCTCTGATATTCATCTTGATCCCAAACAACGTGAAATTCAAAATTGCTTTGATAAATTTATTGATCACTGTATAAAACATACTAATGATATTGATGCCCTATACATTTTAGGAGATCTATTTGAAGTATGGATAGGTGATGATGCTTCCATTCCAATTTATCAGCACACAATTGAGCAACTCAATAAATTAAGTCACTGTGGTATTAAGCTTTTTATTATGCATGGTAATCGGGATTTTTTATTAGGCTCTGAGTTTGCAAAAAGAACATGCAGTATAATAATTCCTGATCCTTATATCCTCAACATCAATCATAAAAAAATATTACTCTCCCATGGTGATAGCTTTTGTATCGATGATAAAGAATATATACAGTTCAGAAAAATGGTTAGAAATTTTGACTGGCAAAGGAATTTTTTATCTAAAAGCATCGATGAACGCATTGAAATTACTCAAAAAATGAGAACAGTAAGTCAGGAAAAGGGACATGCTCATTATGAAATTATGGATGTTAACCAGCAAGAAATTGAAACTATAATGCTAGAACACAATATTTATACTCTCATTCACGGGCACACTCATAAGCCGAATACACATGATTTTATGATAAACTCGCAAACAGCAAAACGTATAGTCCTTCCTGATTGGACACCAGATGCTCAAGCTTTAGTCCTATAGAATACAGATGGATGGCAGGGGTTTGTTGGACGAATATATCCACAAATTATTGAAAGGTTATATCCTTGCCTATTGCTCAAGCCCCAAGGGGGAAGTAGTTATTGATACTTGGTTAGATCCCCGATAAGAGAGCTCGAGGATAACTATAGTTTTCCTAATATGAATCCTATGACAAATTGAAAAATTATTAAATTTCGGCCATATCAAATTCTGCCTTACCCATATGACAATCAGGACATTTCCAGTCTTCAGGAACATCATCCCATTTTGTACCTGGATCTATACCATCATCAGGCCAGCCTTCAGCTTCATCATAAATTAAGTCACAGGTTTTACATTGCCATTTTTTCATTATTCACTCCCATTAAATTGAATTAATTGTTGTCATTAAATTAACCTAGTAATTTAGTCAGAATTATAATATATCTGCAGTTTAATTAATAGCTATACAACATATTTAATTATAGATGATGCTCTAATTTTAATGGGTGCAGATCTTTTGAAACGACGAAATTATAGAATAAATTCAACAATTAATGCTTGAAAATAAAAAAGAGAGAGATCAAACTAGAGGTTTATAAGTATCTGACATTCATAAACCTGAAAAAAGAGCCCTCTCATGAATACAGCATACCTTGATTCAAATGATTTTTCATTCTTTTCTGGTGCACAGAAAGAATTTGATTTGTTAATAAAACAGCTCAAGTCTGACCACAGGGCAGAGAGTGAACATGGTAAAATAGAAAGTTTCATCAATAAGAAAGGCCATGAAATCATGAGACAGCTATTGCAAGATTGGCTGGATTTAAAAGCTGACAAAGAGAAAAAGAAAGACAGTGTCATCTCAGGATCAGGTG
>JAUJGA010000209.1:0-9786 GCA_042095675.1 Gammaproteobacteria bacterium
GCCACACAAGGCACATGATGGAAAAACACCTGCTCAAGCATATGGCATGATGACAGAAGTTGTTTCAGAACTAAAATTGGCTGCATAAAAGCGAGCCTATTAACGATGGATATTTTATATCTTATTTTTTAATAAGACTTGTCTTGACGATAGGGTCCACTTTACTCAATAGTCGGCCACGAAAGTGTCTGGGATACAAAACTCCTTATGAAGTTTTTGAAGAGCTAACCGGCATTAGCCAGGAAGAGTTAACCGGTCATGCACTTATTACTTGAATTCAGGTCAGTTTAAAAATCTAACGCCTGAACAACTACTCTTTAGCTCAGTAGGAGTTTACCAACACTTAACGTGAACAGAGCCTTAAAGAAAGCATTTTTAACTCTTCCTCTCTTTGCAGCAGAAGAGTTTTAGCCTCAGTTAATTCAATTAACTCAAAGTGCACCACGGAACCAATTTGATATTGAGCTAAAAAATCCAGATCAGTTTTAATCACAGAAAAGATTCTTGGATATCCTCCTGTAACCTGTCGCTGTCTTAAAAGCACAATAGGTCCATTTGATGTTAATTGAATAAGACCGTCATCTACAATGGAAGAGACTATATCATATCGTTTTGCTGTAATTTTTTCGCTTTCCAATCTTAGACCTGCTAAATCAGAATTTGCTGAGATCACAAAGGGATTCTCTAAAAACTCTTTAGGATCTATTAAATAGTCAAACTCAGGACCCTTAATTACTCTGATTTTTTCTTTGGGCGAACTAAAGCATTGTTCAAAACTTCCCCTATAACATCCAAGCCTACTTTGTTCAAAAGCACTTGCCATTAGATAAAGTCTGAACCCGCACTCTAGTTTCTGGATCGTTAAGACATCACCTTTATGTGCTTCATACACTTTATTTTGCTCAATTTTTGTACCATTTAAGCTAAACTCTCTATAGTGGGCGCCTCCAAGGATAAAAATACAATCTTGTGTAAAAGTAGCTTGTGCAGCATAAATGATTTCCATAAGCTGATAAGTATCAGGAGAACCTAATAATATTTTACAGCTTTGACATGAAAGTTCATCACTATGACCACCATCAAAGGCAAGGAAATTTTTGGTGAGTTTAAACACTTTTTATTGCTCTAATCAGCTCAAGTGCGTTATCTGAATCTGAGTGTATGCAGCCTGTGTCTGCCTTAATTTTATATTCTTGGCTATCAATTACCACAAAGTTCTTATTAAAGTTTTTATATTGTTTAATCACTTCATCTGTTTTGGTGATTAGAGCATTAGCTTTTTTTCGACTCTTTAAAGACAGCCTATTATTCGTAACAACATATTGTCGATCTAAAAAAACTTCATTAATCACATCTATTTGATCAGAACACTTGTCTATTTCTGAATTTTGCGGCGTTAATACTTCTTTAATACCAACACTTTTTGCCCATTTCATTAATAATTGTGCCAAAGAGTGATTAATGTTCGCCTCATTATATAATGCACCATGCAGCTTTAAGGTTTTAACTTCACTTAAAAGTTTATATTGTTGATCTAAGGATTTTAAAAGTATTTTATCATTAATATCCTTGACGACTCGGCCAAAGTTTTTTGGATCATGATAACTCAGATGCACACTAGACTTAACACCCTGTTCTTTTGCCAGTGAATAATAATAATCAACACTTTCCGCACTACCTGCATGACCACCACAAGCAATATTCGCAATATCAATATAGGTCATTAATTGATCATCTATTTGATGTGCTGCACCACGTTCACCAATATCACAATTAATTAACATAAATTTCCTTAATTTTTCCCTTAAAGATGATTTTATCTCCGGCTTTTAAATCTGCAAAATTATCAAAATCTGTATTGGCAATGATATGCCATCCCCCAGGAGAATCCTCAGCATAAATGCCACATTGCTCAGAGCCAATAGCAACAGATCCCTTTTTAACCAGGTTTCTTGGACTTGCTTTTCTTGGTAATATTAAGCTTTTATCCAGGCCTAGCAGATAGGGAAAATTTTCTTTAAAACCGAGCATTGCAATGGTATAGGTTTTGTTTTGATGAAGGTTAATAAATTCTTGTTTAGATAATAGTAGGGACTGACAAACATCATCTAGATCTAAACCGTTATATATAATCTCTATGCTATGAATTTTATTATTTATTTTAGCTGGTAATTTTCTAGCCAATAATATTTCACTTCTTAAATAATCAGGAGCTATAAACAGGGGACTAAAACTTCTAAATGAAATTGCTATCGCATTAAAGCTGGGTGTAATTTCAATTAAACCAAGTTTTTTATAATCTAAATTCGCCATTAAATAATGATATATTTTTAATACCTCTTCACTAATTTCTAAAGAAATATTATTTGAGAATTTATACTCAATCATAGTTTCATTTATTAAATTTAAGTTCATAAAATAATAACCATATTCATTACAAAGTAAAAATAGCTGAATTCGTATAATAAGTGCATGACCTTTGATAGTAGCTGAGCAAACACCCTGTAAATTAAACAATACTCAGGGTTACAATGCCAGGTTACGACACCAACAGCAGAGGCTACAAATGAGCTATAAACACCTGAGTCTTGAAGAAAGACATTATATCGAAATATCACTAAGAAACGAAGAGAGTCATGAAATAATTGCAGAATCACTTGATCGTTCACAGAGTTCAATTACAAGAGAAATTGCACGTAATACAGGCTTGAGAGGATATCTGCATAAACAAGCCCATAAAAAGACCATAGAGCGCCATCAGAGAAAATTTAAAGCCGTAAAAGTCACAAATGAAGTCAAGATACAATCAGTGATTTACTTACAAAGGACTGGAGTCCAGAACAAGTATCTGGCTGGCGTATTAGCTTTCCGATCCCAGTTCGATCATCTATAATGATCCCTTAAATTAAATCCATTAAGTTTAACCGCAACAGCAATCTCTTTCATTTCCAGTCCATTACATGTTCCCATACGACGCTTATTTACTAAAGGTCTGCCTGAAGATGGTCATGAAGCCTGTAAAGCTATGTGGGATGTTTCTGATGAAATAGATGATAAAGCTGAGAAACCTTTAGCCAAACTTGAATTTGGCAACCATTACTTATAGTAAAATTAAATTTCTATACATGATGGTTGATAACAAAAGTTTCTTCGAAGTAACGACATAAAACATAATATTACAAGTTCATCTTAAGTGTTGATGATATTGTAGACATACTTTATGATCAACAGATTAGCTTCGTAGCATAATCATGTATTAGCAGATAGAAACACCAGCTGATTTTTCCACCTGACTAAAAAAGCAAAGGCATTATAAACTCTTCCTCATTTTCACTTCTTCCTGAACATCCACCACAGTTTCACGCATTGCTTCGAGTAATACATAAATAACCGGGACAATAAATAGTGCCACAAAAGTCGCTATTATCATACCGCCCAATAGTGCAATACCAATGGTTTTTTGTGTCTGAGCACCTGCACCAGTGGCAATTGCTAATGGAATAATACCAAAGATAAATGAAAAGATAGTCATTAAAATTGGTCTGAAACGTGATACAGCAGCATCAATTGCTGAATCAACAATACTTTTACCAGATTCTCTTAACTCTTTGGCAAATTCCACAATCAAGATGGCATTTTTTGATGACACTGCAATTAAGAGGACCAGGCCAATTTGTGCAAATACATTCATCGGTAAATTAGCATACTGCAAGCCCAGCAATGCACCCAACATCACCAATGGTACTGGAATCATGATCATCAGAGGTAATATCCATGATTCATATTGAGCAGCCAGCACCAGAAACACTACAATCAGCACAAAAGTAAAAGTGATAATAGTTGAATTACCTGCAATTTTTTCCTGTAGTGACATGCCTGACCATTCAAAACCATACTCTTTAGGCATTATATTTTTCTGCAGCTCTTCCATAGCTGCCATTGCATCTCCTGAACTATAACCAGGTGCTGCAGAACCATTTATCTGGATAGAGCGATAAAGATTATAATGAGTAATATTTTGTGGCCCCTTGATTTCATTAACTTTAATAAGTGCACTTAAGGGGACCATTTCATTTTCATTATTACGCACATATAATTTTGAAATATCACTTTTATCGCTTCTAAAGTTTTTTTTTGCCTGAGCAAAAACTCGATACACCTTACCGTATTTCGTAAAATCATTAATATAAATGGAACCTAAATAGGTTTGCATGGTGATAAAAACATCTGCGACATTAATACCCAGAGCATTAATTTTTTCACGATTAAATTCAATCTGGTACATCGGACTGGATGAGTTAAACGTTGTATAGGCTGAGCCTATACGCGGATCATTATTAGCAGCCTCAATAAGCTCTTGAACATAAAACTGAAACTGTTCGATGTCAGAGGACATAAAATCCTGTACTCTAAAATCAAAACCACCTGCAACACCCAAACCGGGAATGCCCGGCAAATTAAAAGCAAATACTTTGGCATCAGAAATATCAGCCGTTGTTTTGAAAATCTGTCGAATAATAGCATTCACATTTTCGTTTTTCTCATCACGTTTATCCCAAGGTTTAAAGGTAATAAATGAGACACCTGAAGCCGGATCAAGAGAGCCAGTAATCGCATTATAACCTTGTACAGTGGTTACATTTTCAATGGCATCTATCGTAGCAAGACGTTTTTCTATTTCAGTTGAAATTTTTTCAGTTTGTACAATGGATGATCCAGGCTTGAGTATATAACTGACTAAGGCAACACCTTTGTCTTCTTCAGGAACAAAGCCTGTTGAAATGGTGTTAAACATATAAACGGTATAAGCCATCAGCACAATAAACAATACAACAACTAGCCATTTTAGTTTAATAAAAATATGAATCAGCCATTTATACTGATTAGTCAGCAAGTTAAAGCCCTGATCAAAAAGTTTAAATCCTATAAATTTTTTATATTCAGGGCCATTACGTTTAATAATAATCGCAGCAATCGCCGGTGATAAACTCAAAGCATTCACAGAGGAAATAAAAACCGAAAAGGCAATGGTCAATGCAAATTGCTGATACAGTGATCCAGTAATTCCGGGTATTAACGAGACCGGTACAAACACAGCAATAAGAACAAGTGTCGTCGCTATAATAGGACCCACAATCTCCGACATCGCTTTTTTAACCACATGCGGCATAGGTAAATCAGGTTCTTTCAGCATAATGTTTTCTACATTTTCCACCACCAGAATAACATCATCCACCACAATACCAATGGCCAGGATAAGTCCGAATAAGGTCAAAAAGTTAATCGAAAAACCGGTAATATACATAGCAATAAAGGCACCCACTAATGATACTGGAATGGCAATAGTGGCAATAATAGTCGGCCGCCATGACTGTAAAAAGATATAAATGACTAAAACCACTAAAAATATGGCCATAATAAGTGTTTCAAATACATTATCTATGGCTACCTGGACATATTTAGTCGTATCATAAGGCGCTTTATATTCAAGACCTGCTGGAAAACGCATTTTCAGCTCTTCCATTTTTAAAATCACATTATCTTTAATTTGCAATGCATTAGCACCAGCAAGCTGATAAATGGCAATGAGTCCTGCAGGTTTACCATTGAGCAGAGCATTCCAGTCATATTTTTCAGCACCTAAGTTTATTTCAGAAATATCTTTAAGATAAACAAGACTACCATCCGGGTTATAACGCAAAACAATCATGCCAAATTCCTGCACATTTTTAAGTCGACCGTTGGCATTTAATGTATAGGTGATTTGTTGATCCTTATAACCAGGTGCGGCACCAATTTTTCCTAAGGAAGCCTGCTTATTTTGACTTTGCACAGCAGCAATGACTTCCATTGGCGTCATCGACATGGATCTCATCTTATCGGGATCAAGCCAGATACGCATGGCATACTTTTTTTCACCCATATTGATGGCCTTACCAACACCTGGAATACGTTTTATTTCATCAAGAATATTGATATTGATATAGTTACTTAAAAAAGAATTCGTATGTGTCTTATTACCAGTAAGGGTGACAAGAACAACAATACTGGGTGATTTTTTATCCACACTCACGCCTTGTTTAACAACTTCTTCGGGAAGAGAATGCTTGGCTAGTTCCACCTTGTTCAATACATCTACAGCGGCAATATCTAAATCATAACCCGGCTCAAAATAGACATTAATATTTGACTCTCCAGCACTGGTACTGGAAGATTCAATATAGAGCATTCCCTGTACACCATTAAGCTGATCTTCAATGGGACGAGTAACTGACTCTTCTACATCATAAGCATTCGCTCCTGTATAGGTACTGGTTACAGAAACCGTGGGGGGTGTCACGTTGGGGTATTCTTCAATAGGTAAGATTGAAACAGAGACAAAACCCAAAATCACGGTCAAGATTGCAATCACCATTGCAAAGATTGGACGTTTAATAAAGAAAACAGGGGACATAGTTTTTCTTGCTCTTTTTTCTAGTTTTGAGTCTGCATTGGAACAAGGTCATTATTTTTAATAATAGCCTCTATTCCCTTGCTGTCAGTCACATTAGTAGGAGTAACTTTAAGATCAGGTTTAAGACGCATCAAACCATTAATAATCACCCTATCGCCTTCTTTTAGAGTATCTAATTTCATCAAAACAAAAAAACGAGATTCATAGACAGGCTTTATATAGACACGTTGTGCAGTACTTGTATTATCAACAATATAAACAAACTTCCCTTGTTGATCTTCAAAAACAACCTGTGGCGGCACACCGATAAGAGAAATTTTATCAGTAACAAAGATATTCACGTAAACAAATGTCCCGGGGAAAATAGCTTTATTTTTATTCGGGAATTCCACACGCATACTAATGGTTGAAGTACCGGGATCCACGGTATTATCCGAAAAAGTAACGCTGCCAAAGATACGCTGTGTTGCCAATGATTTATGCTGATAATTTAAATTTACATAAGCCTGCATGACTTCAGATGAACGAAACTGAGCAATGCGTTGAAAATCTTCTTCACTGGGCGCAAAATAAGCATAGAGCGGATCAACTTTATTAATCGTGGTCAGTAAGGTCGATTCATTTTTACCCACCAGATTGCCGATATCCACCAGACGGCGGCCTGCCTGACCCTCTATTGGTGCTCTGACGATGGTATAACTGAGGATCAATTCTGCCTGTTCAATCTTGGCATCATCGTATTTAATATCTGCAGCATAGGCTTCAGCCTGAGCCTGGTAAGACTCCAGGGTAGCCTGAGGAGAAACACCTTCTTTGGTGAGTATTTCATAGCGTCTAACATCCGCCTGTGCCAGCTTTAATGCTGCCAGATCACGAAATTTTTTCGCTTTTTGCAGTTCAAGTTCAGCTATATAGTCGGTCTGTTCAATTTTAAATAATTTCTGACCTTTTTTTATATGCTCTCCATCTTCATAATAAATTTCTTCCAAAATACCACTCACACGGGCACGTACCTGCTGTGAAGAGCTTGCCTGTGTTTTACCTGTATAGGGCATCCATATAGGAATATTTTTATTTTGAATAGTGATCACATCAACCGGCAGAGGCGGTGCCTCTTTAGCTGCAGGTGCTTGTTTTTTCTCACCACAGGCACTAATCGCCAGAAAGAATAGTATAAAAAGAAGAGAAGCTGTATGCTTTTCTGCCGTAAGGGCAAGTGTGTAAATTCTTAACATTATTAATCCTGTTTTCTATCAATTTTGGCAACTCAGACTGATATTATAACAAGTTATTATTCATGTGTAATTAAACCTAAAAGAATGTCAATAAGCTTTGTATCATAACCACATTGACTAAATCAACAAAAAAAGCACACACCAGTGGCACAATGACAAAGGCCAAATGAGAAGCTCCATAGCGCTGAGTCACTGCAGTCATATTTGCCATAGCTGTCGCTGTTGAGCCCAGAGAAATACCACCGAAGCCTGAACAGATAACAGCCGCATCATAATTACTGCCCATTATTTTAAATATCACAAAAAGTGTAATAGAAGCAGCAATTACAAACTGGGCAGTAATAATAGCAAGAATAGGCCCTGCCAGATCTACGATGACCCATAACTGCATACTCATTAATGACATAGCTAGAAAAATACCTAATGAGATATCTGCAATTAAAGCCATTGCCAGACCCCGGGCATCCCAGCTTAGCCAGCTGAATTTTTTAGAGACTGTCGGTGTAATAAAACTGCTGATCATAATTCCGGCAAACAAACAGGTGACAAATAAAGGCAGTTTTAAACCTGCATCTTCCAGTGCCTCATTAAAGAAATAGCCGATAATAATGCTCACATGGATACCCAAAATGGCATGCAAGAAAGCAAAATAATCAATACCGATATTTTGTTTCTCATAACTAATACCCACATCATTTTTATCATCAGTCTGTGAAGGTTTAAGTTGATGCTTTTTGATTAAAAAACTGGCAATAGGTCCACTCATTAAACTGGCCAGAATCAAACCAAAAGTTGCACAGGCAATACCTATTTCCATTGCATTACTGATACCATATTTTTCCACAAAAGTAGGTGCCCATGCGATAGCAGTTCCATGTCCACCGATCAAAGAAACCGTACCGCCTAACATGCCGATAATAGGTTCTAGGCCAAACATAGTTGCCACTGAAATGCCCACCATATTTTGAATGGCCATATAGAGTATGGTGGCAAACAGTAAAATAATTAATGGCTTACCCCCCTTGACCAGATCCATAATATTGGAGTTTAAACCAATGGTGGTAAATAAATAGACCAGCATAAAATCTCTGGCCGTTAAATCAAACTCAATACTGATGCCAATACTAAAGTGTACAATGGCAAAGGTAATGGAAAATAGTAATCCCCCCACTACCGGTTCTGGAATATTTAAATTCTGTAAAATAGCAAAGCGATGGTTTAATCCCTTCCCGACAAATAGCACAATAATAGCTAAACTGACCGTAAAAAAAGATTGCAGGGATAAGGTGTTTTCTATTAATTCCATAATGCTTTATTTGCCTATAAGGTGAATTTATTGTTCTTTAAGTTACCGCTTACTTTTATCTTATATACAAATTACACTTCAAGATGCAGAAATTAGCACCTGAAAATTATAATTAACTCTACCTCCTAAACTATCACCAATCTGAGGTTTTTTTTGTCAAAAAATCATCAATTGTCTGTCGAAATTCTTGTGCTGTAGAAAAATATTTATTATTTCTCACATGTTCATTCATTACTTTCCAAAACCTCTCTATCGGATTTAAATTTGGACTGTAAGGTGGTAAGTAATGTAGCTCAATATTGAGTTATTTTGCCTTATCTTTTACTGCATTTGCTCTATGGTACGCAGCACCATTTAAAATTGGGTGCAGATCTTTTGAAACGACGAAATTATAGAATAAATTCAACAATTAATGCTTGAAACTCAACTACTATGGACTGAAAGTCCTATTCAAGAATCATATTAGCTGTATCAGCATTTGAAGGATTACAGTGATGTTCCAAATATTCATTCACCATTTCGTCAGTAATATTTCCCGTTGACCATTCTCCATATCCTATTGCCCAAAAATGCCTTCCCCAGTAACGCTTCTTTAGCTCTGGAAATTCGTCCTGAAGCCTTCGGGAACTTCATCCATTTAGTCTCTTCAAAAAATCACTTATCGATAATTTTGCAGGGTATTCAATATGCATGTGAATATGATCTTTACTAACAACACATTTCAATATCTGAACATCATCAGAATCACAAATTTGCATCAGCAATTTTCGACACCTTATTTGTACATCACC
>JAUJGA010000210.1:0-3891 GCA_042095675.1 Gammaproteobacteria bacterium
CAGTCCATAACAGCACTCAGATAGACAAAACCATGTGGCATCCGAATATACGTCAAATCAGTACACCAAACCTGGTTGTTTCGATGAATATCAATCCCACCCAGCAAATACGGATAGATATTGTTTGCCTTACAGGGCTTGCTGGTATTCGGTTTTGGTGCAACTGAGACTAATCCCATAATCCTCATCAGACGTTGTACTTTTTTGCGATTAATTTTATAACCCCTTGACCGCAGAGCGTTTCTAATTTGGCGACTGCAATAAAATGGATGTTTTGTGTTCAGTTCATCAATTAAATTCATTATTTTCAAATCTTTACTATTTTGAGGCGCTTTAGCCTGATAGTAAAAGCTGGAACGATTCATATTAATTAAATTACATTGTTTTTCCGGATTACTCACAAAGCTCAGCCATATTAAGAAAATATAATATTTGTAAAAACAGTAACATTTGATAATGGTAAAGAGTTTGAGTACCACAAAGAAATAGCCACTACATTGAACTGTAAAACGTATTTTGCAAAGCCTTACCACTCACGGGAACGAGGACAAAATGCTAATGGTTTACTAAGGCAGTATTTCCCTAATCAAATGGAGCTGATTGATGTTACTAAAAAAGAAGTTTATGATGCTGTTCACAAGCTCAATAGTCGGCCACGAAAGTGTCTGGGATACAAAACTCCTTATGAAGTTTTTGAAAAGCTAACCTGCATTAGCCAGGAAGAGTTAAACGGTCATGCACTTATTACTTGAATTCAGTACTTTTTATTGTAAGAAAAATCTTACAAAAATAGAGATTATTGTTTTAAGTCAAGGATATTTTTCTCGTAAAAAGAGAAGCTAGCCTGATTAAATTTTGTCTATTTTTAAATAACAATACACACATAATGGGATGGTATTATGAATACACCAAGCTTTTTGCACCGTAAACTATTTTTTGGCGTCACTCTAGGTGCTGGCATGTTTTTTATTATACTGGGTATTATCTTATGGGGTGGTTTTAATACGGTTTTAGAGCTGACCAATAAAGAAGAATTTTGTATTTCCTGTCATGAAATGGAAAATAATGTCTATCAGGAATACAAAAACACCATCCACTATGCTAATCGTTCCGGTGTACGTGCCACCTGTCCTGACTGTCACGTGCCCAAGGAATGGATTTACAAAATGAAGCGTAAAATCCAGGCTTCTAATGAAATCTATCATAAAATTTTAGGCACAATTAATACTAAAGAAAAATTTGAAGGTAAACGTTTGCAGTTGGCTCAAAATGAATGGCGACGCATGAAGGCCAATAACTCCAGAGAGTGTCGTAATTGTCATGACTTTGAATCCATGAGTATTGCCTACCAAAAACCACGGGCCAGAAAACAGCATGAGAAAGCCTTGCAACAAGGTGGTACCTGTATTGATTGTCATAAGGGTATCGCTCATCCATCACCTCATAAAGAAATGGATGAGGAAAAGCTGGAAGCAATGTCTATGCCTGATCCTACTATGGCAAAACCAAATGCAACTTTGAGAGCACCGGTTAATGACTATCAGAGAAAATTATTGGAATTATCTAATAATCCTCCTAAGCCAAAAGTGATTACCAAAACTATTATTAAAGAAGTTCCAGGAAATTGTGCAGCCGGTGATGTAGCTCCAGCAGCAGTGTCTGCAGGAAATGCTGGATTTGGTATTGACTGGAATGATGTGCCTGATCGTCTGATCACTATTTTCTATCCTGGTCAGTCCTCTATGGAATGGATATTTAAGGGGAGTGAACATGGTGGTAAGCGTCCATTCCAGGCAGGAGATACCTGTACCAGTTGTCATGATAAAGAAACGGCGGCTATGGGTGAAAAAATTGTTACGGGTGAAAAATTAGAGCCTACACCGATTCCAGGTAAGCGTGGTAGTATTCCAGTGAAGGTCCAGGCAGCTCATGATGATGATTATCTTTATATGCGTTACGAGTGGGAAGATAGTGAACATACACCGGTGTCTTTTGCTGACGGTGGAAAAATGGATCCTGATAACCAGGTTAAACTGGCACTGATGTTGACTACCGATGATACTTTATATGCCGATAGAGCAGGCTGTTGGGGAACTTGTCATCATGATAATCGTGATATGCCAGTTGCTCCAGAGCAATCAGCTATTGATGCTTATGCACAGAAAGATCAAGTAGATATGACTAAGGGTGTGACTAAATACATAACAGAAAGTCGTATCAAAGTTGAAATCAAAGGTCGTCGTGGTAAGATTTTGGGTGGCTGGGATAAGCTAAAAACAGCAGAAGAAGTGAAAACTGAGCTAACAGAAGGTCGCTTTATGGATTTGTATCGTTATCAGGTAGGTACCAAAAAGTCTGAAAATGGTTCAATTCTGGCTGAACGTTTACTCAGTGAAGGTGGCGTTGAATTTACTTCAAGCAAATCGGGTAATACCTGGATTGTTGAAATGAGACGTAAACTTAAAACTGATGTGGCAGATGATATCCAGTTAGATATCACTAAGGTTTATAATCTTGGCTTTGCGATTCATGATGATTATACAAATGGTCGTTTCCATCATGTTTCTCTGGGTTATAAGCTAGGCTTTGATAATGCTGAAGCAGAAGTGAATGCAGTGAAGAAGCAAGCCAGTGCAGTGGCTGCACCAGCAGTATCTTCTGCAGCGGCGAGTAGTGCACCAGCAGGCAATGCTTCATCTATTGACTGGACTAAGGCATCTGAACGTGAAATCACTATCTTTTATCCTGGACAGTCCTCCATGGAGTGGATTTTTAAGGGTAGTGAGCATGGTGGTAAGCGCCCATTCCAGGCAGGTGATACCTGTACCAGTTGTCACGATAAAGAAACAGCCGCTATGGGTGAAAAAATTGTTACGGGTGAAAAGCTAGAGCCGACTCCTATTCCAGGCAAGCGTGGTAGTATTACTGTAACGATTAATAGCATGCATGATAATGACAAGTTGTATATGCGTTTTCAATGGATTGATACAGAGCATACTCCCGTACCTTTTGCAGATGGTGGAAAAATGGATCCTGACAATCAGGTTAAACTGGCTGTAATGTTTGCCACAGATGATGTTTTATATGCAGATAGGGCAGGTTGTTGGGGTACTTGTCATCATGATAATCGTGATATGCCGGCAGCACCAGAGCAATCAGTTATCGATGCTTATGCACAAAAAGATCAAATAGATACTACTCATGGTATCACTAAATATATCACTGAAAGCCGTACCAAAGTTGAAATTAAAGGGCGTCGAGGTAAGATTCTGGGTGGTTGGGATAAGTTAAAAACAGCAGAGGAAATTGCTCAGGAAGGTGCTGAGAGACGCTTTATGGATGTCCATCGCTATAAAGCTGGTAGCAAGACTTCAGAAAATGGTGCTATTTTAGCAGATCGTATTATGGAGGGTGGTCAGGAAATTGAGTTTAATGCGGTTTTAGCTGATGGGATGTGGACAGTAGAGATGGTGCGTCCTTTAAAATCTGAAAATGCAACAGACTTAAGTTTGGAACTGGATAAGGTTTATAACTTTGGCTTTGCGATACATGATGATTACACAAATGGTCGTTTTCATCATGTATCTCTGGGTTATAAGCTAGGCTTTGATAATGCTGAGTTTGAATTAAATGCAAAAGCTAAATAAATTTGACATCAAGCAAATAAATCCTGAATTCAAATAATAAGTGCATGACCGGTTAAATATGAGGGATAAAATAATAATTTTAATATATAATCCCATTTCCAAAATAATAGGAGAATGCCATGAGTGAAGTGTTTACAAAAAACATGGCCAGAAATATATTTTATGGAGGAAGTTCATTCTTCTTCCTATTACTTCTGGCCTTAACGTTTGATACGCAGGGAGTCCTTCCTGAGCGTGATCACCG
>JAUJGA010000211.1:0-3374 GCA_042095675.1 Gammaproteobacteria bacterium
TTTAGTTACTGCCTTGTAGTCTTTCCAGGGTACAAACTTGAGTGAATTACGTACCATATGGACGATACAGAGCTGAACTCTAGCATTTGGATAGACAGTATTAATTGCATCAGGAAAGCCTGTTAAGCCATCCACACAGGCAATAAGGAAATGTTTAACCCCTCTATTTTGAAGCTCTGTTAAAACTGAGAGCCAGAATTTAGCACCCTCATTCTCTGAAATCCACATGCCTAATAGTTCTTTATGGCACCTTAGATTAACGCATAAAGCCAGATAAATAGCTTGTTTTCCTTCTTTTCGATCTAATATTGCTTTTTTAGTCGATAAGTCCAAGCTTACGAGCTTTCCTACAGCCCAATCCCTCTCTATAATCACTTTTCATAATTTTTTAGCCAGTTGATCGCCTTCAGTTTTTAATTCTACGATCTTTTCTTTATATTCTCTGACCACACTACTTTTATCAAAGGCCAAACTCATATTTTTTAAAAACTTTTTCTTCCAGTTCATCATATTTTTGGGCAATATCTCATATTTACTCGCAATTTGATTTACAGTTTCTCCTCCTTCAAGAAGTTCGAGAACCAATTTTGATTTAAATTCCGCACTATATCTTGTTTGTTTTTTACTCATTTTATCCACCTGTTATTTTTAGTACATTGTAACATTTGGAATAAGAAGTTTTCTATAATTGGTTTTAATTTAAGGGATTATTATACTATTCATAGCAACTAAAATAGTGACAAAAATAATTCGAGGCATAGGAAATATCATCAAAAGCTCCTATTAACGTTTTGCAGCCGCCGTTCGTAAACGTAATGCATTAAGCTTAATAAAACCTTCTGCATCCTGTTGGTTGTATGCACCTTCATCATCTTCAAAGGTCGCAATACTATCATCATATAAGCTATTTGTTGTTGAAGCTCGACCCACGACAATCACATTACCCTTGTATAACTTTAAACGCACCTGACCATTAACCACCTGCTGAGATTGATCAATCAATGCCTGCAGCATTTCACGCTCAGGAGACCACCAGTAGCCATTATAAATTAGACTGGCATATTTAGGCATTAACTCATCTTTTAGGTGTGCAGCTTCTCTATCCAGGGTAATGGATTCCATAGCACGATGCGCTTTAAGCATAATCGTTCCTGCTGGTGTTTCATAACAACCACGAGCTTTCATTCCAACATAGCGGTTTTCAACAATATCAGTACGCCCGATACCATTTTCACCACCAGCCTTATTGAGATATTCCATAATAGTCGCTGCTGTCATTGCTTCACCATTGATAGCAACGATATCACCCTTAAGATAATCCAATTTAATATAAGTTGGTTCATCAGGGGCTTTTTCTGGAGAAACAGTCCATAACCACATATCACTTTCGGGTTCATTCCACGGATCTTCTAAAATATCACCCTCATAGGAGATATGTAGTAAGTTAGCATCCATAGAATAAGGAGATTTTTTACCCTTGGCTTTATCCACAGCGACACCATGCTTATCTGCATAGGCAATGAGTGATGAGCGTGAAGTCAAGTCCCATTCTCGCCAGGGGGCAATAATTTTAATATCTGGTTTTAAGGCATAAGCACCTAATTCAAAACGTACCTGATCATTACCCTTTCCAGTTGCACCATGAGCAATGGCATCTGCACCGGTTTGATTGACAATCTCAATCAAACGTTTAGAAATTAATGGACGTGCAATAGAAGTCCCTAATAAATACTCACCTTCATAAATAGTATTGGCACGAAACATAGGAAAAACAAAGTCACGGGCAAATTCTTCACGCAGATCATCAATATATATTTCTTGAATGCCTGCAGCCTCAGCTTTAGCACGAGCGGGTTCAACTTCTTCCCCCTGTCCCACATCAGCAGTAAATGTGACGACTTCACAGTCATATTCATCTTTTAACCACTTAAGAATAATGGAGGTATCAAGACCACCAGAATAGGCTAAAACCACTTTTTTTACGTCAGACATTGAGAAATTGCTCCTGATATTACGAATTGTTACTAAAATATTTTACAAAAAAGAGGAATTATAACGGATTCTACCTCAGCAAGTCACTTTTAACTGTGAAAAAAAAATAGGCATAATTATAGACCTCATATATGTTAGTATTATAAGTATTCAATCAGAGTTATTTTAGAGAAACATAATGAAGAAAGACCAGACTAATAAACATCACCCATCTACAAATCAATTAATTGATTGCCTGCATATGCTAGCATTAAGCCTGGCTCAGCATAGAAAAAAAATACAGAAGTCCCATTAATGGATGCATTGTCTATTGTTATGGGTGATGGTAATGAATCTGAAAATCAGCCCATTATTAATCAGGCTAATGATATTTATCATGAGGCTTTAACCCTGGTTGAAACTTACCTACATCCCGTTGATAAATCTGCAAGAACATCGCAGTCAGCCTCGCCTTAATGTCTCATCATTGATTACCATCAAATCACCTTCTACAGATGAAGAGTGGCAAGAAAATTTATCCAATATATCCTGGGGAGGCGTACGCATACGAACTAAAAAACCTCTGGGTGAAAATGGCGATCTATTAAAATTATTACTCCGTATTCTGATGGCGGAGATATTGAAATACTTTCAAGCATTATACTTTCATGGGAATTTGGTGGAATGTATAATACATCGGTTCGTTTTACTCTATTACACCATAAGAATGAATCTCGATTAGATAACCTATTGGAGATTCTTCTGGATTCAACAGATGAAAAAGATCGTCAACATCCTCGTTTCGCCCATCGTATCGATGTGACTTTATGGAATTTAAAAGAATTCAAATCGACTCTGGAAGATATTTCCAATGGGGGTATGAAGATTATCATGCCGAATCCTGTCAAACTGAATGAGTCTATTCAAATACAGTTAGATGCTACAGATGAAGGCTATAGCCTTAACCTTCGGGCACGAGTCATACGTCAGACAACGATAGATATTTCTAATACTATTATGTATCAAATGGCCTTAAAATTTGAACATCCAACAGATGAATTCCATTCTATGGTACATACTTTAATGAAAAATATCATGAAAAAATGCAAGGATAGAGAAGACTTAACTCAACGACTATGGACTGAAAGTCCTATTCAAAAATCATATTACCTGTATCAGAATTTGAAGGATTACGGTGATGTTCAAAATATTCATTCACCATTTCGTCAGTAATATTTCCCGTTAACCAGGCTCCATATCCTATGGGTGTATATCTTTTGAGCGACAAAATCAAGGAAAAAGATCAATAAAATCAATAATACAAATAAATTATATAGTGAAAGAGAATGCAATTTATGGTACATATGAATTTCCTAAAACCATAACCCATAAAAAGCACTCTC
>JAUJGA010000212.1:0-6026 GCA_042095675.1 Gammaproteobacteria bacterium
AATATGTCTGGTAATGCTTGTTTCATGCAAACGTAAAGCTTGTGATATCATCTTGGTTGACCAACCTTCTGAGCAAGCAATACTGCTTTAATTCGATCACAAACACGCTTATCACGACTGGCATCATGAAGCGCATCTAAATCAACTTTTTGTTCTGATGTTAACCTTATTTCTTTCATAAGGTATATAATGATCCTTATATTTTTATAAATCAAGCACCTTCATTGATCAGCGGTATATATTTTTAATATTATAAAAAAGAAAGGGCTATGGTTACCCAACAGCCCTTACTACTAATCAATTTAAAGTATTTTATTGTAATACTGTTATGGCTTCACTCATTACTTTTGGTGTGACAAATATAATTAACTCTTTTTTACCATCTAAACTTTTATTGACTCTGAATGCAGAACCAATAACAGGAATATCTCCTAATATAGGAATTGAACTCGCTCTATTGCTTATATTATGTTCAAAAATACCTCCTAAAACAACTGTATCACCGTTGTCAACCACTAAGTTAGTTTCTATTTCATTAGTTTGAATTGCTGGGCCTGCTCCCTCAGTATTTATAGCTTGATCAACAGAATCTTTCGTAATCACCATTTCCATATTTACTTTATTACCAGGAATTATTTTAGGAGTAACTTCTAAACTTAATGTTGCTTCTGCAAACTCAGTATTTGCGCCATCATCACCGATAGCTTTATAAGGTATTTGATGACCCGAAGCAATTTTTGCTTTTAAGCCATTGCTTGTCACTACTCTTGGACTAGAGATTAATTCTGATGTACCTTCTTCTTGGGAAGCTGATATTTCCAGATCGACTAAGTAGCTACTATTAAGTAAGGCAAATGCCATGCCTAGAACACCATACGCTCTACCATCAAAACCTAATTTACCTTCGGCTGTTGTTTGACCACCCGTTGTACGGTCTGTCTTACTAGAGCTAACACTCCAGTTTAAGCCTATATCATTAGAAAAGGAGTTTGAAGCCATAACAATTCGAGCATCAATTAAAACTTGTTTAGTTGGTTTGTCTAATTCTTTTAATAGTTTTCTTAAATTTTCAATATTTTTAGCAGTATCTCTTATAATTAATGAATTGGAACGCTTATCTGCAATAACTGATGATGTTTCTGAAAACTGATAGCTATCATCACTAAAGCCTACACCATAGCCGCTAGATAACTTTCGGTTAGAAAGCCTAGCACGTCCAGCTCCATCTCCTCTAGAGCTATCACCACCTCCAAATCCAATAGTATCGGTTAAACCTTGTAATATGGTAACTACATCATCTGCTGGCATATAACTTAGCTCGATAATTTCAGTAACAAATGGCATTAATTCTGAAATTGTTTGACTTGCTAATGCTTCAGCTTTTTCAGCAGCAGCTATTTTTTCAGCTGGAGCAATTCTCATAACATTACCCTCTTCACGCTTTGCCAACTCTTTTGTTTTTAAAATAACAGCTAAAGCCTGATCCCAGGGAACATTTTTTAACCTCAGTGTAATACTGCCTGTAACCGTATCATCAACTACTATATTTTTTCCAGTAAAATCAGCAATCAGCTGTAGCACCGCACGAACTTCAATATCCTGGAAGTTTAGAGATAGGCGCTCACCAATATAACCAAACTTGGCTTTTTGTATTTTTTCTTTCTCTTCTTTAGTTAAGCCTTTTACTTCAATCGTATAAGTAAGACCTGTCTGGTATCCCATATGCTCAAATTCACCCTTGGTATCAATCAGCATTTTTACTTTTTTACCACTACGCATTGTATCAACAAAAGTAACCGGTGTACCAAAGTCTTTTACATCAAGGCGACGTTCCAGTTCATCAGGTAATTCCATCCCGTTGATTTCAACAATTAATTTATTGGAACTTTGCTTCAGATTCACAGAGTTGGGTTGTGTCGAAAAGCTGAGAATAATATTACCCTCATTGTCACCACCTAAGCGGAAATCTACATCAGTAATATGTGGTTTGTTTGAATAAGCTTTTACAGGAGTACTTTGAACTGCTACGGCTGGATTCGAAACTGGAGCAGCCTTAGTTTGAGCAACCTGGTTGTTGCTGGCTGTCTTTTTAGGGGATGACACAATTGGTGCTGAACTGCTGCTTTCATTGAGAGTAATGACAATATTATTACCATCTACCTGGGTTTTATAACTAGTCAGAGAATTTAAACTCAGTACCACTCGAGAACGCTCTCCGGAGGAAACTGATGCAATAGTGTTGACATGACCTATACCAATAGTCTGACGTCTTTTCTGCAACACCAAATCTGTTTCGGGTAAATCCAGTGCGATACGAGCTGGGTTATCAATGATGAATACTTGTGGGCTTGGAGCAGGCTTATTAAAATGCAGAACGACCTGAACCTTGTTTCCTGGTATGGATGCAAAAGAGATATCCTCAAGTTGGTTCCGTGCATGAGCAACACTGGCAAAACAAATAGTGACAATGCAAATGGATAATAGCCATAGAATTGAGGCTAATAATTGTTGAGTCATTATTTTTTTATTCATGATATTTCCAAATTCATCTTTTATATAAGAAATTGATTATACAGACTTTACTACTATTACGTACCGATTAACAAATTAATTATTCACTAATTGCAATGGATGCATTGCGCTCTTCCCATCCACCATTTCTATCAGATATCAGCTCAAGCAGGACAACTTCTTCTTCACTGAGAGAAATAACTTTGCCATGATTTTTACCCATATAATGACCGGTAGCAACACGATGTAGTAAGCCATCAGGATCCTTAACTAAAACCCATTCATCTTCCTTTTGTGCAAGCGTTCCAACCATTCTTAAGCTATCTAAAGAAAATTCTTCCAGGGGTTCCCTGGGTCGAGTTTCATCCGGCTTAGGACCTCGATAAGGGCCTGCTGTAAACTCTTCTATATCAACAACGTGTTTAAATGGGTCTCTAACATCCTGTGCAGCATAGCTGTATGGCGGTTGACTTTTAAATTCAGGTAATGGCTCTACATGCCCTTTATAAGTTGCCTTAGTCTTACTAACATAGTCCTGTAAATCATTCATTTCTTTATTAACACAAGCAGTCAGTAGCAATGCCTGTGTTAATAAAAAAGCTGACAAAAATGTTTTCTTTACCAAAATCATCGGTATTATCCAGATTAATATTTATTAATTTGTGCTATTATTATTTCTAACAAATAAACTTAACGTCTTCTTCTTTTCTTCTTCTTAAGAGCAATCTCTTCGTCATCAAGATAACGATAAGTTTTAGCTATCAGGGAAATTGATAACTTCTGATCAACATCAATATCGCCAGCTTGAATACTCCCACTCTTAATAGGGATCATGCTCAGGTTATGAATTGTAACAATTCGTGGTAATGCCGCAAGCCCTGTGGCAAAACCACCAAAATCATGATACGTCCCTGTCACTATAATACTGACTGGCAATTCAGCATAAAATTCTTTACGACTTTCATCTGAAGGTTTGAAAAGGCTGAATTCTAAATTATTACTTAAACCTGTTTGCGATATTTCTACTAATAAATCAGCAACTTCTGCTTTTTTTGGTAACTGTCGTAACATAGAGCCAAAGCGAGTTTCCATTTCCAACATCTGAGCTCGATAAGCTTCAAGGTTGGCTGCTTTACCTTGCTTTTTCTTAAACTCTGATTTTAGAGATTTTTCCTTGTTTTCAGTTTGTTCTAATTTTGCAATAGAATGCTGGGTAAAGAAATAAAAACCGCCGCCTAAAACACTGGAAAGCAGAAGAAAAGCAGCTGTTAGTCTTAATGCTAATGGCCAACCACCAATGTTCTCAAAATCTATATCATTTAAATTCATTGAGCTTAGCCTTCGTTATCTTTTTTCTTATCATTAGGAGAGGATTGTTTGGACGACAATGTAAATTGACTATATCCTTCCGAATCAGCATTCTTCTTAGCCTGAATAACTTTCAAATTTGGCATTTTCAACCATTCTGTTTGTTCAATATTACGCATATAAGCTGAAACACGGGCATTAGACTGAGCAACACCATTAAATTTCAGAAGTTTACCTTTTTGTACCATTTTGGTGAGGTGAACACCTTCAGGTAATATTTTTACTAATTCATCCAACACGTGAACACTATCAGAACGATTACCCTGTAGCTCCTGAATAACAGTCATCCGGGAAAGTAAATCCGCTTTTTTCTTTTCAAGTAATTTTATTTCTGCAATTGCTTTTTCAACTTTTTTGATTTCAGCTTTCAAATAGTTATTACGAGAGTTTTGTTGGTCAATCATTGCATTGAGTTGCAAATGTACTGCAAAAACAATAGCAGCACCAGCCATGACAGCAGAGACGAGCATGACATAAAAGTTTTTTTCAATTTTTTTACGTCTTTCTTCACGCCAATTTAATAGATTAATTCTAGCCATTAATCAAAACTCCTTAAGGCAAGGCCACAAGCTATCATCAATGATGAAGCATCATTACCAAGAACCTGCGGTTTTACTTTAGAGGAAAGAGACATATCAGCAAAAGGGTTTGCAATGGATGTACTAATTCCTTGACGTTGTTCAATCAGTTGGTCAATATTTTCAATTGATGCATTTCCTCCAGCAACAACAATATGATCGACGGTACTAAACTGGCTGGAAGAGAAAAAGAACTGAAGCGAACGGCTAATTTGTTGAATCATCGCTTCCTTAAAAGGCTCTAACACCTCTGAAATATAGTTTTCTGGAAGTCCACCCTGCTTTTTTGCCATACCAGCTTCTTCAAATGAGAGTCCATAACGTCTTTGAATCTCTTCAGTTAACTGTTTGCCTCCAAAAACTGCTTCTCGGGTATAAATTGTTTTTAAGTTATGCAATACATTTAAAGTTGTCATTGTTGCACCCACATCGAAGACTGCGACAACCATATCTTTTGCAGCATTAGGTAATTGTGGTGCTAATAGAGAAAAAGCATTTTCAATAGCATAGGCCTCTACATCCACTATTTTAGCATTTAATCCACCCAGTTCAGCTGCCGCCACGCGAACATCAACATTTTCACTGCGTGATGCAGCTAGTAATACATTCATTAAATCAGGTGAGGCTTCGTTTGGCCCCTGAACTTCAAAATCAAGATTAACCTCATCCAGTGAATAAGGAATGTATTGATCTGCTTCAAGCATGATCTGGCTTTCTAATTCCTCTTCCGTCAGGTCAGCAGCCATTTGTACAACTTTAGTGATTACCGCTGATCCAGCAACAGCAAGAGCTACATCTTTTTGGCGAGTACCTGCACGCTTCAGTGCTTTTTTTATTGCTTCACCAACAGCTTCTACATCAGTAATATTTTTTTCAGCAACTGAATTAGGTGGTAAGGATTCGACTGTATAAGATTCAACTCGATATTTATCACCACGTTGTGACAACTCCAGCAATTTAATAGCGGATGAGCTAATATCAACACCCAGCATATTGTTTGCTTTAGTTCTGAATAATTGTGCAAATGCCAAAACTAAATCCTTTTTTTATTTTTCGATGAAATATTAACTAAAATTCGTTTAATAATATATGTAAGAAGTCATCCTAACATAAAAATTTTATTCAAAACTAAGTGTAAAACACTTAAAATATAATTTCAATCATATGTGTTAAAAAACATACCATACTTTGGTTTTGTTTTGTTTTGTTTTCAATAGCTTGGAACGCCTTCATATAATAATACATTAAGAAAAATATGCAAGTATATTTTTTAATATTTGTAACTATTCAGCGTAATTGAAATTAAAAAAGATGAAAAAAAACACTTGACAGGTATTTTAAGCCACATTTTTAAAAATGACAGTATTTTGATTATAGTCTTAAACGATCAAATTGATCCATAGCGATCTGAACAAAGGAAAAGAATACCCTGTCGGGGGTGGAGAATTATAATGTCTTAAATCGATCGACAGATCGATTTGAGCTAAAAAAGCCCATGATACAATAGCTGTATTGATTAATAGCTATTTGGGCACCGCGTGAATATAGACGGTTTAGATATCGACTCAA
>JAUJGA010000213.1:0-40848 GCA_042095675.1 Gammaproteobacteria bacterium
TATCCTGAAATTAAGAAAAAATACTTCTGGGCGGTAAGTTGTGGACGCAAAGTTACTTTGTTGAAACGATGGGGAATGCAAATGAAGAAACAATTATAAAGTACGTTCAAGAACAGCTAGTTGAGTTAGATCAAAAAGAAAAACATTCAGACCAGCTGGACTTCTTTTAAAACTCTGTCGCTTGCGGCCGAGATATTTATAAAATAAATTAATAGGCTAAATAATGATATTAGCCATGTAAGTTTTTTCATATAGCGTATAACCTTAAAATTTTAACCACAACTATCTGCACAACCACCACAGGAACTGGAGAATATGGTGGCATTTTTCTTGAAGATATATTTAAAGGATAAATACAATAATATAACTGCCGAAATTTGTTCAATAAAACCAATGTTTTCATGATCATACGCAATGGCCATAATATCCGTCAATATACCACTAAAAAAATAATCTAAAATAAAAGCAAATACTAAACTTCCGGCCAAGATAGAAAACAAATACACAAATAAAGATTTTTTGCCTAAGGTTTTAGTAATAACACTCATGGTAATCACATTGGTTGCAGGCCCTGCTGTGAGAAAAATAAATACTGCACCCGGAGTAAAGCCTCCTGCCAGTAAAGCCAATCCCATTGGAACTGATGAGGTTGCACAAACATATAAGGGCATGGCAATTAATAATATCAGTACATAATTTAAAACCAGACTATTTGACAAATAGCTACTCAGGTTTTCATGCATAAAGGTCATAATCAGAGCACCCAGCACAATACCAATTAATAAAGACTTGGCTATATCCTTAAAGATATCATCAAATGCATAAGTCACAATGCCTTTGGATACATCCGTCCATGATGAGTTTTTATTTATCGGTACAGCACAACATGAAGATACTGTTTTTTCAACAGACTGTGATGGACAACATGAGGAGTTAATAGCCTCTTTATTTATACATGACAAATCAGTAGAGACAACATTATATTTATTTATTTTTAGGTTTTTATTTGCCGTGGATTCCTCCTTAATAAAAATTAAAGACAGGAATCCTGCAAACAATGAAATAACTACTGATGCCAATGTTCTATATGCAGTAAACATCCACCCCATAATACCATAAGTGGCTAACATAGAGTCTGCTCCAGTAATTGGCGTTGAAATTAAAAATGTTTGTATGGCACTTTTTGATGCACCACTTTTTTTCAGTGCACTAATAAACGGAATGATACTACAGGAACATAAGGGCAAGGGAATTCCAATAATCGCTACTTTGATATTTGCTATAAAACCTTTACCACCCATATGTCGTTTAATAAAAGATTCTGGTAAAAAGTATTTAAAAACACTTGCTAATAAAACACCTAATAGAATATAAATCGAAATCGAAGTAAGCAGTATCCAGAAATTATCTAATAAGTCTAAAATGATTATTTTCATTATTGTCTCTCTTAATAACTTAAATTCATCCTCCATCATTGATGTAATTATTATGTTACTACATCAATGATGGAGCCTCTGGTTGAGTTTCTTTAAGAACAGCTATGCTGTTAATATCAGCGTTACATGGTAACCAATAAAGGAGGCTACCCATGCAGTAGTTGTGGTAAATACAAATAAATAAGCCAGATATTTCCAGCCTCCTGCTTCTTTAGTAAACACCATTGATGCAGCTAAACAAGGTAAATATATCATTACAAAAATAATAAAAGAAACTGCCGATGCAAAAGAAATATTTTTCCTGATTTGATAAATTAAACCTTCACTGCTTTCATCTTCCGCATTTCCCATTCCATATAAAATTCCTAAAGTAGCCACCACAACTTCTTTTGCCGCAAGCCCTGTCTCTAAAGCAATAGTCATTTTCCAATCAAAACCTAATGGTGAAAAAAATGGTACTGAAGCCTTTCCAATAAGTCCCAGATAACTATGCTCTAAGTTATATAAAGCCAATTCGTTGCCAAGCTGTGATACTTTTTCTTCTTGCTGTTGTTGTGCAGCTACTTCAATCTGACTTTCGTATTGATGAGCAATATCAGGATATTTTGGATAGTTACTAGCAAACCAGATAAGAACAGAAGCCAGTAAAATAAATGTTCCAGCTTTCTTCAAATACATCATTGATTGATTTGAAACAGTATGCCAGATCAATTTCACTGAAGGCAGACGGTATTTTGGAATTTCCATAACAAAAGGCTCATCCTCACCTTTAAATACAGTCATCTTTAAAAATTTAGCAGCAATAATACCTAACAAAGCACCCGAAATATAAATTAAAAATAAAATACTACCTGCTGACTCCTGTGCAAAAAAAGCACCCACAAATAATACATAAATAGGTAAACGTGCACCACAACTCATAAAACCGATAATAAACAAAGTTAATAATCTATCCCGATCATTTTTTAGAGTTCTTGCAGCCATATAAGCCGGCACAGAACAACCAAAACCAGTAACCAGTGGAATAAATGATTTCCCATGTAAACCAAATTGATGAAAAAATCCATCCAGCAAATAAGAAACCCTACTCATATAACCAGTGCTTTCCAATAATGCAATACCAAAAAATAAGATAATAATATTGGGTAAAAAGAGTACCACAGCACCCACACCGGCAATAGCACCATCAGCAATAACCGATGACAATTCATTATTCCCCAGAGTTGCTTTTGTACCATCAATTAAATTAGCAAAAAAAATATCAATCCAGTCCATGGGGATACTGCCAATTTCAAAAGTCATTTGAAATAAGCCCCACATTAAAAATAAAAATATCGGTAAGCCAATCACTTTATGCATTAAAATATTATCAATTTTATCAGATAAAGTTTCCTTATCTGAAGAGGCATAGGTCACCGTCTCCTGTACTAAACCTCTGGTTTGTGCTAACTTTTCATCATTAAAAATATCATCCAGATCCTTAGTTTCATAATGCAGATAAAGATGCTCATAAGCTTTTTGTAATACCGGCTGCAGCTCTATCCATATTGGCTCATCATGAAATTGTTTAAAGACCTCTTTATCTTCTTTTAATAAACGGATAGAAAGTTCACGAAAGCCACAATGGGGTTTATAATGTTTTTCTTGTAAAAATCGACTGATATGAGCAATTTCTTCTTCGATTGGATCAGAAAACAGTAACCTGGAATCATGCTGGATATCATTGAATGTTTCTATAATGGCATCCATTAGATCAGCAATACCATTTTTTTGTGCTGCTGAGGTTTTAACACAAGCGATACCAAGTACTTTTGAAAGTTGCTGCTGATCTATTGCAACACCGGATTTGTCAGCTTCGTCAGTCATATTCAGAGCCATAACCATTTTTTTATTTATAGTTAATAACTCAGTACTTAGCAATAAATTTCTATCGATATTAGATGAATCAATAACATTTAAAATTACATCATAATCTTCGTAGTCAAGGTAATTCTTAGTGATTTTTTCTTCCTGGGTATAATCATTAAGAGAATAACAACCTGGTAAATCAATAATCTGAAATTTATAACCCTTATAATCAAAGTGAACTGTTTTTTTGCTCACAGTGACACCACTAAAATTTCCCACTTTAAGCTTGGCACCTCCAATAGCATTGATAAGCATACTTTTACCAACATTAGGCTGACCAACCAAAGCAATTGTTATACTCTCAACATCAATCTGTTTAATATCGGTCTGTGTGGTTTCAGTTTCAATTTGAATTTGAATTTGTTTAGCTTCACTCATACGAAGGACTAATTGAGTCCGTTTAATGACAATATCCATGGTTTTTCTGGCTAGGGAATATTCCTTAACAAGGATAGTAACCCCCTTTGATAAACCAAGTGAACCTAAGCGGTTTTTTAACTCTTTATTGCTTTCTATAGCAATAACCGTAGCGGATTCACCTTTTTTTAATTGCCCTAGATTCATTTATAGTCCTTATTATTTAATTTATGGTATCAGCACAGAAGATTATAATACTCAACAAACACTATTGCAAATAATAACCATTACCATCTACAATTAAAAACATATAGTATTTATTATACGCAATCCATAGAGACATTATATTTAACGTCTCTACAACAAAAATTTAACTGCATAATCTTTCTTTAAAACTCATACGATACTTTGACCTGTACCAAATCACCATTACTACCATAATCTTTATCATTATCACGCTTAGCATCTTTTACTTCATCATAAGCTTCGCCACGCTTCCATTCAGCAGATAGGGTGGTATTATCAATAATTCCAACTGAAATACTGGCTAGCCAGGCATTTTTCACAAAGTCTGTGTTTTCAGTATCAAAAAACATGTCTTCAGTTTTCTGGTAAGCAATGGCCAAAGTAGCCTCTTTCCCAGCCAGTTCAAAATTATAAGCCCCTTCTATATTCCATGCCTTAGGCTTAATTTTATTATCCACATACGGCAACAATTCAGAGTTAACTAATTCTTTAGACTTGAAGTCATTCAACGAAGCTATATATTCACCTATTAAGCTAAACTGCCCATAACTTGCAATGGCATAAATACTAAGGCCTCCAACATAATCCTTAGTACAACCACTTCCATCACATAGGCCTGTTTCATCCATTGCTTCTAATAATGAAGAAGAGTTGGCAATATTATTAATATAACCAGCACCCAGATCTAAACTAAAATCATCATTTTCCATTGCAAAGCCAAGATTTAAACCGTAATTATCAATTTTGCTACGATCTGTTCCAGCATAATTATTCTTTTCTTCTTCTGCATTGCCATTGAACACATAAGCCGAGCCATAAAAATCATTGTCCATTTCAACACCTAATTGAGCAACATCAGCACGGATTTCACCCAGTGTTAAAGTGACTGGATCTGAAATCATATTAGATTCAAAGTTACCAAATGGTACATAATAACGACCTGCTGTAGCATAGAATGGAGTAACTTTTGCATTATCAAAGGTAATATAAGCTTGATCGAGAAGAATGTTATCATCAGAAGCATCTTCATATAAAAATATGATTGAGCCATTGAACCAATCACCAGCGGATGCCTCAAAACTTAATTCCAGCGCATCTAAGACTAAATCACTTGCCGTATCTCCTGACCAGCTATCATTATTTGTCTGCTTTGCAATGACATCAATCACTCCTCCCATGGTAATAAAGTCCGCAACCTGACGCTTAATACCTTTTGTCTCTAGTTCTTTCACTCTAACAGACTGTTGATGCTTTATTGAGGCTGCTTCCTCTTTTTTAATCTTCAACACAGAGTATTGTGCACTGATTTTTAATTCTTGTGCATCTAGTTTGCTTTGCATTACTTGCATTTGTGCCTGCATTATTTTTAATTGTGCTTTCAAATCTGACAAATCATTTGCCACAACAGATTGCGATCCAAAACCTATACAAATAATTGATGCTGCTATTAGCTTTAACTTCATTTTATCTCCCCCCTAAATTAAACTCAACCTACATTCTAATGATAATCATTACCATTTGCAATGATTATCATTATTATTTTTAGGTTATTTAATACTCAGAAATAAAAGAGTGAAAAGTAGGGTGGGCATGGCTTCATCTGTCCACGCTGTATAATGACTACGGTAAACAGCGTGGATAGGTAGAGCACTACATTAATTACTTAGTATGGCGGAATATTGTAAGTAATCAGGAAAAACAATCAGACAAAACGTCTTGAATTTGCTGTTGGGCTTGTTGGGAAAGTTGCTTTCGTGTTCTATTAGCAACAGGTATTTTTGGTGTAAAATAAACATCTACAGTGATTTTCTCAAGACCCAGTATCATCCAGAAATTCGACCATAAGCTGATATCATCAATATAAGGGATATCCTGTGAATATTGATTATTATGCTGATAACTGATGACCACTGGCTGAATCACTATTTCAGCATCAGGTACAATAAGTTGTGCATTTAAAGCTGACTGAAAAAGTCCTGGATAAAATTTTGCTATTTGTTTTCCATTACTGGTTCCTCCTTCAGGAAAAAGAGTAATACACTGCCCTGTACTTAATAACTGCGCAATAGTTTCATTAAGACGTCGAGCATCAGTCATACTGCTACGCTTAACAAAGAGCGTGCCCGTATTAGCACTGAGCCAGCCGACTATGGGCCATTTTCTAATCTCACTTTTTGCAATGAAATGCGTTTCATAAATAGAGTTTAAAACAATAATATCCATCCATGATACATGATTTGAAACCATCAGGTGATTGATTGATGAAAACTCTCCATGAACTCTCTTTTCAATCCGAAGTTTTTGTAAAAAAAATTTAAACCAATGCTTAATCAGCTTTTTCTCTTTTTCAGCAATACCTTTTTTTGCATCTATATAATAAAAAACTTGCACTGCTCCCCAAAGAACATGCACAATAACAGCCGTCATACGAAATAACTTTTTAATTAACATTAAAACACTCTCACTTAACACTTAACACTTAACACTTAACACTTAACACTTAACACTCATCATCATGCCAAAAAACTATTGGGAATACAAAAAATTATCCGAGATGTCACAATCAGAATGGGAACAGCTTTGTGATGACTGTGCAAAATGCTGTTTACATAAACTGGAAGATGAAGACACCGGAGAGCTTTATGGCACCAATGTAGTCTGTCAATATCTAGATCATGAAACCTGCCAATGTAATGACTATAAAAATAGAAGTGTCCTTATACCTGATTGTATCACCTTAACCAGTCAGAACCTGGATCAGGTCTATTTTATGCCATCAAGCTGCAGTTATCGTTTACTTGCTGAAGGTAAGCCTTTACCAAAATGGCATCCCTTAGCGACCGGTAACAAAGAATCAACTCATGACTCTGGTAACTCAGTACGTGATAAAGTTATTTCAGAATTAGATGTCGATGACTTAATGCATCATCTTACTGGAGAGTGGGAGTAGGCATTCGGAAATGGTGGTTTAAACCGTGCTAAGGGGTAAGGTATAGGATAGTTCTTGGGACGCTCAAGCACATCCATGTGACGCTTTATGAAAACATCCATGTTTTCATAAACCCCAGAACTATCCTATACCTCACCCATCATCACTACCAACATCATATTCCTCATTGTAGGTGAAAGAGCAGAAGAAAAAGCCAGAGCTCTAAACACTTAAAACTATCTCTTTACCTTTTTTAAAGCATGGCCATGATAAAGGGAGAAGATGGCGGGTATGACTAGAAGAGTCAAGATCATAGCGCTAATCATTCCTCCTACCATGGGTGCTGCAATACGCTGCATGACTTCTGAGCCTGTTCCTGTTGTCAGCATGATGGGTAATAAGCCGGCTATAATGGCTGCTACTGTCATTATTTTAGGACGAATTCTCAATAAGGCTCCTTCAATAATGGCTTCTGTTAAATCCTTTTTAGTCACTTTTTTGGATTGTTGCTTAGCAACTAATAGTCGTTCATTCCAGGAATTTTTTAAATATACTAACATAATGACTCCTGTTTCTGCGGCTACACCAGCCAGGGCAATAAAGCCAATCCACACTGCTACCGAGAAGTTAAAGTTCAGCAAATAAAGTAACCAGACACCACCGACTAATGCCATAGGTAAGGCACCTAAAATCATTAGTACATCAGCAAAATTTTTAAAATTAAGATACAGTAGTACAATAATAATCATTAATGCCAATGGTACAACGACAGACATTCTTTCCTGAGCTCTTAATAAATATTCAAATTGTCCTGACCAGACCAAAGAATAGCCCGAGGGTAATTCCAGATTATATTGCAAAAAGTTTTTTGCCTCTTTAACATAAGATCCTATATCACGATCGCTGATATCCACAAATACCCAGCCATTAAGACGGGCATTCTCACTTTTAATCATGGGAGGGCCTGACTCATAATAAATATCAGCAACATCACCTAAAGGAATTTGAGCGCCATTTTTAGCAATGACTGGTAAAAGTTTTATAGCTGCAACTGAATCACGTGTTACTTGAGGATAACGTATATTGATAGGGTAACGTTCCAGACCTTCTACACTTTCACTAATATTAAGGCCTCCAATAGCACTACCAACCACTATTTGAATATCTTTAATCGTTAATCCCAGGCGAGCTGCTTTTTGGCGCTTAATATCCACTGTTATATAACGTCCATTATTAGCTTTATCTGCAAATACGGATAGCGTACCCGGAACTTTAGTCAGAATTCTTTCAATTTGACTGCCGATACGTTCAATTTCACTGAGATTTGCACCAGAAATTTTAATACCAATAGGCGTTTTTATTCCCGTTGATAACATATCAATACGAGTTTTAATCGGCATCACCCAGGCATTACTTAAACTGGGAATTTTTACCACCTTATTCAGCTCTTTTTTCAGTTGAGCCAAATCCATCCCTTCTCGCCATTCACTTTTAGGCTTTAGGCGAATCAGGGTTTCAATCATGGTTAATGGTGCTGGATCTGTGGCAGTTTCTGCCCTACCAATTTTACCAAAAGCCTGACTAACTTCCGGCACTGTCATAATTAATTTATTGGTTTGCTGTAATAATTCCTTTGCTTTACCAATAGATAGACTGGGAAATGTTGTTGGCATATACATCAAATCACCTT
Organism: Gammaproteobacteria bacterium; assembly: GCA_042095675.1. Taxonomy (GTDB): domain Bacteria; phylum Pseudomonadota; class Gammaproteobacteria; order GRL18; family GRL18; genus GRL18. Next base: position 8,567 of record JAUJGA010000213.1, read on the forward strand.
CATCCAAGTCAGGCATAAACTCACTACCTATTTTATGCTTTAAAGGAGCCCAGCCCAACATTGGCCATACAACTGAAAGGGTAACAACAATAGAAACTAAAATAATCGTTTTAGGAAACTTAAGCACCATTTTAATAAAGGGCTTATATGTAGCAATCAAAAGACGGTTCACTGGATTTTTAGTCTCAGCAATAATCTTGCCACGAATAAAGTAGCCCATTAATACTGGAACCAGTGTAATAGATAGAGCTGCCGCAGCTGCCATTGCATAGGTCTTGGTATAAGCCAAAGGTGCAAATAACTTACCTTCCTGAGCCTGTAGCGCAAACACAGGCACAAAACTAACGGTAATAATAAGTAATGAGAAAAATAAGGGTGGGCCTACTTCTTTTGAAGCTTTAGCAATTATCTGCCAGCGATTGTTATTAGTAACACCACCTGACTTATTTTCTCTTTCAAAATGCTTATGCACATTTTCCATCATTACAATCGTGGCATCTACCATAGCACCAATGGCAATGGCAATGCCTCCCAGTGACATAATATTGGCTGTAATCCCTTGAACATTCATCACCATAAAGGCCGTTAAGATACCAATGGGCAAGCTAATAATAACCACAAATACTGAACGAAAATGAAATAGAAAAATCAGACAAACTAATGCAACAACTATAAATTCTTCAATGAGTTTAAATTTTAAATTATCCACAGCATTATTAATTAAAACAGAACGATCATATGTTTCTACAATTTCAACACCTTTGGGTAAGCCCTGACTTAATTCAGAAATTTTTTCCTTAACTGCTTCAATAACATTGAGTGCGTTTTCACCAAAACGCATCACCACAATTCCACCAACCACTTCACCTTCACCATCTAATTCTGCAATACCGCGACGCATCTGTGGCCCTAAACGAATATCAGCCACATCACGTAATAAAATTGGGGTACCTGTTTTATTGACACTAATTAATACCTCTTCTAGATCTTTTATGCTGGTAATATAGCCCTTACTACGTACCATATATTCAGCCTCAGCCAGCTCAATCACCGAACCACCCACTTCACTATTTGCAGATTGAATGGATTTAATCACCTCTTCCATAGGTAGCTTGTATGCACGTAACTTATAAGGATTAATCACAATTTGATATTGTTTAACAAAGCCACCGATAGTAGCCACTTCTGAAACACCAGACACGGACTGTAATTCATACTTTAAAAACCAGTCCTGAATACTTCGCAACTCAGCTAGATCTGTATGCCCACTCCTATCTACCAGAGCATATTCATATACCCAGCCCACACCACTGGCATCAGGTCCTAATTGTGTTTTTGTTTCTGCAGGCAGACTACTGGAAACCTGATTAAGGTATTCCAATACTCTGGAGCGAGCCCAATACAAATCCGTACCATCCTCAAAAATGATATAAACATAGGAATCACCAAAGAAAGAGTAGCCCCGAACAGTGGTGGCACCTGGCACAGCTAACATGGCTGTTGTCAAAGGATAAGTGACCTGATCCTCTACCACCTGCGGTGCCTGACCAGGAAATGATGTTTTAATAATAACTTGAACATCAGATAAATCCGGAATAGCATCTATCGGTGTTGTCTTTATTGAGATCAGACCGCCAATGCTCAGCATCAGAGAAATCATTAAAACTAAAACTCTATTTTTTATTGACCAATCTATAATTTTTTCTATCATTTTATTGCCTATTTCATCCGTGCAAAACTAGCTTTTAAACTCGCTTCTGAATCAATTAAAAACTGAGCTGAAGTTACAATCTCATCAGCTTCTTTTAATCCTGATAAAACAACAATCTGATCATCTATTTCTACATCAGTTTTTATTTGCTGTGCTCTAAAACTCCCCTGTCCTAATGACACAATGACACGTTCATCCTGACCATCACGAATCACTGCCTGTTTAGGAATAATCAAAGCATTTTTTATTTGTCCTGCATTAATAAAAACCTCAGCATACATTTCTTTTTTTAATTTGAAATCTTTATTGGCTACTTGAAGACGGACTTTTAAACTACGAGTAATAGGATCTAAGTCCGGATAGATATAATCTACTTTTCCCTGCCACTGTTGTTGTGGATATGCAGTTAAAACTGCCTGCATTTCCTGACCTTCCTTAATCCAACTGGATTGACTCTCAAAAACATTGGTTTGAATCCATACAGAAGAGAGATCAACAATACTCATTAACTCATTACTGGGTGTCACATACATACCATCACGAACACTCAGGCGTTTAATAACACCATTTTGCTGGGCATAAATATTGATCGTCTGAGTGACCTTTTTTGTTTTACGTAATACTTTTAATTGTCTCTGACTCATTCCCAGTGCGATGAGATTACGCTCTGCTGCATAGCTTAATGATTGACCATCATGACTTAATACACGTATAAAATCCTGCTGTGCCCGAATCAATTCTGGTGAATAAATAGTCATTAATAGCTGATCTTTTTTAACTCGATCGCCAACTGCTCTCACTTGTAATTTTTCTATCCAACCTTCTGTGCGTATATGGATATGTGAGATTAAATTATCATCATAATCAACATAGCCTACTGTTTTAATCTTTCGCCATAAATCACCACGGCTCACTTTTATTGTTTTAACTCCGATATTTTGTTGTACTGCTGAATTAATTTTTACAACATTAGGAACCACTTCTTCAGATTCAGCATAGACTGGGACTAAATCCATTCCCATAGGTGATTGACCGGGCTTGTCACGTCGATAATTAGCATCCATTGGCGCTACCCAATAGAGAATTTTTTTCTCACTGCTCTGTCTATTTGTGCTTTCTGGTTCAGCTACTTGTTCAACTAAATCCATACCACAAATAGGACAACTTCCTGGTTCATTTTTTATGATATTGCCATGCATAGGACATACATAACTAGGATCAAGGTGTTTTTCTGCATGCTGCATGGCCGTTTCAGGCTGAGCGTACTGTGGTAGATAATAAGCAATTAATTCATGCATATAATTGATTCCCGTAATAAATAAGGCAATCATAAAAATAATAATAAGAGACCATTTCATAACATTTTCCATTAAATAATATCAATTGAAACGTATCAGACAATAATTTAGATACGAGAAATATTAAACCTAGAAAATGCAGTTGACATCGTTATGAAATAGTCAAGAGTGCTGTAGATTAAGGATTTTCCTGAACATTTTGACTTTATTCGTAGTCACTCTACGGGTGAAGCCAAAATATTTAGAAAAACCTTAAGGTGCAGTGCTATTGGCTGTTGTAATAGATTTTAACTGCATTTTTTAGGTTAACTAATAGAAAAGCTTTAAATGCGCAGGATGCCAGTGAGGCTAAGAGGGGAAAGACTATAAAAATTACTTTGATGATCAATATAGGATAAGGATTGAACTATGGGAACAATTGTTGCTAAAGTAATGGGGATTTCAAAAAGGACATAAGAGTCAACCTCAATATTATCCATACTGAATGTCATCGAATCATAAAAATGATTCTGTGTGAAGTTGCATAAATTCATACTGACTGAACTATCATCCTCAGCAGGACAATAACTACAATCTTCCATATTGGCATGCAAACTTAGTTTGTCAGTACTGTTATCCAGATTCAGATCATTAGCTATGACGCAGGGACTTATCGCCATAGACAACCACACAAACAGCAACATACTCAAAAGAGTACGGCCGTATAAGTATGATGATTGTCTTAGTTTTTGTAACACAATAAGTCCAATAGTTTTTCTTGATATCTTGAGTTTAGCACAAATAAAATTCAAAGTAACATTAAATATTTTTAATGTTAGCCAGGCTATAATTAGCTTAAACCATAAAGGATAACATACTCTGTAAATCTGATGACCAATCCGCACTGGGAATATTAAAGGCTTTTTGTAGTTTTTTCCCATCTAGTTTTGAGTTAGTTGGACGCTTAACCGGGGTGGGAAATTCTGAGGAAGGGATAGGATTAAGTTTTATTGATTTATCTATTAATCCTATAGAATGAGCCTGTTTAAAAATTTCCCGGGCAAATTCAAACCAATTTACCCTAGGATCACTTTGCAAATTATAAACACCCCATGCACAATCATCTTGATTAAATTGATCAGATTCTAAAATAGTTAATAAAGTTTGGCTAATTGCTTTTGCTGAAGTGGGTGCTCCAAATTGATCATCAACGATACTTAACTCATCACGTTGCTCTGCCAGTTTTAACATGGTTTTAACAAAATTATTACCCTGTTCACCAAAAACCCAGCTGACTCTTAAAATAAAATGTTTATGCCAAAGTTTAATAATTTTTTCATCACCTGCTAACTTCGATGCACCATAAACCCCTGTTGGCTTAGGAATATCCAACTCTGTATAAGCAGATTCTTTTTCACCATCATAAATATAATCTGTAGAGATATGCAGCAAGGGAATATCCTGTTGCTTGCAAACAATAGCCAGGTTTTCACTGCCTTTAGAATTCACAGCAAAGGCAAACTCTCTTTCTGATTCTGCTTTATCTACTGCCGTATAAGCAGCTGCATTGATAATAACATCAGGATTGATTTTTTTAATTGTATTTTGCAACTGTGGTAAATCCGTAATATCCAGTTCTTTTGAGCCATAAGCAAAAACTTCATACGCTTTGTTTTGTGCCTGATCAACTAATTCTGAACCAACCTGACCTTTAGCACCAGTGATAAATAATTTCATATAGTTATTATCCGTATAAATCATCCTGATAATTAAAACAATCTTTTGCCTTTTTTAAGAACGGTTGAATTTTATCTTTATCCGAAAGTTGTAATTTATTAGTTTCTAGCTGCCAGTCAATACCAATATCCGGATCATCAAAACTAATACCTCGGTCACATTCCGGGGAATAATAATTATCAACTTTGTAAGCAAAAGTCGCTGTTTCTGAAAGTACCACAAAGCCATGTGCAAAACCACGGGGAATAAATAGCTGATATTTATTATCTGTAGATAATTCCATGGTCAAATTTTGACCAAAACTTGGAGAGCCGTGACGAATATCCACAGCAACATCAAGAACACTACCCTCAATAACACGCACTAATTTACTTTGCGCAAAAGGCGGTAATTGATAATGCAAGCCCCTAAGCACACCATGAGTCGAACGAGACTCATTATCCTGTATGAAGGTGGTATTAATGCCACTTACCTTAGTAAAAAGTTCCTGCCGAAAAGTTTCAATAAAATAGCCTCTATCATCACCAAATACTTTTGGTTTGATAAGAATAACATCCGGAATTTGTGTTTTTATAAACTCCATAGTCTAAGTCATATCCTCTTCAGCCCGACGTAATAAATATTGACCATATTGATTTTTCTTCAATGGCTGTGCCAATTCAATCAATTTTTCTTTACTAATATAGCCCATTTCATAAGCAATTTCTTCAATACAGGCAACCTTTAAACCCTGTCTATTTTCTATAGTTTGAATATAATTAGCTGCTTCCATCAGACTTTCATGAGTACCTGTGTCCAGCCATGCAAAACCACGTCCCAATAACTCAACCTTTAAATTTTTCTGTTCTAAATAGGCCTGATTCACTGAGGTAATTTCTAATTCTCCACGTTCAGAAGGTTTAACAGCTTTTGCAATATTTATCACATTATTAGGATAGAAATATAAACCAACAACTGCATGATTACTTTTAGGGTGTTCAGGCTTTTCTTCAATACTCAGTACATTGCCTGAGTCATCAAATTCTGCCACACCATAACGCTCTGGATCACGAACATAATATCCAAAAACTGTAGCCTTATTTTTCTCTATCACATTTTTAACCGAGTGTCTGAGCATCCTCTTAAAGCCATGACCATAAAATATATTATCCCCTAATACTAAACAGACATCATCATCGCCGATAAAGTCTTCACCAATAATAAAAGCCTGAGCCAAACCATCCGGCGAAGGCTGAAATTTATAACTGAATTTCATACCAATATCAGAACCGTCACCTAATAAATTCTCAAACTGTGGTAAATCATAAGGCTTGGAAATAATTAATATTTCAGTAATACCAGCCAACATTAATACCGACAATGGATAATACACCATTGGCTTATCATAAATAGGGGTCAGTTGTTTACTCACACCCTTAGTAATAGGATATAAGCGTGTACCCGAACCACCAGCTAAAATAATACCTTTCATTCTTCATCACCACTGCCTAGACGTTCACGCTGATAACTACCATCCTGAACATTTTGGCACCATTCACTATTATTTAAATACCAATAAATTGTTTTTTCTATACCCGATTCAAATGTTTCTTGTGGCAACCAGCCTAAATCTTTTGCTATCTTATCGGCATCAATCGCATAACGTAGATCATGTCCCGGACGATCAGAAACATAAGTAATCAATTGTTTATGGGGCGTATAAGGTGAGTCCGGTACTAGTTTGTCTAATAAAGTGCAAATAGTTTTAACAACCTCAAGATTGGTTTTCTCATTATGCCCACCTATATTATAAGTCTCACTATTTTTACCTTTAGCTAAAACCAGTCTCAGAGCACGGGCATGATCATCAACATGTAACCAGTCTCTAATTTGTTGTCCATTACCATAAATAGGTAAAGGCTTTCCTTCTAATGCATTAAGTGTGACCAAAGGAATCAGCTTTTCCGGAAATTGATGACTGCCATAATTATTAGAACAATTGGTAATCACAATCGAGAAGCCATAAGTACGATGCCAGGCACGAACCAGATGGTCAGAAGAAGCCTTACTGGCTGAATAGGGTGAGCTGGGATCATAAGAAGTCTCTTCAGTAAAAAACCCCGTATCATCCAAATCACCATAAACTTCATCGGTAGACACATGATGAAAACGGAAACTCTCTTTTTTATTGTCATCCAATTGATTCCAATAAGCTCTAGCAACTTCCAATAAATTACAGGTTCCAACAATATTGGTTTGAATAAAATCAGCCGGACCATCAATGGAACGATCCACATGCGACTCTGCTGCCAGGTGCATCACAGCATCAGGTTGATAGTGCTTAAAGACTCTTTCCATTGCTTCTTTATCGCAGATATCAGCCTGTTGAAAATGATATCGGGAATCATTCTCTACTTCTTTCAAAGATTCCAGATTACCGGCATAAGTCAAAGCATCCACATTAATAATGGTATGATCTGTTTCCTTAATATATTGACGAATCACCGCCGAACCAATAAAACCAGCACCACCAGTGACAATAATATTCAAAGCCTGCTCCATTTACTATAATCATTAGAGGTACTTGCAAAACTAACAAATCTTATGCCTTTAGCTTCCCCCTTTTTCAAAGGTGGATTTAAGGGGGTTCAATATTTCTTATGTTATCAATAAGTTAGGAAATAAAAACCAACACCCTAATTCCCCCTTCTAAAGAAAGGGGAGGTTAAGAGCAGTTTTGCAAGTACCTCATTAATAATTCCATTATAATAGAATTAAGCCAGCTTACCAATATTATTTAAGTAATTTATGATCCTTATGAGAAGAGTATGAATAATGTTGTGAGGCTAAAGATTTTTTATTTTGAGTTTTTAAAATCGACTCCATCTGTTGCGGAGAAAGTTCCTCAACCGTATATGAACCCACTGGTAAAAATAAGCCATCCTGAGCATAAAAAGAACAAAAATCTCTTAGTTTCATGTGATCATCCTTAATCCATGTATGTGATTTGTATTAGTGATTAAGGATTTTACCGTAATGGATAATAATTGATGTCAGATATTTTTGTCATAATTTGTAGGAATTATTAGTACAATTTCTGCACCATTCCAGGTTCACCATACCAATAACCATTGCAGTTATCAGCAATTTTATAATCACTCTCAGCCCCACCATTTATTTTCTGATCATAAATATCAATCAATTTGAGCATTTGTTGAGAACGTGGACTGATACGTATAATATCAATTCCCATCTCCTGCATCTCCTGTAATTCATTATATAAATCATAACGTAAACCGGATAAAGTCTGAATGCCATTCAAGGTAAATAAACTTTGATCTTCTTGACTTTTAACCTGTAGCCCATCAGGATAATCAATACACTTCAGATCACACTGATCTTTAGGTAAATTATGAGCTCGAGCTGTAAAACAACGAGCTGACAATGCCAGAGGCATATGTCCATAACTAAATATTTCAGTTTCAATCTTATCTTTAATACCCAGCACTTCTAATTCTGCCAGAATATCACTTAAAGTCTGTCTGGAAAGCTCTACCGGCATCACCCAGCGATATAAGCCATGTTTATGTAAAACAGCCAAAGTTTGAGCATTATAAATATTAATCGTCGGACCACAGCTAAAAGGCACTTTATTTTCTGCTAATATTTGCACAGCTGCCATATCATTAGCTTCAACTTTAAACTCACCATTATCACAATAACGCTTTAGGGTTTTTAGCTCTGATTCTGCCTCAATCAAGGACAAAATAGATAAAACAACTTCTTTACCTGCATCTTTGACACTACGAGCCAACTCCATCCATTGTTCAAAATTCAGAGAACGACGTTTAGAACAAACCGTTTCACCCAGATAGATAATATCCACAGAACTATTAATCATATCCTGATAAAACTCTTCAATTTGATCCTGTGCCCAAAAATACAATAATGGCCCAACAGATAACTTCATTTATTACTCCAAAATGGTTGTTTTTTAAATCCGTGAATGGTGAAGTGGGCTGGTACTTATCGGGGACGCTTCAAGGTCATCCATGACATGCTCATCCTCGGAATCCTGCCTCGAAAAGCCCCGCAAAAATTATCCCTCATCTCCAGACACTACCGACATCATGTTTCTCGCTGGGGCTGGGGTAGATCAAAAGCAGTAGCGTAGCTACAGCAACTTAACTTTCTGCTGATATATTTGCAAAGAAATAATCACATATATCCATGACTTATAGTCAACTAATATAGATTCCCGCTAAAAGAATGCGGGAATGACGGAGTTTTCCAGTATCTCTGTTTTAATGCTTTTGAGCTTAGGCTCTTGCTCTCCCCCACCCCAAGTTAGGAAAGTGATAATGGTAGTGATGAGGGTGTGGTCTGGTCTCTATTCGGGGCTTGTGGATCCATGGATGGCGCAACTAAGCGTGCCATGGATGGCCTTGAGCGTCCCCGATAAGTCCAGACACATCCTCAGCACAGATTACATATTCATTTCTGAACGACCTACTGCCATGGTCTGCTGTAAGCTCCCAATGTCGTTTGTGACCCCTCTGATACCTTATCCAATGCAGCTGTCCACTGCATTTTAGGCTTATAATTCTCTGGATCAGCATAATAAGAATCAATCGCCTGACGCCAGACCTGTGTTACTTGTTTGGTATAAGCCGGACTACGCTGGCGCCCTTCTATCTTTATCGCCTTAATCCCAATTTCATCTAACTCCGGCAAAATACCAATAGTATTCAGACTAGTTGGTTCTTCCAGCACATGAAAAGTATTTTTTCCTACACTAAAGCGTCCTTTACAGAGAGTCGGATAACCTGTATTTTCATTATCATCATAACGATCAATTAGCACATCATTAAGACGTGACTCCAGCCCCTGTGGTGTTTGTTCCCAACGTACTGACTTCGCTGGTGAACAAGCACCACAGGTATTGGGTGATTCACCAGTAACATAAGAAGATAAATGACAACGCCCTTCTGCCATAATACACAGGCTGCCAAAGCCAAAAACTTCCAGTTCAACGGGAGACTTTGTGGCTAATTGTCTGACCTGGACAACAGAAAGAACCCTTGGTAATACTGCTCGTTTAATACCAAAATTTTGTTGATAATACTTTAAAGATTCGTAGCTTGTTGCCGAACCCTGTACAGATAAATGACGTGACACTTGTGGATGGTGATTGGCAGCATAGTCCAGAATCCCGATATCTGCCATAATTAAAGCATCAACACCTAGATCAGAAGCCATATCCACTGCTTTTTTCCAGCGTTGCCAGCCATCTGGCTGTGGGTATGTGTTAATTGCAACAAAAACTTTTGTACCTCGTTGATGTGCATATTCTATAGCTTTAGGAAGATTTTTTTCATTAAAATTCAAGCCGGCAAAATGACGTGCATTGGTATCATCTTTAAAACCAATATAGACAGCATTAGCTCCATTATTCACGGCTTCTTTAAGTGCTGGTAAGTTACCAGCAGGGCAAACAAGTTCAATCATAAATTTTAGGACTACGTATTAAGAGTTAAGAATTTTGTCATGTTAGCAATTTATACGTCAAATACAATTGATAATAATCAATGAATAAGTTGTTGAATTATTGCATTATAGAAAATCATTCGATAAAAAAACTACATTTTATGAAAAAACCTATGCCAATACTTCCAACACCGACTATTATTGTTCAAAAAGTTGCACAAAAGTTAAGCAGTGATTTGCCCAAAATCATAAAACACTTACCCAAGATCCCGTTTGTTTTACAAAAGAAAATAGCAGAAAAAATCCTTAAATCTTTAATGGCTGAACAGATTGAAATGGGCGACTTTGACTGTTTAGAAGGCAAGTGGGTCAATATTGTTGTTAATGATATGGGACTCAGTTTTTTTCTCACTTTTCATGAAGAAAAACTACAATTGTCTATTCAAATTAGTAATGCTGATGTGGTTTTTAGTGGGAATTCAAAAGAATTTATTTTATTAGCCAGTCGCAGTGAAGATCCGGATACTTTATTTTTTCAACGCCGCATAATGATTGAGGGTGATACAGAACTGGCTTTAGCGGTTAAAAACTCTATTGATGGCATTGATTTTGACAATTGGCCTGTCTGGTTAAATCAGATAATTCAGAAGGTTGCCTCTTTTGTGGAATACGATGATAAAACAACTGCCACTGAATTACACTAAAATCACTTTAGCAAACATAGAAGTATAAGCTGAAATACTAGCGATCGAAAATTTCCAGAATACCTAGTACTTCTTTCTTATTATCAGTCACCACCAAAGCTTTAATTTTATTTTCCATCATCAAAGCTTCTGCATTGGCTAGCATGGTGGTTGCCTCTATGGTAATAGGATCAATCGTCATGATCTCAGTAATCTTAGCCTGATTCATATCCACTTCATTCACCAAAGCACGACGTAAGTCGCCATCAGTCACAATACCGATCAACTTTTTATTTTCAACTACAAGCACAAGTCCCAGACGACCTTCACTAATCGCAACTACTGACTCTTTAAGGGATACTTCATGTGAAATCACCGGTAGATTCTTGATATGCATCACATCAGAAACTTTGGTCAATAAGCGTCGTCCAAGACTACCGCCAGGATGATAACGAGCAAAATCTTCTGCCTTAAAATTTCTTTCTTTTATTAGAGCAACAGCCAGAGCATCACCTATTCCCATCGTTGCCAATGTAGATGTTGTTGGTGCCAGATTATTAGGACAAACTTCACGATCAACTTTAACACTTAAAATAACATCTGAATTATTCGCCATGGTAGACTTAGTATCTCCCACAATTGAAATAATTTTATTACCAAAAAGTTTAACTGATGGTAATAGATTAATTATTTCTCCTGTTTCACCACTATATGAAATCAAAATTAATAAGTCTTCTCTAGCCAACATCCCTAAATCACCATGAAATGCTTCTGCAGGATGCATAAAAAAACTGGGCGTTCCCGTTGAAGCAAATGTAGCCATCATCTTTTTCCCTACTATGCCGGACTTACCCATACCGCAAACCACAACTCTACCCTTAGTTTCTAAAATCATTGTCACGGCTTTAATAAATTCATCACCCAGTTCTTCTGATAAATTCATTAATGCATGAGCCTGTTCTGTCAACGACTCCTTAGCAATGGATAAAATTGAATTGTTATTAGTCATTATATGCTCTCAATTGTTTTTCTACTTTTTCAATGTCTGCTTCAACATCCACACCATGTCCCGGTTGATCTTCAACAATCGAGACATGAATAGCAATTCCATTATAAAGTATTCGCAACTGCTCAAGTGATTCTATTTTTTCCAGCATACAAGGCTCTAATTTCATATATCTTTTTAATGTTGACACCCTATACGCATACAGCCCAATATGACGATACCAATTGGCTTGCGCCATTAGTTTCTTGATATCTTCTTTACCAAGCTCATTCATATCAGATTGCATAGAAAAGGAATCTCTGGCCCATGGAATTACTGCACGTGAGAAATAAAGTGCATTACCCTGAAAATCCAGTACGACTTTAACAATATTAGTATCAAAAATATCTGCTATTGAATCAATAGGACTAGCCAGGGTTGAAAGACCTGCCTGTGTATTCTCACCCAGTGATTTGGCCACCAGTTCAATATGTTGCGGTAATATCAAAGGTTCATCACCTTGCACATTGACCACAATAGTATTTTCATGCCACCTTTTAATCTCCACCACTTCAGCCAAACGTTCAGTTCCAGAGTTATGATCTTCTGAAGTCATCACTATATCATTAGTAAATTTACTTGCCTCATCAGCAATCCTCTGATCATCCGTGGCAATAACCACCTCATCAGCCATACATTGTTTAGCACGTTCATAAGTATGCTGGATCATTGGCTTGCCCGCTATTTTTATTAAGGGCTTTCCAGGTAGCCTGGCAGAAGCATAACGAGCCGGGATAACAATTTTAAAATCTTGAGTGTTCATAAAACTCCAAATTGGGCGTTCGGAAATGAGAGTGGGTGGAATCCGTGTCTAATGGGGGGTGGTGACATTTTCATGGGACGCTCAATGCCATCCATGGCACGCTCAACCTCGGCATCCATGCCTCGAAAAACCCCTGTAAATATCACCACCCCCATCAGACACTACCCGCATCATATTCCTAGGGTGAAAGAGCAACCCCCTCAATCCCCCTTAAAACAAGGAGGAATTAAGATCAAGAGCAATTTACACCCCGCAGGAAGTGCCTTGGGGTACATAGGGACTAGTTATGAAATATCTTTTGCTCTGGGACAACACCGTATCAAAAAAGTACTACAGAGTAATAAGGTATGCCGGTGGATTTAAGTGAGGTTTGTGAAGACATGGATGTCGTAACTAAGCGCCACATGGATGTGTTCGAGCATCCTCACTTAAACCCACCGGCATACCTTAGTACGGACTAGTTTCTAAGCTTCTAACAACATCCATCATTGCTGAAACTCTTTACATTCACTATGTCCCTGAGCCATATTATTATACAAAGTATCCAAATCAAACTGTGCATCTAAAATTAAATCTGCAACTTCTCTGGCCACTCCCTGGCCACCTTTTGCCAGAGTTGTATAATCAGCTGTTTTTTTCACAAAGTCATGTGAATCCTGAACAGCAATGGCTAATCCTACCTGATTCATTACTGGCAGATCGATGACATCATCACCTATATAAGCTACTTGTTCTGCAGTGATTGACAATTTTTCTAATAACTCAGAAAAAGCCTGATTTTTATTATTACAACATGGATAAAAATAATGCACAGATAGGTCATTCATACGTTGTTGTAAAGGTTTTGAATCTTTGGCTGTAATCACTGCTACATCAATATGATATTGCTGTAACAATTTAATCCCTACGCCATCTTTAACATTAAACTGCTTAAATAATTCACCTTCACTACCGTAATTAAGCATACCGTCAGTCAGCACACCGTCTACATCAAATATTACCAGTTTAATTTTCTTTGCTTTTTTTATTATCATGGGCATTTAATAATTATTCAGGCTAGTTTCCTGGTTATTTCATTTAACACCATCCATTTCTTATTACACCAGGCTGGAGCTAATAAAATATCCTTTGAAGCCGTGCCTGTAAGACGGTGGAATATCATATCCTTAGGAGACATTTTAACCATATCAACTACAATATCAACATATTCTTCCATGCTCAGTTGCTGATAGTCACCTGATTTCCACTGACGAGCCAGTTGAGTACCTTTGACAATATGTAGTGGATGTATTTTTATGCCCTGTGGTTTGCTTGCTAAGACCAGTGACATACTATCCAGACTCTGTTGCCTGTTTTCTTCAGGCAGGCCAACAATAAGGTGTGTGCAAACCTGCAAATTATAGTTTTTGGCCCGCTTTATCGCATCCAGATAATCTGCAAAAGTATGACCACGGTTAACCAGTTCAAGTGTTTTATCAAAGCTGGACTGCAAACCCAGCTCCAGCCAGATTTCAAAACCTTTGTCCTGATACTCTGCTAATAATTCCAGTACTCTATCAGGTACACAGTCTGGTCTAGTTCCTATTGATAAGCCTATTACATCAGGCTCCGACAAGGCATTATCATAAAGCTCTTTTAAATAATTAATATCTGCATAAGTATTTGTGTATGCCTGAAAATAAGCCAGGTAATGAGTAGCTCCGGTGCGTTTTATAATCACCTGACGCCCTGCTTCTATTTGCTCATCAACTGAAGAGGGTTTTCTGGCTTTGGGACTAAAAGAAGTATTATTACAAAAAGTACAACCACCAATACCTTTCGTACCATCACGGTTGGGACAGGTAAATTGTGCATCAATAGCCAGTTTATGTACCTTAAAGCCATACTTTTCACGCATAGCCCGGCCAAAAGTTAATACAGTTTGATCAATATACATAAACTATGATTAACCTCAACTTTATACATTTTTTAAAATAGAAGAGTTTGACAATGCAAGCAGATCATCATAAACGCCATCTGCAATTTCTAAACTCTCATTAGTGATATGCTTACCTGTTTTAACTAGGTAATTTTTACCAATTCCTGCTGCTCGCCCTGCCTTAATATCACCATGTGTATCTCCTATTAAAATAGATTGTTGTAGATTGACCTGATGTTCAGTATCCGCCTGTTTGATCATACCTGTTTTGGGTTTACGACAATGACAGTCAAGTTTATATTGACCTTTACCATAAACATCATGATGTGGACAATAATAAATATCAGTAATTTCTACACCATGCTCTTTAAATTGATCCAACATCCATTTGGTTAATCGTTTAAAGTCTTCTACAGTATACAAACCTCGTGCAATGCCTGACTGATTGGTAATAATAATAATTTGATAGCCTAAACGAATAAACTCCCGGCAAGCGGAAAAAACACCCGGAACAAATTGAAACTCTTCAATTTTATAAACATAACCAGAGTCGAAATTAATGACGCCATCTCTATCCAGAAACACAGCGGGTTGATAACTCATTATTTTTCTATCATCTTCTTTTGTACAACTAAGAGTGCTTCACTACGTATTCCCATAGACATATCTCCTAGCGTAGCCTCTTCTCGATAATAGCAAATATCTAATTCTGAAAATAAATTTAATAATTCATTTCGTTCTAAATGATAATTTTTGTTGTTAGTGCCAGATGAAGTATCTGCTACAGACTGCTTTTGAACTTGTTGGACAAAAGTCTGATAAAAAATAAGGCCTTCTGGCTTAAGTGCAGTAATTAAGGAAGGAATTAATTCTCTTAATAAAAATCGACTGACTATAATGATGTCAAAACTTTCTTCCTCTAATTTTTCCTGACTGACATCACATTGTTTAGTGATTAATTTAATTTTACGCTCCTGAGCAAATTCATGTATTTTCTCAAGTGCTGAATCAGAAATATCCCAGGCATGGCTTTCATAACCTAGCTCCGCCATGCGCAAGGCATTTCCACCGAGACCACATGCAAAATCTAAAGACTTGCCTTTGCCGGACAATAAATGCTGATTTAGTTTTAAAACATCAATCACCTGATTAGGAACATAGGCTTTTTTATAGCGTGCATTCCATTTACTTCTAATCTCTTGCATTAATCTTAAATCCAATATTCTTATCGACGCCAAAAAGAAGGGGTCAAAATAACCAATAAGGTAAAAATCTCCAGGCGTCCCAGAATCATCGCAAAACAAAGTACCCATTTAGAAAAATCATTTATCCCCATATAATTAGCACCAACATCGCCTAAGCCTGGTCCTAAGTTATTTAAACATGCAGCAAGAGCAGAAAATGCGGTCACCTGATTAAGACCTGAAGCCATCAGCAGTAACATCATAATGCTGAAACTGGCCACATAAAGCGCAAAAAATCCCCAAATTGCATTAGAAACATTTTCCGGCATGGCCTTACCACCAATTTTAACGGGAATTTGAGCACTGGGATGAATCAATCTAAAAATTTCTCTCAAGCCTTGCTTAAATAATAAAATAAAACGGATCACTTTCATACCACCACCAGTTGAACCAGCACAACCACCAATAAAGCTTAAAAATAATAGCATCACCGGTAAAAAACCAGGCCAGTTATAATATTCTGCTGTGGTAAATCCTGCTGTGGTTCCAATGGATATCGTTTGAAAGATACCATGATGTAATGCATCTCCCCAGGAACCAAAGGTACCCGTAAAATAGAGATACAAAACTGAGATGGTAGAGGCTGAAGCTAAAATGGCTAGATAAACTTTGAATTCCACATCAAAAAAATATACTTTAATATTATGTGAGCGTAGGGCACTAAAATGTAAGGCAAAATTAACACCGGCTAAAATCATAAAAAAACCGGCAATTATTTCAATAACTCCACTATTAAAATAACCAATAGAGGCATCATGGGTTGAAAAGCCACCAATAGCCACGGTTGAAAAACTATGTCCAATCGCATCAAATGGAGTCATGCCGGCTAACCAATAAGCTACCCCACAGCTAATAGTTAAGCCCAGGTAAATATACCAGAGTGCTTTGGATGTTTCTGTGATTCTAGGGGTCAGTTTATTATCTTTTACCGGCCCTGGATATTCAGCTCTGTATAACTGCATACCACCAATGCCTAATATGGGTAAAACTGCCACTGCCAGAACAATAATACCCATGCCACCCAACCACTGTAATTGCTGACGATAATAAAGAATAGAGCGTGGCATATCATCCAGTCCGGTAAAAACAGTGGCTCCAGTTGTTGTTAAAGCAGAAATAGATTCAAATAAGGCATCCGTGAAGCTGGCACCCAAAGTTTGAGAAAGATAGAGAGGAATTGAACCTACCAGACTAAAAACAAACCAGAATAAAACCACAACCACAAAACCATCACGAATTTTTAATTCACGATGGCGATTTCTGACTGGCATCCAGATTAAAAAACCAACACATAAGATAATCAAAAAAGCATTGATAAAAGCAATAGTTTCAGTATCCTCATACCACCACGATACGGCTAAAGGCGGTATAACAGTACTACTGAAAACCATCAGTAATAGACCAACAATTCTTAATATAACAAGTGGTTGCATAGATTAGAGCCCTCGGCCAATGAATTTTTCGCTACTATTACTTTGAAAATATTTTTTCCTGCCAAGAGAGTGTGTGGATAAATTCATGCTTGATGAGAGATAGGTAATTAATAGTGAATTAAATAAAATTAATATCGACCTGGAAAAGTTTTTCAACATCAGCAATATGACGTTTATCTACCAGAAATAAAATCATATGATCATCAGTTTCAATCATTGTATCATGATGACTGATAATAACTTCACCTTCACGCACAATAGCACCAATGGTGGTGCCGGGAGGTAAAGGTATTTCTTCAATACTGCGCCCGACAACCTGTGAAGTTTTTCTGTCACCATGGGCAATTGCCTCAATCGCTTCAGCTGCACCCTTTCGTAAAGAATGCACTTTTACAACATCACCACGCCTGACATGTGTCAATAGACTGCCTATAGTCGCTTGTTGAGGTGAAATCGCAAGATCAATATCACCACTTTCAACCAGATCAACATAGGCTGTTCGGTTAATTAAAGCCATAACTTTTCTGGCACCCAATCTTTTTGCCAGCAAGGCTGACATAATATTTGCCTCATCATCATTGGTTAAAGCACAAAAAACATCTGTGTCTTCAATATTCTCTTCCATTAACAATTCTTCATCGGAAGCATCACCTAATAGTACAATAGTTTTTTCTAATTCTTCAGATAAAGTTCTGGCATGAGATTTATTATTGTCTATAATTTTTACATGAAAACGATTTTCAAGAGTTCTGGCTAATCGCTGGCCAATATTACCGCCACCTGCAATCATAATACGTTTGAATGGCTTATCCACACGCCTTAGTTCAGACATAACCTTACGTGTATTACGACGTTCCACAATAAAAAAGACTTCATCATCTTCTTCAATAATTGTATCGGCTTTAGGTATTATAGAATTACCTTTGCGATAAATCGCCGCTACCCGTGTATCAATCCCCGGCATATGATCACGAATCTCATGTAATTCATGCCCTAACATAGGGCCACCTCTAAAAACACGCATCGAAACAAGCTGTACCAGGCCATCAGCAAAATCCAGTACTTGTAGAGCACCCGGATAGTCAATCAGACCTTTAATATAATCTGTTACTAATTGTTCCGGACTAATCAACACATCAACAGGCAAAGCATCTGATGAAAAGAGTTCTTTATAATTAAGGTATTGACTGGAACGGACTCGAGCAATTTTGGTTTGGGTATGAAAAATAGTATACGCAATTTGACAGGCAATCATATTGGTCTCATCACTATTTGTGACCGCAATAAGCATATCAGCATCATCACAACCTGCCTGTTTTAAAATATCAGGATGAGAGCCTCGCCCTTTCACAGTGCGAATATCTAAACGGTCCTGTAATATTGCCAGTTGTCGGCCATCCAGATCAACAATGGTAATATCATTATCTTCACTAGAAAGATGTTCAGCCAGAGAGGAACCTACCTGCCCTGCCCCTAAAATAAGAATTTTCATAATTTTTAAATCTTATACTATTTTGCTTTTTTTGCTATTTTTTTAGCATCAATACCCAAAGCTTTCATTTTACGATATAGATGCGTTCGTTCAACACCTGCTAATTGTGCTACCTTGCCCACACTTCCACCCAATTTAATCAGCTTTTGTTCTAAATAGGATTTCTCAAATGATTCGCGGGCTTCTTTTAAGGGCAGTTCAAACAAAGCATTCAATATATTATTGTCAGATTCCATATAGGAAGCCTCATTAACACCTGCATCCCTACGTTTTTGAATAATTTGCTCAAGACAATTCTCTACTTCATCTAATGAAATATTTTCATCTTCTGAAAGAATGAGTAATCTTTGTACTAAATTTTTAAGCTCTACCAAATTACCAGGCCAGGAATAATTACGTAACCGATTTAAGGCTGCAATAGAAAAATTTCTATAATTAAACTGCTCCTGTTGTACAAAACGATCTCGATAATAATTCAATAAATCCGGCACATCTTCACAATGCTCTCTCAATGGTGGCACTCTTATAGGCAAAACATTAAGCTGAAAATATAGTTCTGCTTTAAATTTCTCCTCCGATACCAAACTTTTCAATGGATACTTGCTAGCAGTGATAATACGGCATTTAAGAGGAATTGAATCTGCGCCATCAATGCGATGAAAATATTCTGTTTCAAGTGCATTAAGTAAACGCCCCTGAGTGGCCATATCCATATCTGCAATGTCATCAATATAAAGTGTACCACTGCCAGCCTGCTCTAATAAGCCATAATAAATCTGGCTATCCTGCTCAGAACCAAACAATTCACGTGCTGAATTTAAAGGATCTAATGTTGCCACTCCTATTTCAATATAAGGTTCATCTTTACGTGCACTCAAATGATGCATCAATCGTGAATACTTGCTTTTACCACTGCCTGATTCACCGCTAAACAATACTCTGGCATCATGCTGAGCTATTTGCTCAATTTCATGGCGCAAAGCTTCATTAACTTTACTTTTTCCAATAGGTTCATCATCAGCAAATAATTGCTGTCGCATACCCTGGTTTTCTTTATCCAGTTTATAGGTCTGTAATGCATGCTCTATGGTTAATAATAACTTAGCCAGTGATAGAGGCTTTTCCAGAAAGTCATAAGCACCGAGACGCGTTGCTTCAACTGCTGTTTCAACACTACCATGCCCGGACATCATGACAACAGGCAATTGATCAATATCATCATTATCCGACCACTCTTTAAGCAGGCTGATGCCATCAATATCCGGCATCCATATATCTAACAATACCAATTCAGGTCGTCTATGCTTAAAACTTTCCCTGGCAGTTTGACCATTTTCAGCAGTTTCTACCTCATAACCTTCATCTTCCAGTATTTCTTTAACCAGTTGACGAATATCAGGCTCATCATCCACAACCAGTATATAAGCTGATGCCATTATTTTTTCCTTAAAAATTTAATTCTTTAATCTTCAGACTAATATTTTTAGACTGCAGATTTTTCTTTGTTTACAACAGGAAGATCAATGCTGATCATTGCTCCACCTTCTGAAGAATTTTCTGCCATAATCGAACCACCATGTTCTTCAATGATCTTCTTCACAATTGCAAGTCCCAGACCTGTGCCCTTAGGTTTGTTCGTCACATAAGGGTCAAATATATTATTTAATAAGTCTTCAGGAAAGCCCACACCATCATCTTTTAATTGTAATAGACAAAATTGATGGTTATTTTTTTCCAATAAAGTTCCGCTTATTGTCAAAACAACTTTTTCCCGTTCAATAGCTGCTTCCAAAGCATTTTTTATCAGATTATGAAACACCTGACGCAATCTTCCATGATCACCTTCAATCAAAGTATCGGAAAGTGTTAGTTCTTGTATAATGCTTAGTTTATCGTTACCACGGTAGAGGTCAACTACTTCTGTTAATAATTTTTTAATTTCCAATGACTGCATCTTCAATTCCGGAATTTTCGCATATTCAGAAAAAGCCTTAACCATATCTTTCATACTATCAACCTGATTGATAATTGTTGACGTCAAACGATCAAGAGTTTCAGCATCCTTATCTTTCATCGTTTTTAAATATTTATGACGTAGTCGTTCTGCTGATAATTGTATCGGTGTTAAAGGGTTCTTAATTTCGTGGGCTAAACGCCGTGCCACTTCACCCCATGCGGCATCTCGTTGTGCCTGAACTAATGAAGTCACATTTTCAATAACAATGACATAACCACCATCAGACAGAGCATTACCTCGACATAACAGGTTTTTACTACCATTTGGCTCACTAAGAGTCATCTCCTCATTCCAGTGTTTAACACGTTTTTCTATCGAATTTATAATCCAGTTCACTAGTGGTTTTAATTCAATTTTTTCCTGTGTTAATAATGTTAGTGATTTCCCCTGGTATTCATTCACATAAATTCCCAAAATATGACTGACTTCCGGATTACAAGTTCGAATAGTTTGATCTTCAGATAAACTAATAATACCTGAAGACAGGCTTCCTAGCACCACTTCAAGATAGTCTTTCTGTCGTTTTTCCTGTTGATGACTTTCTTCAAGCTCTTTATGTGTACAGGATAAGCGACGTACCATTTTATTGAATGACCTAATTAATAAGCCAAAATCATCATTATTCGAAATAGGAATCGGCTTACTATACTCACCTTCTGCAACCGCTTTAGTGCCTTCAGATAAATCCCGTATAGGTGCTGCAATGCGTTTTGCTGAAGAAAAAGCTGCCCAGACTGCACTTAAAATACCCAGTAATAAAACTAAAGATAAGGTTAAAGTAAAGGTTGTTTTTAGGGGCTTTCGCAGATAAACCAGGCCTTTATATTCCGAGTAAGCCTGTTGTACAGTGGAGGCTAAGCGATGAATACGCTCACTAATAGGAGCCATCGCCTGCAGCACCAGATAATCTTCATTATTATTAATACTAATACGAGTCAGTACACGGATCATTCGGCTAGCATCGTCATTTAAGTCTAATACCACATGATCACGGCCTTGTTGTAATGGCAGTAATAAATCTGAACTAGGAATATCCGGAACGATGCCATCCTTTTCAATTGAACTGGAGCCTAGAACTCGTCCTTTGGATGTCATTAGAGTTATTTCATAGACGCCGCTTTTTTCTAGTATTGCACCAAGAGCAACAACAGTTATGGAGTCGCTATCCACCAATAATTCATCACTCAGGCGACGCATTTGACGTAGTAAGGTTTTCTTTTTTTCATCCACAGCCGAACGGCTCAAGGTCATTGCATCTTCCAATGCATTTTCAACAGTCACATCAAACCAGCTATCAATACTTCGATGTATAAAATGAATAGAAAAACTATATACCACCAGAGCAGGAAAAATAGCCAGGCTGACAAAAATAATGACCATTCTCAGGGTTAGTTTTGAGCCCGCAACATGAGCTCTCAAATTCTTTAATAAGCGCCATGCCTGACGACTGATAAAAAATACTAATAGACAGACAATCACTAGATTCACAGACAGCAATATATAATATAATTGCTGAAATTGTTCCACATCCATTACCGCACTACTAATTATCCTTAAAGAGAAAAAAAGTAATAATAAAAGAATAAGTATAGCCATAGGACCATTAAAGATTTTTTTTATCATAGTGTATTTTCTGTATAGAATTTTGTATTAATATCCCACTGATACCATGGACTCCTTAAATACCACGAAGAAGAAAGAGAAGCAATTTGCCTGAGTGCCAAAGGGAGATAGTTAATATCCAGAAAAGTACGTATTTGAATCTTATATTCACTATCCTTAGACAACATTTGTTTATCAATTAAGTGCGCACCACGAATATTACCAAGAACACTCATAGCTTCCTGACGAGAATTAAAACTATAACGATCTCCGGTAGCCATATTGGTTACCTCATGAATATTGGTGAGCGGATGATAGCGTAATTCAAATAATCGCTGAGAGGACTTAATCATAATGTTTCGCCATAAAAAACGTTCTCGAAATAATTGAGCTTCAACCACAATCATTAAAGGTATGCCATTTTCTAATGCTTCTGATACTTCTACTGAAAAATTCATCTGCATATCTGCATCAATAACAACGCCATCATTAAACATATAGGATTTGGCAGACTTGATATAAAAATCATCCGCTACTGTCATTTTAGGTATAAAATTAAATAGAAACAAAAATAACATAAAAGCCGATGAAGTCAGTGCAATAGACATTAATCTCATATAGTATTTACTACTTTTATTTTGTGATTTCTGTCTTATCATGATGTATTTGTGCCGCTTAATGTTTTTTTCATCAGTGCATAATAAAAACCATCCATATCAGACTCACCCGGAAAAATTTGACGACCACTAGGCATAGCATGTCCCCAACCAGCCTCAATTAACACTTCTTCAATATTATTAAACTGCTGCTTTGTTCTTTCTAAAAATGTACTTATTTGCAGATCGTTTTCACTACGCAGAATGGAACAAGTTGCATAAAGCAATCTACCTCCAGGTTTAAGCATAGTCCAGCAATTATCTAAAATTTCCGCTTGTAATGTATTTAAAACTTCAATATCTGCTTCCCGGCGCAACACTTTAATATCAGGATGACGTCTAATCACTCCCGTAGCTGAACATGGAGCATCTAATAGGATACAATCAAATAACTGACCATCCCACCAGTCAGATTGACTGGCATCTGCCACAACTAAAGCAATTTTTTCTAGCGGTACATTCAGACGCAGACTATTTTCTTTTACTCGCTTTAAACGTGTTTCACTCACATCCAGTGCAATAATTTTTTGCAGCTGATTTTGTCTCTCATACAAGTGCATTGTCTTACCACCTGGTGCAGCACAAGCATCCAGAATCCTATCACCCTTTTGCGGATCTAAAATCATTGCTGCCAATTGAGCAGCACCATCCTGCACAGAAACACCACCACTGTAAAAAAATGGTAATTGTTCAACCGCTACTGGCTTTTCTAGTGTAATCGTTTCAGCTGGGAAGGAACCTTTAGCGGATGATGAGCATTTAGCTAGAAAAGAAATACCCGCATCTTGCAGGCTTTGCATATAATCACTGGAAGAATGCTGAGAATTCACTCTGATAGTCATATGAGGCCTGCAATTTCCTGCCTCTAAAACACTTTGAATTGAAGTATTATTAAATTGTTTGATACTATCATTCCAGGAGAGTTTTATCTGTTTAATCATCCACTCCGGATAAGCATATAAAGACTCCCATGAATTATCTAGTTCTGCCAATAAAGATTCTTTTTCCCTGATAAAACGTCTTAAAATAGCATTCACCAAGCCTTTAGCCCATGATAACTGTAATTCATCACAGACATTAACCGTCTCTTTTACCGTAGCATAATCTACTTTATCCAGATAATTAATCTGATATATGCCTACTAATAACAAATAGTGTATAGTGAGTTTTTTTCCTCTTAGCGGCTTGGTGAGCATTTTTGCCAGAAGAGGATTTAAACGAAAATACCAACGCAACACACCATAGCTAATCTCCTGGGCTAACGGACGTTTTTGTAATTCCAGTCTTTCCAGGTATTTCGGCAATAAAGCTGATAGTGAAAGGCCTGATTCAACACAGTCTTGTACCACTAAAACAGCTATTGCTCTTGATGATAGATTTTTTTCAGAAGTGGAACTCATTTAGAATTGATAACCCGATAAACTCTGACCATTGATAAAATCTTTAACCATAATGCGTTTTTTTCCCGACATTTGTAATTCTAAAATCCGCACCAGTCCATTTCTTGCCATAATATCAATACCAGATGATGACTCTGCCACCACCTTCCCATAACACTGATGATCTTCTGGTTTTTCATTTTTGATAAATTGAGCTTGCCAAAGACGTAAGGCTTGTTTTTTAGCTTCACCCTTTGCATGGAAAGTATAAGCAACAGGCCAGCTATTAAATGCCTGTATTTTCTGCACAATCAGCTTTGCATCACTATGCCAGTCAATTTCCGCTTCTTTTTTATCCAGTTTATGTGCATAAATGGCTTCTGAATCATCTTGTTTTCGTGCTGTAATATTTCCTGACTGGATATCATGCAATACTGACAAGAGTGATTTTGCTCCCATAACAGCTAATCTTTCATGTAAGCTACTACCCGTATCTATTGCTGCAATATCACATTTTTCAATACTTAACATATTTCCGGTATCCAGGCCCTTATCCATTTGCATAATTGTAACACCACTTTGAGCATCACCGGCAAGAATAGTCCGTTGAATAGGTGCAGCACCACGCCAACGAGGCAAAATCGAAGCATGGATATTTAAACAACCATATTGAGGTGCATTAAGTACAGCTTCTGGTAAGATCAGTCCATAAGCAACCACTACCATCACATCTGCTTTAAGCTCAAATAATTTTTTTTGAGCCATTTCATCTTTCAGGCTGATAGGTTGAAATACTGGAATATTAGATTTCAAAGCCAGAGCTTTAACCGGACTTGCAGTTAATTTACGACCTCTACCTGCAGGTCGATCAGGCTGTGTATAGACAGCAATGACTTTATGTTCTGAAGCTAACAAGGCTTGCAGAGCAGTTGCCGAAAAGTCAGGGGTACCTGCAAATATTATCTTCATTACAATTTTTGTCTTATTTGTTTTTCTAATTTTTTACGGATTCGATCACGTTTTAACTTAGAAAGATAATCAACAAATAACTTCCCTTGTAAGTGATCCATTTCATGCTGTATACATACGGCAATCAGTCCAGTCGCTTCCAGAGTTTGTTCACGCCCTTTTCTATCCATATACTGTATCACAACATACTCCGCTCGCTCCACATCAGCATAAGTCTCCGGCACTGATAGACAACCTTCTTCCATCGTTTCATGTCCGGAGCTGGAAATAATTTTTGGATTAATCAAACAAAGAGGATCGGACTTATTTTCAGATACATCCATGACAATAATTTGTTCATGACGATCCACCTGTGTAGCAGCCAAACCAATACCCGGAGCTTCATACATTGTTTCTAACATACTATCTATAAAATTTTGGTATTCAGATGTTAACTTTTCAACTCGTTTTGCCTTATTACGCAATCTCTCATCCGGGAAACACAAAATATTCAATAAAGCCATAAACTATTTCTCTTTTTAGTTTTTCAATTAAAGCGAATTTTATCAAAAAAATAGGTAATGATGATATAGAGAATTAATAAAACACTCTCATAAAGTCAATAATTTTAGCAAAAAGACTTTATATTTAACAAAAAACATTATAAAGTTGATCTAATCTACAGATTTTACTAAAAATCTCCGTATAATTTATTAAAAAAGCTGTTTTTTTCTAACACCTTTTTTAATTGAGTAATATCGTATGATACCTAGGAATTTTAATGAAAAACACAAATAAGACTTTTTCTCTGATCACCATATTGATCTTTGCGATTATATTTTCATCACAAAGTATGGCGGGCCAACAAACAGGTTCAATTAAGCTTAAACCTGGCCATCCACAGCAATATACAGTGGTAAAAGGAGATACCTTATGGGATATTTCCGGTGTTTTTTTAGATGAGCAATGGTATTGGCCTGAAATCTGGCATGTTAACCCTCAAATAGAAAATCCTCACCTCATTTATCCTGGTGATATACTTAATTTGGTTTATGTGGATGGCAGACCTTATATTACACGTAATAAATATGGTAAACGTACTATTCGATTAGGCCCTCAGATACGTTATGAAGAATTAAATAAGGCTATTCCAACTATTCCACTGGATATAATTGCTCCTTATCTAACAGAAAATCTTATTTTAAATCCCAAACAATATTCTGCATCACCATATATTGTATCCATCAATGATGATGATCATCATGCAGGCAGTGCTGATAGTACTATTTATGTTATGGGTATTGGTAGAGAAAACACACACAAAGATTTTGATATTTATAGAAGAGGGCAAGTTTTCAAAAGTCCTGTCAATAATCAAGTATTGGGTTATGAGGCCATTTATTTAGGCGGTGCCACCATGGAACGCCCAGGAAATCCTGCAACTCTTTACGTACAAAGTTCCAAAGCTGAAATATTAAAAGGACATCGTGCTATTGCAATAGATAATAATCAAATTGTCGATGCTAATTTCTTACCTAAAAAAGGGACTATTAATCGTCCTGGAAACATTGTTGGGTTATTAACAAATGGACGTCAGCCTGGTGTGAGCACAGTTGGTGCTATGGATGTTGTTATAATCGATCTGGGTATTGAGGATGGTGTAGAAAAAGGTGATGTCCTCAATATATACAAAAAAGGTAATACCGTTAAAGATCCTCTAGTTAATAATAAATTGATCAAATTACCCGATGAAAAATCCGGTGATTTAATGATTTTCCGTACATTTAACAGACTAAGTTATGCTCTGGTTATGGATGCAAGTAGAATGCTTCGTGTTGGAGATGTACTTCATTCACCAACTGAGTAATTCTTTAAACTAAACACCCCCTAATATCAACAAGAAATAATCATGGATGATTTACCTTACTGGTTAGCTTTGCACAAAGCTCCAAATATTGGCTCGCTCAGCTTTAACCAGTTATTATCACAATTTTCCGATATAAAAACACTTTTTGACTCCCCTGAAAAAGTTAATCAAAGTGAATTAAGTCCTGCTCGTAAAAAATCTTTAATTAATTACCTCCATTCTCCCGACTGGAAAACAGTTGATGCTGAATTAAAATGGGCTGAGACTGATGAAAATCATATTATCCACTTAAATCACCTTCATTACCCTGGGCTACTCAAACAAATACACTCACCTCCGTGTATTTTATATGTGAAAGGGCAATCAAATGTTCTTAATGATATCCAACTAGCTATGGTTGGCAGTCGCAACCCAAGTGTTGATGGTTCAGAAAGTGCTTACCAATTTGCCAATCATCTGGCAAAACAGGGAATGGTCATCAGCAGCGGTATGGCTTTAGGAATTGATGCACAGAGTCACCTAGGAGCTTTAGCAAGTCAGGGAAAAACTATTGCGATAGCGGGTACAGGTCTGGATAGAATTTACCCGGCACGGCATAAAGAACTGGCCTGGAAAATAATAGAAGGTGGGGCAATTATCTCAGAATATTCTCTTGGCATCGGACCTGTCAAACAAAATTTCCCACAAAGAAATCGTATAATAAGTGGTATGAGTGTTGGTACTCTAGTGGTAGAAGCAGCTTTAAAAAGTGGCTCTCTAATCACAGCCAAATATGCTTTAGAGCAAGCCCGAGAGGTTTTTGCAATTCCAGGATCCATTCATAACCCTCTCAGTCGAGGCTGTCACCAACTCATTAAGTCCGGTGCTAAACTGGTTGAAACAGCTGAAGATATTCTGGAAGAATTATCCAGCTTAATGCTTGCCTCACAAATCAATTTAGATAATGAATCAGATAATAGTAACACATTCAAAAAACATCAGGAAATAGATCCTCTCTTACCTAAAATCCAACAACTCATCTTAAAAAATATTGGCTACTCCCCTACTTCTATTGATACTCTTATTGAGCGTTCAAAACTCAGTGCTGCTGAAATTAATGCCAACTTAGTTTTACTGGAAGTAGATGATTATTTACAAAGTCATCCTGGTGGCATGATATCAAGAAAATCTATCTGAAACTAACTTCTTCCTTATATATGATGAATGTCTTATAATAGACATTCTAGTAATGAGCGATGATAATTAATGAAAACTGAAGTCTTTGATATTTTAATGTACCTATTTGAAACATATCTCGATGATGATCAGTCTGAAATACCCAGTGCTGATAATATTCGTAATGAACTTTCACGGATTGGGTTTCATGATTCAAATGTTGATAAGGCCTTTGAATGGCTGGATGACTTATCTACATTGAAAGAATATGATTTCACTATTGAACAACTTGATAATAATAGTTTTCGAACTTTCAGTTCTATTGAAAGAAGTAAATTTGACCCACAGGCTCAAGCTGTTCTCATTGAATTAGTCAATCTAAATATACTCACTCCCACACAACGTGAAATTATTATTGATAAAGCTTTAGCATTAGATATTTCTCCCATAAATCAGGAACAAATGAAGTGGGTAGTGCTCATGGTGTTATTTAATATGCCTGATTCATCAGGCTCATTCACCTGGATACAAGATCTTCTCTACCAGGAATTTCCTACCATTCATTAGGGGCTATTGAGCTTAAGATATTAGACTATTTTGACTAGTAATAATCAACAAACAGATCAAGCATCTATCAATCATGCTGTCCATATCCTCCAGAAAGGAGGCATTATTGCCTATCCAACCGAAGCTGTCTTTGGTTTGGGCTGTCTTGCAGATAAACCACAAAGCATAGAAAAGTTACTCAAACTAAAACAACGCCCAATTGATAAAGGACTTATCCTTTTAGCTGCTGTGTTTTCTCAATTTGAAGATTATATTGAACCTCTTGATGATTCAATACTCCATAAAATTCAATCCAGCTGGCCTGGCCCAACCACCTGGGTGGTGCCTGCACGACCAAAAACCTCCCCGATTATTCGTGGAAAATTTAGCAGTGTAGCAATTCGCATCAGCGCACACCCCATTGTTCAGGCATTATGCCGACAATGCCAA
The DNA here is from genome assembly GCA_042095675.1 of Gammaproteobacteria bacterium. Taxonomy (GTDB): domain Bacteria; phylum Pseudomonadota; class Gammaproteobacteria; order GRL18; family GRL18; genus GRL18. Next base: position 37,956 of record JAUJGA010000213.1, read on the forward strand.
CCCCCTATTATTTCAACCAGTGCCAATATTAGTGGACAAAATATGACTTATAGCACAACACAGGTGCGTTTACAGTTTGAAAATCAATTAGATTATATTTTAGAGGGCACATTAGGCGATAGCCATAAGCCCAGTATTATAAAAGATGCCATAAGCAATAAAACAATCAGGAGCTAAAAACATAACAATATCAAAAACTTGATGTTGTTCATATAACTCCTGATCCAGCGAACACTTGAGCTTGAGAGCCTAAACAATAAGACCATCAAACATAGTAGTCACTAATACCAATAGCCTCAAGTTTAATACCTTCTACAGAACCTACATCCATGTCAAAACGCACTTCATAGACATCAAAGTCCACAACATCAAAATCACTCTTGATTTTCAATAGAGAGCCCACTTCAATATCAATACCAGGTATTTCAATATCTGGCCAGCCACTATCAGAATCCCCACTGCTGTCGTCTCCACTAGAATCCCCACCAAAAGTATCTATTCCAAGAATTTGATCCAGTGGTAATTTAACACCTGCTTTGAACTCAGCTTTCAAGAAGTCTAAGACGTATTATCCTACACTCATACCAATCTCAGTGTTATTTGAGAACATAGCATCGTGTATAATTGAAAGACTATAATCAATCACACCATCGTCATTCATATCACGAGTACTGGCATTCTCAATTAATAAATCTCCTGCACCATTGGCTGTGAATTCGTAAATACTGCCATCTTCCAGAGTAATTGAATACACCATATCATCAATAGAAAGTGTAAACTCCTGTGAGAAATCGTCAGCCTCATAAACATCCAGATCAGCCATTTCAAAGCATATACCAAAATTGATATAATCAGTAATCGCATCAGTTGTTGTTTTATCGACAGAAGCCATTTAAAGAACATGCTCAATACCAAATTCCAGATTGAGTGGGTTAATAGTAGGAATAGCCTGCAGTGCGTTTCCCCCACCAGCTGTTGCAGCAGTAATAATTGCTTTAATGACTTCATTTGCGATTAAAGCAACTGCTGCATCAATATCAATGTTAATTTTAATAATTGGGTCACTTTCACCATATGCCGCATAAAAGCCTAATGAGCCAGTAGTATCTTCATCAATTTCTGAGGTGTAGTCATAATGCGTCGTATCAAACAGATGATTAGAATTAAAGTCAAAAAAATTGAAATGCAGCAAAGAAGTACTACTTTCATCACTGGTATCCAGTATGAATACCAGCACTCCTTCTGATTTCCCATCACTGATAATATCCCATAACTTATCCATAAAACCAGTGGCCATGGAAGCGACCAGTTCATCAAAGCTGGCACTTTCTCCTAAGGAAGGTAAGCCATAAAGTTCTTTTAATTCCTCACTATAATCAAGTTTAGCGTGAATCAGATTAAAAAAAACATCGGTAATTTTTGCAAGATCAAAATTAACAAATCCACCTTCATCATAATAATCCATTGAGAATTCTACTGCAGCGCCTTGTGTTTCAGTAACAGGCAAGTTCCGCTCGATACTGACAATATTTTTGGTCAATTGTTCAATAAAATGTACTTCATACGGACCACCTTCAGTTGAATAAAAGTCAATCCGAACCAGTTCTCCAACCCCTAGTTCATGTACCATAACCGGGGCAGCACCATCATCATGATCCAGTAGTGAAAGCATATCATTCCAGGTATTGGTACCCAATGTCAGATCAATAGTGGTTGCGGGCATATCAAAAATCAGGCCGTTTTAAAATTGCCCAGTGGTAAAATCAAAATACCAGCCACCGAGAGCACCATCAAAAAACACACTCAGATCGGCACCTACATCATAAAGCAGTGCAGCATAGAAGGTGGCATTCTGACTGATAGTACTGAAAGCAACAGCATTAACCGGAACACCATCATCATCATAAACAATATCACCATTTTTATTATAGAAAAGGTTGGTATCATTAGTCATCATTGGTGTGATTGATAGCATATCAGTGGTCTGATTGTATTATGTCTGCGAGGTAAGCTGATAATCAATATCAGTGTCGACAGAACCAAGATCAAGTTCAAAATCAATTTGCAGACCAACAGAGGCAAACAGATCTACATCTATCTGCAACTGGGCACTAAAATCTAATTTTGCCAGATTAATTGCATCATCAATTAAATTATAGGCCGTTTGATAACTTCCATCAGCAACTAAAACAGCTCCATCTTCCAGCCATTTAAGAGCTTCTGCTCCTTCTACTGCCACCCAGGCACTACCTTTTTCACCAAAAGATAATCCTTCTTCAATAAAAGTAACGGGATCTCCCTCATTAAAAGATCGGCTGATATAATAACCATCAACATACATACTATTTTCTAAACTGATGGCTGTAGTATACGCATCATTTCTATCATCTTTGGCATCATTAAGATCATCTTGCAATGGCTTATACGTATCTTCTATAAAATTATCCAACTCTTTTTGAGCAGCTGGAATAATACCAAAAGCATCAATCCATCAAGCATTCTATTCGACCCACTGCAATGCATCCTGTAAGCCTGTTAATGTTTTAAAATCAAGATCATAGGCAGTTTGAGCAACAACAACTAGACCATTTTGCACGATATAATCTGCCCAGGCAGCACCAACAACCTTAGTCACATGTGTATATTTAGCTGAAGCATCTGTAAACCAGTTGTTTGCGAGACGTAATAATTCGGTCGCCTCTGCTTGTGACCATATTGCCGCATCTAAAACACCTTGAAGTATTTGTAATAATATTGGGATCTTCTCCGCTTTGATGAGTGAAGAAAGATGCTAATACTCACAAAATCTGTTGCAATATAAAGCTTCTGACAGTTTTATAAGCAAAAGGTAATATGAGTATAAACATCTCACCCTCTATTTTGGGTTTAACAG
>JAUJGA010000214.1:0-2310 GCA_042095675.1 Gammaproteobacteria bacterium
TGAAGTACTAACGGTCTTCTTTATATGTTCTAAAAAATCTTGCTCATTTCTGGTTTCATAAATTGTATGAGCATCAATCATCCCTGTGGCTACATTAAAGCTTGGAGTTAAACACAATGTACCATGACGTTTATACTCAAACTCTCTACGTTCAATTAAATCAGGTTGAGTTGGTTTAGTCGGATGTATCATTTCCAAGGCCTGTATACCTGTTTTTTCATCAACTGAAACTACTTTAATATCTTGTTTTAATAAACTGCTGAATTGTTTATAAAGCTGGCATACTTGTTTCACTTCTTTTTTAAATACTTCTTCATTTTCAATATTGGGGGTAAGCCAATATCGGCTTTTGTGGGGGCGAAGATCAACCTGTCTCAACATACGCCCTACGGTACTTTTTGAAATCCCTTTGACTAATTCTGTCTTGTTTAGTTCATCAGCTAATTCAACATGTGTCCAGTGGGTAATCTCACGCTGACATTTACTGGGTTATTTTAATGCTGTGACCATAACATGACATTGGTCTTCTGCTGTATAAGTTTTAGGACCACTGTTTCTGGGTAAATCAGTTAACACTTCAATCAGTTTTTTCCGCTTTAGTTTTTCACTTAAGTCATTATTCCAATTGGTAAGCTCTTTACAAATTCTTACGTTCCACCACTTACGGACAAATCCATGGCTTGCTCACAACTGAAGACCAACAGCAGTGTGATTTCTAATTTTTCTATAAAGTAGAATAGCTTTTATTCTTGTATGGATACATTCTTTTCGTGTATAAGAATTGAGCAATTTTTTTAAATGAATTTCTATATCATTAAATATTTCTGATGGTAATATTCTTCTCATCGATTTATAACCATTTGATAATAAAAGGTATTGTACCACGATTACTATATTAAAAACCATTACTCTTGTTATAAATAAATGACTTATATTGATTCCGATACGTATATTTGATCTCTGATACTAGTGCACTATTTATACAGTAAGTAAAAACCTTATCAGTAATTACTTTCATTAACTCTGCCAGTGCAGGTTTTGATAGCTGATTGTGAAAAGGCTTGTATCTTACATTATGAGCGGTCAGTTGATTAAAACACCTTAAAATATCTGACAAATAGTATGTTTTTTATCACCTAAGACACAAATCATTGCTGTAACCAGTTGAAAACTAGTGATACTTCTTTCTCTTTTGGTAAATCCTGTGGCTTTGCCGAGTTTGTTCAGTTTATTTTTACTTAAAATCAGTTTTAGTTTTTTCTGGATTATGCTAATGTTCATTTTGAAGTCTTTTTTTTGAAGAAATAGTTGTTTGGTAACAACTATTTGATCATTAAAATGGCTTCATTTCAAGCTCTAAAGATCTTCCCTATGATAAATTGATATTTTATTATAGCACAAAACCATTAAAACTCCTTATAAAGTTTTTGAAGAGTTAACCAGTCATGCACTTATTACTTGAATTCAGGAAACGTTATTACCAATACATCATTCAAAACAATTAGCTTTTATATTTTAGTGATATAATGGGCGAGTACCCTTATCAAAACATGATAGCATCAGTATAAAAAGGCCTTAAAAATGAACCGCTGTAAAAAATGTAAATTTAGAAATACTCTCGCTTGTGAACCATGTAATGACGGCAGTTTGTGGGTCAAAGATAACACCTTTATCCTGATCATCTCTTCCATGTTATTTAGCTTTGGTATTAGCGGCGTGATCATGGCTGTATATTTTCATTTCAACCCCTTATGAGCATTATCATAGATTAGTTTCCAGATCAAAAATGTTTCTCTGTTAAAGAAAATATAAAGCATATTGACCTAAAGAGAAATTAATTGTCGGTATCGAGCTAAATAAGATTAATTTCTATTGACCCAAAATTGCGGTTAAAGGTCCAGCGTTTGCACTCAAATATAATGTTGAAAAATATGAGGCGGCAGTTGCTAGTAAAGAATTGATAAATGACTATGCGCAAAGCTTTGGAAATGTCCTGCTAGAAGCGGAATTATCAGTTGATAAGGTGATATCAGAGCAGGATATTAATATGTAGATTATATTTTACTGATAAAAAATAGGCTTATTAGATGCTAAATTTAACTTATTGATTATTTTTTTAAAAATATACAAGAAATGGACAAAATATACTTAAATATCTTATAATATATCCATTACACTTCAAGATGCAGAAATTAGCACCTGAAAATTATCATTAATTCTACTTCCTAAACTATCACCAATCTGAGGGAGTTTTTTGTCAAAAAAATCATCAATTGTCTGTCGAAATTCTTGTGCTGTAGAAAAATATTT
>JAUJGA010000215.1:0-13010 GCA_042095675.1 Gammaproteobacteria bacterium
AGAACTAAAATTGGCTGCATAAAAGCGAGCCTATTAACGATGGATATTTTATATCTTATTTTTTAACTGACTTGTCTTGACGATAGGGTCCACTTTACTTGTTGTTGGCATATTGTAAACTGCATTAGCTACAAACGCTCGGGCTATAGGAGATCTATCACTTTCTACACTACCAACCAGTGCATTAGAACTTAGTGTATATTCTTCTACTCTTAATAATTCCAGAATGCTAATGAGTTGTTGCTGTTTTTCAGATATCTCACCAATCTCTTTTACTATCCAAGGAAAAAATGAGCCTTGTATTTGTTACAACTTCTGTGCTAAAGTGTCTCTTAACATACTAATACTCCAAGCTTTTTTGTTTTTGTTCGCAAACATATTATAACAAATTTGGCTTGGATTTTATTCAAAAATTAGCAATTCAGCTAAGAAACTCTCTTAAATTGTTAGTTTTGCAAGTACCTATTAGGTTATAGATATGTCAAAACATTATGATTTAATCTCCATTGGTGCCGGTAGTGGTGGTCTTTCAGCAGCGGAACGTGCAGCTCAATATGGTAAGAAGTGTGCCGTTATTGAGATCAGCAAAGTGGGAGGTACCTGTGTCAATATTGGTTGTGTACCCAAAAAGGTGATGTGGAATGCTGCGAACTTAGCTCATGGTATGGCTGATGCGCGTGATTATGGCTTTGATGTGACTAATAATGGCTTAAACTGGAGCAAGTTGATTGAACAGCGGGAAGGCTATATATCCGGTATTATTAACTGGTATGGTAATTATCTTAAAGATTCTGATATTGACTATATTGATGGTAAGGCTCTTTTTGTTGATGCACATACCTTAGAAGTGAATGGTGAACACTATACTGCAGATCATATTGTAATCGCTCCTGGATGTTATCCTTTAGTACCTGATATAGAGGGTGCTGATTTAGGATTAACTTCTGATGGTTTTTTTGCTTTAAAAGAGCAGCCAAAACATATTGCGATTGTGGGTTCAGGTTATATTGCTGTGGAATTAGCCGGATTGATGAGCAGCCTGGGTACTCAGGTGACTTTATTAATTCGCAAAGGTCATGTTCTGGGTAATTTTGACTCTATTTTAAATGGTACTCTGGCTAAAGTGATTCAGGATGACACCAATATTGTTTTGTTATCCAGTACTGAAGTTGAAAAAGTTGAGAAAGATGATAAATGTTGTTTGACTTTACATTGTACAAAGAATCAACAGGTGAATAATATTGATTCACTAATATGGGCCATTGGTCGTGTTCCCAATACTGCAGATTTGAATCTGGAGGCGGCTGGAGTTAATAGGGATAAACGTGGATTTATCCCTAGCGATGAATACGAAGAAACTAATGTGAAAGGGGTTTATTCACTAGGTGATGTAAATGGTAAGTCAGCTTTAACTCCTGTTGCTATTGCGGCAGCTCGACGTTTATCAGATAGACTATTTAATAATATGCCGGATCGTAAGTTAGATTATAGTAATATTGCTACGGTAGTATTCAGTCACCCTCCTATTGCGACTATTGGTTTGAGTGAAAAAGAAGCTCGTGTCACTCATGGGGAAACGGTAAAAACTTATAGTACTAATTTTACGCCTATGTCCCATGCTTTTATTGAGCATAAAGTTTCTATGGCAATGAAGCTGGTTTGTGTGGGAGCTAAAGAAAAGATTATTGGCTGTCATATTATTGGTCCGGGCTGTGATGAAATGATGCAGGGTTTTGCTGTGGCGATAAAAATGGGAGCCACCAAAGAAGACTTTGATAATACCGTGGCGATTCATCCTTGTAGTGCTGAGGAGCTGGTAACAATGAGGTAAGTCGTTCGGAAAATTGGAGTGGTAATCTGTGAATGGGGAGTGTTGGGTTGCTTTGTTGGGGATGCTCAAGGCCATCCATGGCACGATTACTTTTGCCATCCATGGCTCAAGAAACCCCGGCAAGATAATACAACACTCACTACCCTTGTTATTTTCCTCTCTGGGGGTGGTGTAGATCAAGAGCATGAGAATCAGAATATTTTTTCTTTTACTTCCCCCTTTTTCAAAAGGGGATTGAGGGGATTGCTCTTTCGCCACGAGCGAGACAAATGATGTGGGTAGTTATTGGTAAGGTGTTGTAGATATTTAAGGGGCTTTTCGATACAGGGGCAACAACGGCATCCTGCCTCAAGTTGCATTTCCACCGTCCATGGTGGTCATGTCGAGACTGATCGACTCATGGATGAGTTTAAAGCGTCCCCTGAAATATCCGTAACACCTCATCAATCACGCTTTTCCACACACAAACCATTTATTGAGTGAGATATTTTGAGTATTCGATATTATAAAGAGCATAGTCCAACAATAGCTGAAGGTGTTTTTGTTGATGAGTCAGCTTATGTGATTGGTCGGGTGGAAATTGGGAGGGATTGTTCTATCTGGCCGAATACGACGATTCGTGGGGATGTGAACTGGATAAGAATTGGAGCGTGTAGTAATGTGCAGGATGGTAGTGTGCTGCATGTGACTCATGATCATGCGGAAAATCATCCTGGAGGTTATCCTCTGATTGTTGGGGATAATGTGACTGTGGGACATAATGTTGTTTTGCATGGCTGTACTATTGATGATAATTGTCTGATTGGTATGGGGGCGATTATTTTAGATGGGGCACATTTAGGAAAAAATGTTTTTCTGGCAGCAGGGGCTTTGGTGGCACCTAACAAACGTCTTGAAAGTGGTTATCTTTATGTGGGTAGTCCAGCGAAAAAAGCACGGCAACTGAGTGAAGAAGAAATAGCGGATTTACAATATTCTGCTGATCACTATGTTAAATTAAAAAATGATTATCTGCTTTAAGCATAAGGATGAGGTTATGCAATGTCACCATTTTCCAGTTCAGATTTATTATGAAGATACCGATCATTCGAGTGTTGTCTACTATGCCAATTATTTTAAATATTTTGAACGTGTCCTTGAGGCTCTTTTAGGTACAGATCTATTGGTGAAACTCTGGAATGAACAGGGGATAGGTTTTGCTGTGTATTCTATGAATGTTAAATATACAGATAGTGCCGTGTTTGGCGATAATCTGGATGTACGTACGACTTTTAAAATGGATAGTCAGTTTAGGGCGATTTTAAATCAGGATATCTGGAAAGAGGGTGTAATAAAACCATCAATAACTGGGGTAATTGAATTAATTTGTATTGATAAAAGCAAACGTTTGTTAGCCTTTGAAGATGTGATGAATTTGCCAGCCTAGTTCATCAATATCTGACTTAACCATTTCGTCTAACATGGCAGGATTGGCATAATAAATAATGGCTTCTTCATCCAAATATTTTTGGTCGCCATGATTTAAATATAGACTTAGTGATTGTTTATGTAAAGTGGTTTGTAGGAAAAAGATTACAAATATTAAGCAGTTTAAATTGACTTTCTAATGGTTTGTATGACTTCAGAAACTTGCGGTTTCTTACCACGCCAGATATAAAATGATTCTGCTGCCTGACCTACAAGCATCCCCAGGCCATCAGAAATATTCTGCACCCCTCTATGTTCAGCCCAGAGCATAAATGCGGTGGGTTTATTGGCATACATCATGTCATAACAATAAGCTGGAGAGGCTAATAGATTCTCAGGCAGAGGAGGCAATTCACCCTGTAAGCTGGCTGCTGTAGCATTGATGATCAGATCAAATTGTTGACCGTCAAGGGCATCATAGCCACCTGCCTGGATATTAGTCTGATCATTCATATCGGAGAAAAGATTGGCTAATTCGACCGCTTTAGAAGCTGTACGATTGGCAATAAATAAAGAGACGGGTTGCTGATCCAGGATGGGGCCAATAACGCCGCGAGATGCACCACCGGCTCCTAAAATTAAAACCCGTTGATGTGTTAACGGCCAGACAAGATGCTCCATAATATCATTGACCAGGCCTACACCATCGGTATTATCACCTTCAATAGAGCCATCTGAATTTAGGACAAGTGTATTCACTGCCCCGGCTCGTTTGGCTCGCTCACTGAGACTATCAGATAATCTCCATGCATCGAGTTTAAACGGTACAGTCACATTTAAACCCTTACCACCATGTGCCTGAAAATGGCTCACGGCCTGATTGAAACCACCGACATCCACATGAATGCCTGTATATTCAATTTTTTGTTCGGTTTGCTGTGCAAAGGTAGTATGAATTTGTGGTGATTTGCTATGATTAATAGGATTGCCCATAACAGCATACCGATCAGCCTGATCAAAATCAAAAATATCACTCATTGTTTAATTTCCTAAGGGCTTTTTTTGATTATTCTGAGCCATTAATTGAGCTATTTTTTCAGCATCAGATTGCGGGGAAACATCTATTGTTTTTTCTTTTTCTGTCGCAGCAAGTAATTTATTGCGTTTAAGCACTTTTTTATTGTGACTACTTAACATAATGACTATTAACCAAAGAACAGATAATGCAGCAATAGCAATGGTTAAGTTTTGCTGCATATCTCCTTTTTCAATCATAATATAAAAAGTACTTGCGGTACCGGAGACACCGCCAAGAAACATGGCAATAAATGCAAAAATACTAAAAAATAAAGCATAAAATAAAAAATAGAAGAGTTTACCAATAAAACGCATAATTAATAATCCATTTACTCATTTAACCAAATAGCGGCCTGTTTGCCAAAATAAGTCAAAATACCATCTGCACCTGCTCGTTTAAAACATAAGAGTGACTCTAAAACAACTTTTTTCTCATCAAGCCAGCCATTTTTTATGGCAGCCATCAGCATGGCATATTCACCACTCACCTGGTAGGCATAAGTTGGTACGCCAAATTCCTGTTTCACACGACGCACAATATCTAGATAGGGCATACCGGGTTTAACCATCACCATATCAGCACCTTCTTCAATGTCCATGGCAACTTCTAATAAGGCTTCATCACTATTAGCTGGGTCCATTTGATAGGTGGTTTTGTCTGCCTTACCTAAGTTTGCCGCCGATCCTACAGCATCTCTAAAAGGGCCATAGAAACTAGAGGCATATTTAGCAGAATAAGCGAGAATTTTTGTATAGATATAATTATTTTCTTCCAGACACTCACGTATTTCACCAATGCGACCGTCCATCATATCTGAAGGAGCGACAATATCTGCTCCGGCTACGGCATGGGATAGTGCTTGCTGAATCAACACATTCACTGTTTCATCATTTAATACATAGCCGCTTTTATCAATGAGTCCATCCTGTCCATGGGAGGTAAAAGGATCGAGTGCCACATCAGTAATAACACCTAATTGTGGATAAGCATCTTTTAATGCCTTGACGGCTCTTTGTGCCAGGCCATCCGGATTATAAGCTTCTTTTGCATCATCAGTTTTGGCACTTGGAGGTGTCACAGGAAATAGTGCCACTGCAGGCACCCCTAAGGAGACTAGTTCTTTAGCTTCGATGAGTAATTGATCAATACTGACCCGTTCAACACCCGGCATAGGAGCAGTTGCTTCACGTTGTCCCTTACCTTCCAGAACAAACATTGGATAAATTAAATCGTCTACACTCAGTTGAGATTCACGCATTAATCGTCTGGAGAAGTCATCACGGCGCATACGACGCTTGCGGGTAAAGGGATAAACGGTCGAAGTATTCATGCTAGCTCCAGTCCTATCATAATGTAATATGAAAATTTAATTACTGATTCTACCTTAAATAATCACAAATTGAGAGATAAATATGTTTTATACAGGCATAAAAAAGCCCTTAATACTATAAGCATTAAGGGCTTTATTAAAGCAGATACAATATCTGCTTTAAAGTAAGTCTAACTTACTTAGCAGCTGGTGCTGCTGGAGCAACTACAGGTGCACGCATAGGCATTGGTGGACGACCATAGCCATAGCCATAAGGAGTATTCTGGTTCTGGTAGTTGTTATAACCATTGAAACGGTTGTTCATGTTGTTATAACCGCTGTGGTTGCTGTTACCACTGCCGTAAGCTGAACCACGAGTGTTTCCTTTACCACGACCACGTCCACGAGCTTTAATAGTGATTTCAATATCACCGTCCATGTCGCTATCCATGCTGCCGTCGCCCCAGCCATTACCATAACCGTTGCCATAAGCATTGTTGTTTATGTTGTTATAACCCTGACCATTCCAGTTAGTGTTAGAATTACCATCATCCCAAAATGCATTGGCAGATAGAGAAACAACAGAAGTAGCTAGTGCAGCTACAATAATTAATTTTTTCATTTTATACTCTCCAGTATTTTATTATTTATAATGTACTTATTTTATCTAGGTTTAATGTGTTATAAACTTAAATTATTATTTTTTATAAGTTTTACATAGTATATTAGACTTATTTAATATTAGCAAGGTTTAATATTGTTTTTTTACGCTTTTTTATTTTCTCTATTACAATTAACTCTATACAACTTTAATTGTAATAATGATTTCGTGATCATCTTCTTTTATTTCAATCACATCATGCCCATTGATACGACACCAGATGGGAATGTCCTGCTTAGCTCCAGGATCGGTGCTGGTTACAACTAAATGCTCTCCGGGGTTCATCTTAGCAATTGCGTCCTGAGTTCGAATTACTGGTAGAGGGCATAAAAGACGCCGAACATTCAATTGTACACTTTTCTCCATTATATGAACCACTCTTTTTTTATGGCATCAACTGCCATGGGCTGAATAGTGTATTCCTGCTCCTTAGCATTGGTCTGGCGCACGACTAGAGTGACCTGAGCAGCATCTTTTCCCTGACTATAACGTGCAATCAGGGCTAAAGCTGTTTGTAATTCATCACCGGTTTTAAATTCACCATCAATAAGAGCAAGGGCCCCATTATGGCTGCTGGGATAAATACTGATCATTTGATTTTTATAGCCCTGCATAAAACGGTTTTCACCTTCTTCACGACCAATGATTACTTTTAAATTAGGAGATAAGCGAAAATGACGGCCCATCTTCAGCATAATGATATCATCAAGTTCATAGGCCCGAGTCGGGCGGTTAGCCCACATATCATGTAATTTTACGGCATAATTCTCATCAGTCAGCATACAGCAGCCACCGGCAGGTTGAGCATAATCAGTAAAGCCATAGTGCTTAGCCAATGCCATTTGTGGTTTACGCGTTCTACCATTAAAGTCTAATAGTTGTTCACGATTCACCCAGCCTTCTTTTTCCGGTAGAGTTTCGGGTAATTGTTTGGCACTAAGAGGGCGTAATAATAAGTCATTACCACTGGATTCTTTTGCTACCACATGCATGGTGGCACGACGTTGTGACATGGGGCGTTGTCCTACTACCTCACCGGTGATAATGAAATCAAAATTATGTTCTTTGATCCATTCCACTGCTTTTTTAACCATAAAGGTTTTACAATCCAGACAGGGATTTACATTTTTTCCATAGCCATGTACTGGATTAAGGAGAATATCTTTGTATTCCTCAACAACATCAACAATATGCAGCTTAACCCCTAATTGTTCGGCAACCCATAGAGCATTGTTACGCTTTTGCTTATCTTGGTGTTTTTTCCTAACAGCATGAGTATGGCCTTCCACACAAAAACCGGTAAAAAAATTGATGCCCTCAACATGAATCCCTTGATCCTGTATGACTTTGACTGCCAGCATGGAGTCAAGACCACCGGAGATTAATGCAACTGCTTTTCTTTGTTGTTTCATAATATTAAGTTTTAAGTCGAAGATTATAAGTTTTTGATCTTGCTTTTAACTTAACACTTAACACTTAACACTTAAAACTTTTTTTACTTAAAAATTAAAACTTTTTTTACCTAAAACTTTTTTTTAATAATTTTAAGGTATAATAGCCGCTTTTTTACATAAGTTATAAATGTTCATTTAATCTAACTATAGAATAAGATAAAACAATGTCAGAAAATAACAAAGCATCCAGCCAATTTGATGTTTCTACATTTCAGGGGCTAATCATGGCTCTGCAGACGTATTGGTCTGAAAAGGGCTGTGTTTTACAACAACCCTATGATCTGGAAATGGGAGCTGGTACTTTTCACCCGGCCACTTTTTTACGTTCCATTGGCCCAGAGCCATGGAGTGCAGCCTATGTTCAGCCATGTCGTCGTCCCACCGATGGGCGTTATGGTGAAAATCCTAATCGTCTGCAGCATTATTATCAGTTTCAGGTTGTGATCAAACCCTCTCCCTTAGAAATTCAGGACTTATATTTAGGCTCTTTAAAGATGCTGGGACTGGATCCGCTGGTACATGATATTCGTTTTGTGGAAGATAATTGGGAATCACCAACTCTAGGTGCATGGGGCCTGGGCTGGGAAGTCTGGCTTAATGGTATGGAAGTGACGCAGTTTACCTATTTTCAGCAGGTAGGTGGTTTGGAATGCAGGCCTGTGACGGGTGAAATCACCTATGGCATGGAACGTATCGCTATGTATTTACAGAATGTAAAAAGCATTTATGATTTGGTATGGACTGATGGGCCTCTGGGTAAAGTGACCTATGGTGATGTATTTCATCAAAATGAAGTAGAGATGTCCGCCTATAACTTTGAGCATGCCCCGGTGGATGAGTTATTTTCTCAATTTGATCATCTGGAAACAGAAAGTAAGCGTCTGATTGAAGAAAATCTACCACTGCCGGCTTATGAAATGATGGTAAAAGCTTCTCATGCATTTAACCTACTTGATGCACGTCATGCTATTTCGGTCACAGAGCGGGCACGTTTTATTGGTCGTGTTAGGGCTTTAGCTAGAGCCGTGGCTCAGGCATATTATGATCGCCGCGAAGCTTTAGGCTTTCCGATGATAAAAAAATAGTTTAAAAAAGTAAATGCTTAGAAGCGTATTGACTAACAAATAACAGTTGAGCCTTATGTTCACTTATTTTTAGAACTTAGACTCTTGATTACAATAGGTAGCTACGCTCAGACAGTTCTAAGTACTAAAAATACGCATGATAAGTACTTTTACGAAAATATAAATTTTCTAAAGTACTAAAGCAATCATAAGACTTTAGTTGATTCTAAAGTGAGTCGTAAAAAAAGATAAGAATACAGAGAAACCGGAAATATAAATATGTCAGATAAGAAAGATTGTTTAATTGAACTTGGTACTGAAGAGCTTCCACCAACAGCATTAAAAGGTTTGTCTAAAGCTTTTTGCCAAAATATCAGCAAAGGCCTGGCAGATGCTAATCTAAATTATGCTGATATAAAGTCTTATGCGACGCCACGTCGATTAGCTGTAGTGATTAAGAAAATGGAAAGCACTCAGCCGGATAAATCTATTGAACGCCGTGGTCCTGCATTGCAGGCGGCATTTAATGAAGAAGGTTGCCCAACTAAGGCGGCTATGGGATTTGCAAAATCCTGTGGGGTTGAAGTTGAAGCTCTCAGTAAGTTAGAAACAGATAAGGGGGCCTGGCTGGCTTATACTCTGGAAGAGCAGGGGCAGCATAGTCGGGATTTGATTCCAGGAATTTTTCAAATGGCTTTAGATAAATTAACCATTCCTAAACGGATGCATTGGGGTGATTTGGATGCTATGTTTGTACGGCCGGTACATTGGTCTGTCATCATGCTTGGTAATGAAGTGATTCCCGCTGAAATATTAAGTGTTGCTACATCGGATACCACCATGGGGCATCGTTTTCATTATCCTCATAGCATCACTTTGTCTGAGCCTGCTGAATATGAACATGTATTAGAAGAAACAGGTAAGGTTATTGCTGATTTTGATAAGCGCCAAACTCTTATCCGCCAACAGATTATTAGTGCAGCTAGTGATGTCGGTGGTGAGGCAGTGATTGATACGTATTTATTAGATGAAGTCACTAGTATGGTTGAGTGGCCACAGGTAATTGTCGGTGAGTTTGAGGCTCATTTTCTGGATGTACCTTCGGAAGCATTGATTTCTGCAATGAAAAAACATCAAAAGTACTTCCATATTGTCGATAAAAACCAACAATTAATGCCTTATTTTATTACTATCAGTAATATTGAAAGTAGCGATCCACAACAGATTAAAGAGGGTAATGAAAGAGTTATACGCCCACGTCTGGCAGATGCTAATTTCTTCTGGTCACAGGATAAAAAAAAACCTCTGGAAAATAAACTGGAACGTTTGAAAACGGTGGTGTTTCAAAATAAACTGGGTACGGTTTATGATAAAACCCAACGAGTGATAAAACTGTCTGCTATTATTGCGGAAAAATTAACTGTAGATGTTGTTCAGGCTAAGCGTGCTGCACAATTGGCTAAATGTGATTTAATGACAGATATGGTGAATGAATTTCCAGATTTACAGGGGATTATGGGACGTTATTATGCACTCAATGATGGTGAAGATGAACAGGTTGCATACGCTTTAGATGAACAGTATATGCCTAGGTTTGCTGGAGATAAAACTCCATTGTCAGAGACAGGACAGGTCTTATCTATTGCTGAGCGTATTGATACACTGGTGGGAATTTTTGCTTTGGGACAAGTTCCTACGGGAGATAAAGATCCTTTTGCTCTTAGGAGAGCGGCATTATGCCTGCTGCGCACTATTATTGAAAATCAATTGATTTTAGATGTGCCTAAAATTTTGCAGCAGTCAGTTAAACTCTTTCCACAAGAACTCTTTGCTTCACCAGAAAAAGCTGATGAAGTCCGTGATGCAGTATATAAGTTTATGCTGGAACGTTTAAAAGGTTATTTTTCTGAACAGTCTATTAGTATTGATGTATTTGATGCGGTACTGGCATTAACACCTGCACAACCCTTTGATTTCTCGCGTCGTATTGCAGCAGTAGCTCAGTTTAAGCAATCTGATGCGGCAGAATCATTAGCAGCGGCCAATAAGCGTATTAGTAATATTCTTAAGAAACAAAAGGGTGAATTAGCATATCAGGTGAATAGTGATTTGCTGCAGGAGGCAGCAGAAAAGCATCTTGCAGAACAATTAACTAAAGTTTCTGAGAGGGTTGCTCCTTTGTTAGAAGAGGCACAATATACTCAGGTATTAACTGAATTATCTGAATTAAAAGAAGTCGTAGATAAGTTTTTTGATGATGTGATGGTGATGGCAGAAGATGAAGCCTTAAAAAATAATCGCATTGCTTTATTAAATCAATTACGAGGACAATTTATGCAGGTTGCTGATTTGTCTTTATTGCAATAATAAAAAATAAGGATAAAAAATGATAGATTATATTCGTGCAACTTTATTTTTAACTTTTATGTGGCTGAGTATTCCTTTTGCTACGGCTCTTTTTTTATTGCTTTATCCGGTGCCCTATCAATATCGCTCTAAAATAATTGCTGTGTGGTCAAAGGTTTGTTTATCTGTGTTGACGTTTTTTTGTGGTTTAAAGTTTGAAATCACTGGTCAGGAAAATATTCCTGACAAGCCCTGTATTATTTTTTGTAAGCATCAATCCACCTGGGAAACTATGGCCTTACAATTGTATTTTACACCGCAGGTCTGGATATTAAAAAAAGAGTTATTGTGGGTGCCCTTTTTTGGTTGGACTTTAGCCTCTATGAAGTCTATAGCCATTGATAGAAGTAGTGGTAAAAAAGCCTTGAAGCAGATTGTGGAGCAGGGCACGCAAAGATTAGATGAAGGAATTTGGGTAGTCATCTTTCCTGAAGGCACTAGGACTTTGCCGGGTAAGAAGATTAATTACAAAATTGGTGGTGCGATGCTGGCTAAGCAGTCAGGCTATGATGTTTTGCCTATTGCACATAATGCGGGTGAGTTCTGGCCTAAGGGACAATACATTAAAAAATCAGGTACCATAAAAATGATGATTGGTCCGGTGATTAAAAGTAGTGAATTTAAAACTAAAGAGATAAATCAGCAGGCTGAAGAATGGATTGAATCAACATTGAGTGAAATTTATGAAAAACAATATTGAGGCTTTTTTGGAGAAGCTTGCTAATAACCCGGAAAATATAGAATTTAATGATACGATGAGTATTATTGAAGAGTATTATAATTTTACGGAAACAGCTTTTAGCAATGGTGATATCAATAATGCGGCATGGGAAAACTCCGGCTCTTGCAAATTATTAGCTTTTGCACAGAAGTAAAACTTAACTCAAGAGCAGACTTTAGCCTGTTTTGGCAATTATTATCGGGATGAAGTGCTGAAAAATCCTCAGGATAATAATCATCAGAATATTCGTCAATTCATAAAAAATGGTTTTTCAAGTCTCTCTTTTGAAGAAAAACCCTTAAAATCAAGATAAAAAAGCAATTAAATGTTGTTTTTATGAAAAAACACATAAATTCCTTTGTATTTTAATAAAAAGTACGCTATAGTTCCTTGAGCCTGCATTGGCTAAAGTTGTTTTTTTTTAGAATGCCCTTCATTGTATCTGCGATGCGTTGTGAAAGTGTCTCTGAATTATCTCCTAATGTCATATGCATCACATTAATTTTTGTAATTTATAGTAAGTTTGAGGATTTTATACAATGAGTACTGGTACAGTTAAATGGTTTAACGAATCTAAAGGATATGGCTTTATTAGCCCAAATGATGGCGGAGAAGATGTGTTCGTACATTTCCGTGCAATCGTTGGTGAAGGTTTCAAAACCCTTGCAGAAGGTCAAACCGTAAGCTATGACGTAGAAAAAGGACCTAAGGGTCTTCAGGCTGTTCAAGTACAGCCACAGTAAGTTTTTAGCTTTCTGAGAAAAAAGCCCTGCTAGTCAGGGCTTTTTTTTGCCTATCTTATTCTGTTGTTAGTTTTTGGCAGTTATTATCCATATTAGACATAACCTGTGCGATACCTTGAATGGTAATCTGACCTTTATATTCCCCTTCATCTAGACCCATTACACTTCAAGATGCAGAAATTAGCACCTGAAAATCATCATTAATTCTACTTCCTAAACTATCACCAATCTGAGGGAGTTTTTTGTCAAAAAAATCATCAATTGTCTGTCGAAATTCTTGTGCTGTAGAAAAATATTTATTATTTCTCACATGTTCATTCATTACTTTCCAAAGCC
>JAUJGA010000216.1:0-3258 GCA_042095675.1 Gammaproteobacteria bacterium
AGTAACATTTGATAATGGTAAAGAGTTTGCGTACCACAAAGAAATAGCCACTACATTGAACTGTAAAACGTATTTTGCAAAGCCTTACCACTCATGGGAACGAGGATAAAATGAAAATGCTAATGGTTTATTAAGGCAGTATTTTCCTAAGCAAATGGAGCTGATTGATGTTACTAAAAAAGAAGTTTATGATGCTGTTCACAAGCTTAATAGTCGGCCACGAAAGTGTCTGGGATACAAAACTCCTTATGAAGTTTTTGAAGAGCTAACCGGCATTAGCCAATAAGAGTTAACAGGTCATGCTCTTATTACTTGAATTCAGGTCAGTTTATGTATTTACTTTTAGCCAGAAAGGACTAATGGCTGGAGCAGGTATTCAGGGATCAAATATCACTAAAATTCATCCCGATAAATAAAGTTCAATACCTTCTTTAGTACAACTACGTGCTGCAGTTTGACAGGCATTCATTAAACTGTGTTTAATATCATGATGTCTTATTTGTTGATCAATAATAGCAGCATTAAAGACATCACCTGCGGCAATTGTATCTATAGCATTCACTTTAAAGCCATTCTGCCAATAATACTGCTGTTCAATAAATCCAGCTGCACCGGAGCTTCCCCAGCCACAAAAAATAAGTTTATTTTTAAATACCGTTTTATTCTGCTGAAAAAACTCATTAGCAGTGGCAAAGCCCTGTTGTAAAACATAGCTTTTGGAAAATAAAATGATATCAGCATAAGGTATTAATTCTTCTATCCCTTCTCTGTTTTTTTCAATTTCAAGCGAGAGTGGAATTTTAGGAAATAGCAGCTTACTTTTCTGCATTATTTTTTTAGTTTGTTTTATATTTCTTCCTTCAAAATGAATCCAGTCAAAATTTTTCAAATTGATGGCATCAAATGAGGTAAAACTAAACTCAGCTAAATCACGATAATGTGTAATGGTTCTGGAATCTTTTTTTTGGCTAAGTGTAATATAGGAGGTAGGTACTTTTCCCTGTTTAAGAAATTCACCATAGTTATAGTTAACCTGATACTTATCAAAATCATTGAGGATGTTCCGATTATCGGCATCATTAGCCTGCTTATTGAGTAATGTACCAGCCCAATAACTTTGATGCCCTAATTGACTCAATATCACTGCAGTATTGGCGGTATTACCGCCACGACGTTTATGTTGGGAAAGGATACGGTTTTCAGTATCTTCTATGGGATACTCTAAAACTTCATTAATAATATCCATAGTGGCTATGCCAATACATAAGATATTACTCAAGGAATTTTATTGACCCATGGCTTATTGGCTTGTATGGCTGCGGGCAGTTGCTTAATTGCTTTTATAGCTGCCTTAGAGCTAGGGTATTTTCCATAGATGACGGCATACCAGATAGTACCTTTAATTGATTTTTTATGGGTATGAATCTGCTCAGATAATTGATGTTTTTTAATAAATTTATCAATGGTTGCTTGTTTTCTTGCTGCCAGTAATTGAATGCCGTAATAGGTTTGTGACCTGTCTTTGTTAGGTTTTTTATTTACAGTCTTTTTAGCAGGCTGTTTTGGTACTTTTTGAGTGTTCTTTGCCTCAAAGGGTATTGTTGATTTTTGTGGTACTATGTTTTTTTCAGGTTTTGGCTTATTTATTTTCTCTTGCTTTGCTTCTGCTGTTGTAGTGCTTGTTTTAGCCTGTAGCGTATTATCAGAGATTGAATTTACTTTTGTAGTAAGCTCTATAATACTTTTTTGAAGGCTTTCCTGCTCTGATTGTGTTGTTAAATGTTTACTTTTAGTCTCATATTTTATTTTTTGTATGGAGTTTTCTAATTGTTTTAGCTGTGCTATTAATGAGCTCTGATTGAGTAGATTATTCGAATTGTTCTTAACGATAATTATCGTTGAGACAATGAAGATGCCCAACATTCCAATAAGAAAAATTTGACTGCGGGTAGTGAATTGCTTTTTTAATTGATTGATTGATGAAGAATGAAGAATCTCAATATCATTTTGATGTTTTTCGGTCTTTTGTTGGTAAGCCTCCATGTCTTTCTGGAAGTTTTCCAGATCTTGCTGACGGCTTTTTATATTACGTTGATGGCTCCCCATCTCCAGCTGACGGCTCTCCATTTCATGCTGATGGTTCTCCGAATTTTTATGAGAATTCTGATTTTCTTTCAATTTCTGAAAGAGGCTGGAAAGATTAGAAGAAATACTACTATGATTGACTGATAGTGCTTCCTGTTTAGTATGGAGTTCTTCCAAGCTGAATAAGGCACTGGATAATTTTGTATCCTGATGACTATCTTGTTCGATAACAGTTGTAAGTTTGGTTTTTTGATCAGCCTCTAAAAGAGCAATTTTTTCTGCTATTAGTGTTTCTACATGTTGTTTAAAATGAGCATTAATTTGCTCATGTTTTTTATCAGAGTCTAACTGAATTTTGCTTACTTGCTCTGCTAGAGAAGACTTTATCTGCTGCTCAGTTTGTTGAATTATTTTTTTATACAATGCCTGATTTGATGTTTCTTTTTTCGTATTAAACTGATTGAGCTGTTCTTCAAACTGATTAATTTTATCCAGTAAAATAGTATTATCTGATGTTGTACTGTCTTTGCCGGCAACATCTTGTTCTAATAGTTTAATCTTGGCTTTAATACGTTGTATCAGGCTTTTAAAAATAAGGATTTCCTGAGAAAGAGTTTGAGTGTCTTTATGGAACTCCTGATTGGTTTCTTTAAGTTTAAGCCTTAACTTCTTTAAATCTTTTTTATCAACAAGGCTACTGGATTGTTGATCAATTGTATTTATTTGTGACTTAGTAGAGTGCAGCTGTTGTTTTAAATCTGTGATGAGTACAAGCTCATCTTCACGCTGTGCAATGAGAACATTAATTTGAGATTGAAGATTTTTTAATGAAGTTGCAGGGCTCTTTTTTATAGCTGTCTTTGCAGAGTTTTTGGATGGCTCATCCCCAAGACTTTTTAAAATTTTATTTTTTTTATGTGATGAACTAGCCTTAGCCATAATCCATTCCTAGTAATTACATTAATAAATTATCTTAAGTATATAATACTTATCGTAAAAAAACTAGTAACTATTCAGCGTAATTTTTGATTTATATAAAACTAACTGATAAAATCAGGCAGTTTTCCCTTAAAGAGTAAATCCATAGCATAGCCAGATGTGACTCCCTGTTTTTTACAAGTCGATAAATAACCTCGAATACGACAAAACATTTTAGCACCATCCAGACTACGG
>JAUJGA010000217.1:0-3515 GCA_042095675.1 Gammaproteobacteria bacterium
AGTTTCCTGAGGGGTTTGTTTGTCCAGAGTGTGGCAATAAAATCTTTTGCACTTTAGAAAAGCGTCACCTTTATCAGTGTCACCATTGTCATCATCAACATGTGGGACAATATTTGATAGTACAAAACTGCCTTTCTCTAAGTGGTTTTTAGCGATTCATCTTATGACTCAATTGAAGACAGCTGTTTCAGCGTTAGAATTAAAGAGACAGCTTAAGGTAAGCTATACACAGCCTGGAGTATGAAACAAAAAATCATGCAGGTTATGAAAGAGCGTGATGACAGTAAACCTTGATCTGGTATCATTCAAATTGATGAGGTCTACTGGGGTGGTGAGCACAGAAGTGGTTCCAAAGGTCGTGGTTCAGAAAATAATGAATTTTAGTTTATAAATCTCGTCGATTTAAAGGAACTACACCCAATTCCTTTCCTGCAGATAAATATCTCGGCCGCAAGCGACCGAGTTTTAAAACAAGTCCAGCTGATCTGAATGTCTTTCTTTTTGATCTAACTCAACTAGCTGTTCTTGAACGTACTTTCTAATTGTTTCTTCATTTGCATTCCCAAACGTTTCAACAAAGTAACTTTGCGTCCACAACTTACCGCCCAGAAGTATTTTTTGTTAATTTCAGGATAAATCCTGAAAAATTAACGAGCGGTAATACTTTTTATTATTTGCATTACACCCCTAGGTGATTGCCTGGGTATACTCCTGATAACCATATGAATATGATATTCTGGCATTTCAAGCTCAACAATATCAATATCGTAATCATATCCAATTTTCTGAATAATCGCCTTCATCGTTGTACGATAAGGCTTCATAAAAACTTTATGCCTATATTTTGGTATCCAGACAAAATGATACATTAGCCTAAAGACATGATGCGTATTTCTTTGAAGTTCCATGTACTGAATAATATAGACATGGACAAGCCCCCGATATTTTCGCTACGCTCTGTTAAAAATAGTTATTTTTAACAATCTGATTAATTTGAAATATTTTTTCTAAACGCATTTAAAATTTCCTGGGGTGGTGCCGCATGAGGTAGGCGTGCAACCAGTTTACCTTTCGGATCAATAACATAGGTTTCTGAAGAATGATCCACCACATAATTGGTTGCAGATTCTTTCTGCACAACCATCTGATAATCAGCACCATAACGATCAGCAATTTCTCTAATCGTATCAGCATGACCGCTAATGCCAATTATCGAGGTATGGAAATAGTTGGTATATTCAGCTAGACGTTTCATGGTATCTCGCTGTGGATCCACGCTAATAAAAATACCCTGTACTTTTTCTAATTCTTTCTCATCCATTTGTGAAAATGCATTGGACATCATAGATAAATTTGTCGGACAGATATCAGGACACATGGTATAACCAAAATAAACTAATACGACTTTGCCACGAAAATCTTTTAATGAAACCGAACCTGCAAGAGATTTTAAGTTGAATTCACCACCTTCAGGCAATATTGCAGAAGATGAAAAAATAGTTTTATGAGTTGTAGAATCAGGTTGCCAATAAAAAAGCATGTAAGCACAGTCTACAATTAGCAGCACTATAATAATAGGAAATATTTTTTTCATTTTTACCTTTTGAATTAATTTTTGTGAGTGACAAAAATAAAGGGGGCAATAATAATCCCGTCTTTGCCTTGAAGGTAAACATCCGCCTGCCATTCCATGCTATTGTGAATACAAACCGGTAACATACCCTGCCCGGAATAATTACTACCTTCCAGTAGTTTCAAAGTCACATTATTAGGCCCCATATTCATAGTTGTGCCTTTAAAATCAACAGCGACTGCTTCCACATCCATACCATTGACATTAACTTTAATATCAAATTTTTTCACTAAAGGGATAGGCCTTGGTTCTATTGATAATGTCACACCACCGCCATTGGGTAAACTCAGGCGACAATCCTTTTGTTGCAAATCACAAGTCTTATCAACAGCTACTTGAGCAAGGATGGTATTTTTCTTTACCTGTTCAAGCTTATACCAAGATATAAAAGCCAGACTAACAATTAAAATGCCTGATACAACTGACATCAATATAGTACGTTTGTTCATAATTACCTTTAATATGTGAGGATATTCTAATCTATTTCTAAGGCTTATTAACTACCCCTGAGTAGATATGTGAAATAATACAGTTAAACTTTAAGAAACATTTAGTCCAACTAGATATAAGTTATTCAGAGTAAAAAGCTTTATAACAATAATTGGTTGCATCAATAAACCCGGCAATACTACCACAGTCAAAACGTTTACCTTTAAATTTATAAGCCAGCACACAACCATCCTGAGCCTGCTTCAACAAAGCATCAGTAATTTGAATTTCTCCCCCAACACCCGGTGTAGTATTTCTTAAAATTTCAAAAATATCCGGAGTTAAGATATAACGTCCAATAATGGCTAAATTACTCGGTGCATCATCAGCGGCAGGTTTTTCAACCATAGTATTGATCTGATAGATATCATCTCTAATCATCTCACCATCAATCACTCCATACTTATGAACTTCATCCATAGACACTTCTTCTACAGCCACAATGCTGCAGCGAAACTGATGATAAAGTTTAACCATTTGTGCCAGTACCGTATCATCACCATTATCTACCAAACAGAGATCATCAGCTAATATAACAGCAAAGGATTCATCACCTATCAGAGTTTCACCGGTTAAAATCGCATGTCCTAATCCCTTCATTTCTACCTGTCTGGTATAAGAAAATGTACTGGAATCCATAATATTACGAATTCCCTGTAAATAGTCTTCTTTGTCTGTACCATGAATCTGGTGTTCCAGTTCATAATTGACATCAAAATGATCTTCCATTGATCGCTTGCCACGACCAGTCACAATAGCCATATTAGTTAATCCCGCAGCAATTGCTTCCTCAACACCATATTGAATCAATGGCTTATTAACCACTGGAAGCATTTCTTTAGGCATGGATTTAGTTGCGGGTAAAAAGCGAGTGCCATAACCTGCGGCTGGAAATAAACATTTTCTAATCATAATAATCTCTTTTATATGCTATTTAATTTAAAATAATGTATAAGTTTAGCTGAAGGCTTTTAATTCATTTTTTTAGTCTCTGTTCACGTTAAGTGTTGGTAAACTCCTACTGAGCTAAAGAGTAGTTGTTCATGCGTTAGATTTTTAAACTGATCCAATGATCTTTGCCACCCAAGATAATGATTTAAATATTTTGTAGCAACCCCATTAAATCTTGCATCCATCCCTTCAAACGACTGTGATAGGAATTGATGTTCTGAATATGATAAGCGCTATTTTTTTTATCTGGCATACCACTTTTGAGCCCAATATGTGTAACATTGTTTTCTCTTGAGAATTTCTGGTAGGCATGGTTTTTATCACTAATAAGAAAGGCATCTTTATCAATAGATGGCTCCAAATATTTTTCCACTGAAGAAGCACTAATGTTGCCTCTACCAACCATATAATCTGTTGTGCTCACAGTTCGATCTCTCGCAAC
>JAUJGA010000218.1:0-2726 GCA_042095675.1 Gammaproteobacteria bacterium
CCTCCACCTGTAATTGGCCTATTTGGCTATAAAGATGCTCTTTTTCCTTTTCATGTTCAGCTTCTTTGTTTTCTAACTTTTTGGAAAAACTATCGGCTGCACACGCTAGTAACTGCTTTTTCCAATTATTGAGCTGTGTACTGTGAATTCCAAATTATGAAGCAATTTCAGCAATACTTTTCTGACCTTTGATGGCTTCAATGGCCACTTTTTCTTTAAATTCATTGCTGAATGATTTTCTCTTTTTACTCATTTTTAGGTTTTCCATTTGGTTAGGTCTTATATCTTAACCTATTGTCCAAATCTTGGGGTCCACTATACTGCTTAGGGCACTTTTAAGAAAGTGGTGTCAATTTAGTAGGATGGAAAGAAAGGTCAGTTTTAATCTCGAAACGGGATCAGAAATTCTTGAAGAAAAACTATTACAAGCAGAGACATCATTATTTAGTTTCGGCGGTCGTATTTTTATCTTTTTTTCTGCTAATACGATAAACATCGACAATGCCAATAAGCCAGACAATAAGTAAAACAGTTGTTGCTAAACGCATAACTTGTGTATCAGCCCGGCTTAACATATCAGAAATGGCAAGCACATCAGGCTGCACTTCGCCACTTTGAATTTTATCTACAATTTCTACTGCTCGCTGGAACATATTATAGACCAATACTGAAAGAGCTATTGCAGCAATTAGCATCATACTGCCACCCGTTTGATATTTCTTTAATAAGAGATGGCCTGAGCCAGGAAATACCAGAACGGAGAGTAGAACAGCTTTATTCAAATTAATTAACAGCGTCTTTAAGAGCTTTACCTGCCTTAAAAGCTGGATTCTTGGAAGCTTTTATTTGAATAGCTTCACCAGTACGAGGATTACGTCCAGTACGGGCAACTCTATTTCTTACTTCAAAAGTACCAAAACCAATTAAAGTCACTGGCTCACCGGATTTTAATGATCCAGTAATTGTCGCAATGGTTGCTTCTAAAGCACGACCTGCATCTGCCTTAGTTAAATCGGCTGATTCTGCAATAGCACTGATAAGTTCTGATTTATTCATATTATTATAATTCCTCTTTATTAAATAGGTGCCAATGATATATTGCCACGCTTAGTATATCAATACTTTCAGCATATTTATGCTGAAATATTAATATTTTTTCACTTTTATTGTTTCAGTCCGCTAGTCAAAACTATGCACTTTAGTGCAAGGCTTTAGCTGCTACACATTTTAAAAGGCAAATATTGGTTTATGATTTATGAAAGAACATAGAAGAAATGGGCATAACATAAGGATCTTAATGGTTCATCTAGTTTGGGTGACAAAATACAGATACTCAGTGCTACAATGTGATGTACAAATAAGGTGTTGAAAATTGCTGATGCAAATCTGTGATTCTGATGATGTTCAGATATTGAAATGTGTGGTTAGTAAAGATCATATTCACATTCATATTAAATACCCTGCAAAATTATCGATAAGTGATTTTGTGAAGAGACTAAAAAGACGAAGTTCCCGAAGGCTTCAGGACGAATTTCCAGAGCTAAAAAAGCGTTACTGGGGAAGGCATTTTTGGGCAATAGGTTATGGAAACTGGTCAACGGGAAATATTACTAACGAAATGGTGAATGAATATTTGGAACATCACCGTAATCCTTCAAATGCTGATACAGGTAATATGATTCTTGAATAGGACTTTCAGTCCTCAAGCAACCTATGGACTTTCAGTCCATAGTCGTTGATTTATCTTGAACTGGGTGCCATGGTGGGGATTTATTTTAAAACTCATCGATTGCCGGTACAGTTTTTAATTTATATTGCTATTACTGCCTTATCACGACACCTGATATTGACGTACAAAAAGTATCCTCTGAATATCACTTGTATTTATTAATGAGTATTACTTTTTCTATTGTTTTGCTGAATTTGTCGGTTATGGTTTTAAGTTATACGGGACGTAACTTTGGCCGCCCGGAAGATGATATAAAAAAGGATGCAGAGAACAAAGAATAGTTTGAACAGTATTTTCCAATAGTGGATGAGTCTAAACAAAGTGGATTTTTCTCAATCCAAATATCAGTAGTAGTCTTATCCACATCCTTGAAATTAACCGGAGACGCTTGCGATATATCTCAAGGTCTATTTCTTGGGTTGTGGGTATGTGGATAAGGCGGACTTAGAGGCTAATTTCCTCTGTAGTTCCACTTAACTTATCTTTAGTTTTCGTTCATCAATTGATTGGAATAGTGACATGCGGGCTTTTTGCAGCAGTTGAGCTGATTGATTATCTGTCATTGCATAAGCAATTTTATCCATTATTTCAAAACTATTACCTTTCTTCAAATATTTTTCTGCTTCAGTTAGTGGTTTCAGCTTATCATAAGGAGCCATCATGCTCGTATAAGGATATTTCTTTCGTTGTTTACCTTTTTTATCCGCGATAATTTCAGGGGAAAAACAGGGTCTATGGTAATTAATGTGAGGTTTTCAGATATTGCTGATTAAACTCATCAATTAATGGTGCCCACTTTTGTGGGATATGTTGATATCCCAGTATTTTCCTTACCACTGACTTATTTTTACTTTCTGCCAAAGCATTATCATTAGAGTATCGTGATCTTGATTTTGTAAATTCAAGAGCCTCTTGCAAAACTCAAGAGGCTAAATGTTAAAAATACTCCTGTCACGGAGTGACCGATTTTTTTATGATACTTGTACAGTTTTAACCG
>JAUJGA010000219.1:0-11208 GCA_042095675.1 Gammaproteobacteria bacterium
TCATTAGTTATTACCTTTTGGTATATTAACAAAAATGAACAGTTACACACTTATTTTTACACCCTCATTACGATCACTTAAATCCAGTGGTGACTTTGAAAATTACTGGACATTTTACAAGAAAATGTCCAAGGCAAGAAATTATAATTTTTTAAAAAATAACAATTTCGGGTGATTAATTTCGTCGAAGCAAAAGAACTACACCCTTTAAGTTAAAGCATCTATTAAATCGATAACAAAATTCTGCAAAATACCGAGGCAAATGTTTTGAGTTAATGGAGTGATAGCTACCCTTCATAGAGTTTTTGATATTACCTATCATAGTGTCAACCCAGATAAATTCAGTTTTATCAACACTTGTTGCACCACCACCCGTGACTAATGGAACATGCTTACAGTCAGCGTCTTTAACCGCAGGAAAGCAATTTAAACCATCCGAGTAAGCAGTGCTTCCAGGTGTTAAGTGAGCCTGTGCCCATCGTTTTATTTCACTGGATTTAAACCCTTTGAGCACATTTAAGTTCATTGCAATCGGGTGTCCCTCTTCATTAGTAGAAACGGCAGCAACGAAAGGTGTTTTATTTTCTGAATCACGACCTCTGGAACCACCTCTGTGCTCACCACCCCAGTAGAAATAATCAATTTGAATGATACCAGATAAAGGTTTACTGTCATCACGCTCTTTCATAAACTGCATGATTTTTTGTTTCATACTCCAGGCTGTGTTATAGCTTACCTTAAGCTATCTCTTTAATTCTAACGCTGAAACAGCTGTCTTCAATTGAGTCATAAGATGCATCGCTAAAAACCACTTAGATAAAAGCAGTTTTGTACTATCAAATATTGTCCCACTGGTTGCTGATGTTAATAAACAGCTAATAGGAATACCACTATCTGCTGCATCAATATGTAATTTGTAACCTATCCAATGACTGGTGTTACCCTTACTATTTTTCTTTGAAGCAACATCACAGGCTTTAGGTAAGTTATTCTGCATTTCTTTTAATGACATACCTGAAATCTGGTTTACTATACGTCTTGTTTCCTTCGCTATTACTTCACCTTTCTTTGGCCTGCCTGGCTTACGTTTTACTTTCTACTCTACCAACCAGTGCATTAGAACTTAGTGTCTGTTCTTCTACTCTTAATAATTCCAGAATGCTAATGAGTTGTTGCTGTTTTTCAGATATCATACCAATCTCTTCTACTATCCAAGGAAAAAGTGAGCCTTGTATTTGTTCGCAAAAATATTATAACAAATTTGGCTTGGATTTTATTCAAAAATTAGTAATTCAGCTAAGAAACTCTCTTAAATTGTTAATTTTGCAAGTACCTCATAAGGTATATAATGATCCTTATATTTTTATAAATCAAGCACCTTCATTGAACAGCGGTATATAGTATTTTCTAGATTTCAGCTATAAGTGTTGATTTTAGTGACGCTGTTTTTTACACCATTTAGTAGGGTTTGCAGCTTTGCTATTATGTCTGACCTCAAAATATAGCCCTGATTTTTTCAAACCACCACTACTCCCAACGGTTGCAATTACCTCATTACTATCCACCCAGTCACCCACCTCTTTAAGTAAGGTTTGATTATGCCCGTACAAACTCATATAACCTTTACCATGATCAATAATACTAATAAGACCATAACCTCTTAGCCAATCAGAGTAAGCTACTCTGCCCCTGGAAATGGCATGAACTGCTGTACCTTCTTTGGCATTAATAATAATACCCTGCCATTTTACCTTACCCACACTACGCCAATGACCATATAACTTTTTTACCTTGCCTTTTGCCGGCCAGGTTAATTTTCCTTTTTGTTTTTTAAATGCAAGCTTGTCAGGTACATTAGTGGGCATAGCAGAAGCTTCCTGCATGGTTTGTGTTAATTTTTTTAACAATGCAGTCAGGTTTTTCTTGTTTTCCTGAAGGTTAGCTAATTCTTTGATTTTGTAATGAATATCTGTTTTTAATTGGGCTACCAGTTTATTTCTTTGCTGCTGTTGCTCATCAAGAATTTGCTTTTCACGCTGTAATTGTAATTGTTTATCTCTTATAGTTTGACTGATAAGAGCAATTTGATATTTATCATTTTCTAGTGATATGAGTAGCTCATTAACGATTTCAATTTGTTTCTGACGTGCCTCATTAAAGTATTTATAATAAATCATTACACGGCTGATAGCAGATATATCTTCTTGATTTAATAACAATTTAAGGTATTCCTGATGCCCGATAGCATAACTTGTTTCTATCTGCTCTGAAAGCAATAATTGTTGAATGGATAGTTGTTTATTTTGTTGTAAGACAGCTTTATTTAACTGGGATAATTGTTTATTGAGTTTTTTTGACTGTGTTTGAGTATGAAAATACTGGCGTGCATTATCGGCAATGAGTTGTTCAGATTTTTTAATATCTTTTTGTAATTGAGATTTTTCACCCTGTTGCTGAGTTAAGTTTTTTTGCAGAAGTTTAATTTTTTGGCGTAATTGCTGAAGCTCCTGTTTTTTTAGTGTTTGAGTAGACTCAGCAAAACTATAGGGAATAAAAAACAGGCTTGTTAATAAGCAGAAGGTTAAAAACTGGCAAGGTTTACTCGCCTTGTTCTTCAATATCATCAGACAATGTAACCAAAGAACGACCATTCATTTGCTGAGGAATTTCCAGACCCATTAAATACAGCATAGTAGGAGCAATATCTGACAAAGCACCACTATCTGCCATGACAGCATCACGTCCGATATAAACAAAAGGCACAGGATTACAGGTATGAGCGGTATGTACCTGCCCGGTTTCTTTACTCAGCATAAGTTCTGCATTGCCATGATCAGCAGTAAGTAATAACTCACCACCAACTTTAATAACAGCCTTACTTATCTTGTCAATAAAAACATCAAGTGCTTCAATGGCTTTAATGGTCGCTTTTTCATTGCCTGTATGACCAACCATATCAGGATTAGCAAAATTACAGATAATGGTATCATATTGCTCTGATTTAATAGCCTTAATTAATTTCTTGGTTAATTTAAGAGCATTCATTTCCGGTTGCAGATCATAGGTTGCCACATCCGGTGAGTTGATTAAAATTCTATCTTCATCTGGAAAGGGGTCTTCCTCTCCACCATTAAAAAAGAAAGTAACATGAGCATATTTTTCAGTTTCAGCAATACGTAATTGACGTAATCCTAAGTTGGATATGTATTGACCAAAAACATTGGATAATCTTTCTGCTGGGAAAGCTACCGGCATATCAAATTTTGAAGAATATTCTGTCAGGCTGACAAATTCTCTTAGTTTAAACTGACGATCCCGCTTAAAAGCTTCAAAATTGTCTTCAATAAATGGACGTGTAATCTGACGTGCACGATCTGAGCGAAAGTTCATGAAAATCAGGGTATCCCCGTCTTCCATTTTGAACACTTCATTATTTTCTGCGACAATACTGGTTGCCTGAACAAACTCATCACTCTCACCGCGTTCATAAGCTTTATTTAGTGCTTTTAATGCTGATTTTGCAGTAAATTCCCCATGGCCATCTGTAATGACATCATAGGCTAATTTAATTCGTTCCCAACGATGGTCACGATCCATTGCATAATAGCGGCCAATGACTGATGCAAATTGTCCATGGCCCAACTCATCAAATATTTGTTGCATTTCTTTGATAGAGTTTTCAGCACTTTTAGGTGCAGTATCCCGGCCATCTAAGAATGCGTGTAAATAGATTTTCTTCAGGCCTCGCTCTGCAGCCAATTTAACCATTGCATGAATATGATATTCATGACTATGCACACCACCTGAAGAAAGTAATCCCATAATATGAATAGCTGAATTATTTTCAATAGAGTTATCAACGGCTTCAGTAAGGGTACAGTTAGTGAAAAAAGAACCGGTGCGTACGGCACGACTGACTCGGGTATATTCCTGATAAACAACTCGCCCTGAACCGATATTAAGATGTCCAACCTCTGAATTTCCCATCTGCCCAGCAGGCAAACCCACTTCAGGACCTGATGCTTTAATCAGGGTGTGAGGATATTTTTTCCAAAGTTTATTCCAGACAGGCGTTTTGGCTTCAAAAATAGCATTGTGCTCATGATCTTCTGAGCAGCCCCAGCCATCAAGGATAATCAGCGCTAAAGGTTTGGGTGTGTTTGACATGAGGATTTATTTATTGGTTTGAGTAAACTGTAAATTATGCACTTAAATGGTTATTTTTTCAATCATTATTCATCAATATTTGATAGATTTGGAAGGTGTTTATGGTAATTCTATTAGACAACATTTATGGAATTTATCAATTAAATTATAATTGTTTTGATTTCTATCAATAATTTTATGGTTTTCATTAATATTATAGTATACTGTTTTTGTAATTTTGAAAAAACACTATCACTTAATCTCATATTAAGTAATCTGTACAAAAAAAAGCATATTAGGAATTAGAATATATGACTAGTCAGTTTGATATCAAAGACAATGAATATTGTGATATGACAATGGATTTAATGTCTCGAGATGAAGATATTGACCGTGCCTCTCGTTCTTTAAAAGCTATGTCTCATCCTCTTCGCTTAAAGATTTTATGTACTTTAGGAGATGAAGAAATTAGTGTTCAGGATATCGTAGAGAAAGTCGGTACATCACAAAGTAATATCTCTCAACATCTTGCTATTCTTAGAGATAAGGGTATTTTGGCTTCCAGAAAAGATGCTAATCGTGTCTATTATCGCGTTGGTGATGCTAGAACTTTACGTCTGATTGGAATGATGAGAGAAGTTTTCTGTACTATTCAAGCCTAGAATTTTTATAGAGAAAGTATGAAAATTCTCTCTCTATAAATCTAAATTATAATTAAACCCTTCTTTGTATATCAGCTTATAATTCTGTTTAACCTCTTTCGTATTTACATCTTCTGTCTTTTTTGCTATGCTGGTGGGTTTTTATAATTTATGTTTGTTAACTATCCGGGAAAAGAATGGAACATTTAAACGAATTTGTTGAAATAAATTGGGTAATGATACTATTATGGTGCTTCCTATTAGGAATGATCATTAATTCTTTTCTAAAATATACCTATGATATTAGCCCCCAACAAACGGTACAGCTTATGAGCCATGAAACTGGCAGTATCATTGTTGATGTGAGAGAAGATAAGGAATATCAGTCCAGTCATATTAAAGATTCTATACATATTCCTTTAAGTGCTTTATCTTCCCGTCTTGATGAATTAAAAAAATATAAAGAAAAAAATGTAATTTTAGGTTGTCGTTCCGGTAGTCGCTCTGGCAGAGCATGTGGCATGCTAAAGAAAAATGGTTTTGAGAAAGTACATAATTTACGTGGTGGTGTACTCGCATGGGAAAATGATAATCTTCCAATGAATAAGTAAATCCATTGTCTAATAACTATCAGCTATTGAGCAATAAGAAAATTAAAATATAGTAGGAATTATTTATTATGCCAAAAAAACAAGCAGAAATTACCATTTATCTGACAAAATATTGTCATTATTGCGTGAGAGCAAAAAGTCTTCTTAATTCTAAACAAGTTAACTATAACGAAATTGATGTGGGTAGTCAGCCGGAATTACGCCAGGAAATGATACAAAAAAGTAATGGTGTCACTTCTGTACCACAAATTTTTATTGGTGATACTAATGTTGGTGGTTGTGATGATTTATTTGCAACCGAATCTGCCGGTAAATTAGATGCGTTATTATTTATTTAGTCTCTTAATGAAAATATTCATTGATTATAAGAGACTTATCCTGTTTTTTAGGGCTAAGGTTAGAAAATGACTGATTCTGTACATATTGTTTGTCCTCATTGTGATGGTATTAATCGTATTCCCAGCAGTAAATTATCAGCTGGTGCTAAATGTGGAAAATGTCAGCAGTTATTATTAACAGGCAAACCCATTGAGCTAAATAGTACACGTTTTAATAAGCACGTTCAAAAAACAGAATTACCTATATTGGTCGATTTTTGGGCTCCCTGGTGCGGACCTTGTAAAATGATGGCTCCGGTATTTGAACAAACAGCACATTATTTTCAGCATCAATTACAATTAGTTAAGATTAATACTGAACAGGAGCAGTCACTATCCGCACAGTATTCAATTAGAAATATCCCCACTATTGTTTTATTTCTTCACGGTAAAGAAATTGCCAGACAAGCAGGTGCTATGGATAAAAATAATTTAATCCAGTGGGTACAGAGTCACTTATAAATCGATTGACAGAATTAGTATCAAATTAAGGAATTATCATGGCTGACGAGCAAACAAACGCAACAAACGAAGCAGCAGCACAGCAGTTTATTATTCAAAAAATTTATGCAAAAGATATTTCTTTTGAAACACCTAATTCACCTCAACTTTTTACTGAAAAGTGGGAACCTGAATTAAAAGTAGACTTACATACAGCTATTAATCCTATAGCAGAAGGTGTTTTTGAAGTGGTTCTGACTGTTACAGCAACAGTTAAAGTGGGCGAAAAAACAGCTTTTTTAGCTGAAGTTCAACAAGCCGGAATATTTAATATTACTGGTTTTGAAAAACCACAGTTAGATGGTATGTTAGGTAGCTATTCACCCAATATACTCTTTCCTTATGCCAGAGAAATAGTTTCTGACCTGGTTAATAAAGGTGGTTTCCCACAACTTATTCTACAACCAGTTAATTTTGATATCATTTATCAACAGCATTTACAGCAAAAAGATACTGAACAAGCAGCTTCTGAAGCTGTTCACTAGTTTTTATCAGAATGTCATCACAATATAAAATAACTGTCCTTGGTGCGGGCTCCTGGGGGACAGCATTGGCCATTTTATTAGCAAAAAATGGTCACGATGTATTATTGTGGGGCAGAAGTGAAAAAAAAATAAAGACCATGCAGGCCAAAGGTGAAAATTCCTTTTTTCTGCCTGATATTCTCTTGCCAAAAAATCTTAAACTTAGCTCAAATCTGGAAACATCACTAGAGCATGGTGATGAAGTTTTGGTGGTAGTGCCCAGTCATGCTTTTCGTGATACCTTAATCAATATTAAAAGATATCAGCCGCAATTAAAAAATCTATGTTGGGCAACAAAAGGGCTTGAACCTGAAAGCAATCATTTTCTACATCAGCTGGTTGCTGAAATTTTTCCAGATTTAACCCATCAGGCAGTAATTTCCGGTCCTACTTTTGCTCGTGAAGTTGCCATAGGATTACCAACAGCAGTCACTATTGCCTCAAATAACCTGGATTATGCTCGTCATTTATCTCAGTTACTCTGTAATAGTACTTTTCGTCCCTATGTTTGTCAGGATATGATTGGACTGGAAGTAGGGGGCGCAGCCAAAAATGTCATGGCAATTGCAGCAGGTATAGCTGATGGTCTTGGCTATGGTGCTAATACCAGATCAGCATTAATTACTCGTGCTTTACATGAGATTTCTCGCCTATCTGAAAAAATGGGTGGAAAAAATACTACAATGATGGGACTTTCAGGTCTGGGTGATTTACTCTTAACTTGTACCGATGATCAATCTAGAAACAGACGAATGGGACTGGCTATTGGTAAAGGAATTTCCATGGGTGCTGCTCAGGCTGAAATTGGACAAGTGGTTGAGGGTGTTCAGGCCGCTAAGTTAGTTTATTCTTTAGCACAGGAACAAGATATAGAAATGCCTATTATTGAGCAAGTCTATAAAGTTCTTTATCAGAGACTTTCACCACAAAAAGCAGTAGAAAGCTTGCTAACCCGTGAATACAAAACCGAAAATTAATCACCATAAAACTCAAACTAAAACTCAAATATCTCAGCCAGATATTCAGAGTTTGAAAAATAATAAGCCTATTGGTATTTTTGACTCTGGTGTTGGTGGCTTATCAGTTTTACAACAAACACATCGTTTATTATCTAAAGAAAATTTTATTTATGTTGCAGATAGTGCCTTTGCTCCCTGGGGAGGAAAGGGTGATGAGTTTATCGAGCAACGCTCAAGAATAATTACTGAGCATTTACTGGAACAGGGCGTGAAGATGATTGTCATTGCCTGTAATACAGCAACAGCATCAATTATTGAAAAATTCCGCCAGCAATATGGTATTCCATTTGTTGGTGTTGAGCCTGGCATTAAACCGGCTGTTGCACAAACAAACAATGGCAGCATTGGTATCATGGCAACACAGGGGACACTTTCCAGCCAACGTTATAAGGAACTAAACAAGCGCTTTTCCAATGCTGTTAATTTATATCCTATTGCCTGTCCGGGCCTTGCCGATCAAGTTGAGCTGTGTCAAATTGATCATCCAAAAACGATTAAGCTATTAGAAAATTTTATAAAACAGTTATTAAATGAACAGGTAGATACTATTGTACTTGGCTGCACACATTACTCTTTTTTAATTCCTTTTATACAAGAAATTGCGGGGCAATCTATATCATTAGTAGATACCAGTCAGGCTATTGCAGAGCAAGTTAAGCGACTATTAAAAGAATATAAATTGGAAAACCAAGAAATAAACACACATAGTAGATACTTTACCACGGGAAAAATCGAGCAAACCCGTAGAGTAATAAGTAAACTCCTCAAAAAAAATACTATAGAATTAAATTTGTTAGCCTGACTTGGCATAAAACTGGATAATTATACTATGTTTCACATTGTAATTTATGAACCTCGTATTGCACCTAACACTGGCAATATTATACGATTGGCAGCTAATAATGGCTGTTCACTACACTTGATTGAACCGTTAGGGTTTGACTTTGAGGAAAAGAAATTGCGCCGTGCAGGACTGGATTATCATGACTTAGCTAATGTTACTCGCTATGCTAATTATGAAAGCTTTATAGAAGCAATGCCAGGGCGAAGAATTTTAGCGTGTACTACAAAGGGAAGTCGTTTTCATGATCAGATAGACTATCAGAATGATGATATCTTGTTATTTGGCTCTGAAACACATGGCATACCGGATCATGTGTTACAGGCTATTGCTCCTGAGCAACGTCTTAGAATTCCAATGCAGGCTGATAGTCGTAGTTTAAATTTATCTAATGCCGTCGCTATTATCAGTTATGAAGCATGGCGACAGCAGGGTTTTAGCAATGGTAATTAAATATTTCATTAATTTTAATTATCGGCAAATATATGTATAAACATAAAGCTAAAAGTTACAATTTATTGTTATCAATTTTAATTAGTATAAATATAACTGCATGCCACTTTGATAATAATTCTAATAAACTTTATCAACAGCAATTATTTACTTTTGGAACCTTAGTTGATATTAGTCTCATTAGTAATAATCCACAACAAGCACAACAGACTATTGATAAAATAAGTGCTGAATTTGATCGTCTGCATATTGCTTGGCATCCATGGAAAAATGGTGCTTTGGACCAGGTTAATCAAAAGTTTTCTAGTTTAGAAGCATTTTCTACGACAGATGAAGTTATTGATCTGATACAGCAGAGCCAGATTCTCTCTGCAAAGAGTAATGGTTTATTTAATCCTGCTATTGGAAAGCTTATTAAAAGCTGGCAGTTTGATCAGATTGAGGATAAGAATCATTCATTTAAAATTCCTGATAATAGTATGTTAGAAGACTTATTAAATGAAAAACCTCAAATGCAAGATATTCTGATCCAGTCAACTGTTGATGGGACTCAGATTAAAACAACAAATCCTTCTGTTATTCTTGACTTTGGTGCCTTTGCCAAGGGTATTGCGATTGAAAAAGTGACTACTATACTGAAAAAGAATAATATTCATAATGCTTTAATCAATGCAGGAGGTGATCTTAAGGTTATTGGTGAAAAGTTAGATCGTCCCTGGCGTATCGGGATAAAAAATCCTTCATATCGTCAAAATCCTGAGGAAGCAAAAATTTTAGCGAGTATTGAGCTACACAATGGAGAGGCATTATTCACTTCGGGGGATTATGAGCGATTTTTTGAATTTGAGGGAAAACATTATCATCATATTATTGATCCGAGAAGTGGCTTTCCTGCTATAGGAATTCGTTCTGTAACAGTTCTGTCAAAAGATGCTGGATTGTCAGATGCGGCATCTACAGCTTTATTTGTTGCAGGTGAAAAACAGTGGCAGGCGATAGCAGAAAAAATGGGGATTGATGCTGTTATGCTAGTGACGATTGATGGACAGATTATTTTATCAACAGTCATGGCTGAACGGATAGAACTTTTGCTTGATGGGGATAGTACTATCAAGCCAATAAAAAATTAAAAAGAAGCGCTATTAACCCACATATGTGTAGCAATACTGGCGGCATAGCCTAATGCAATTACCGGAGTCCATTTTAAGTGGCTGAAAAATGTATATTTCCCGCGTGCCTGTCCCATCAAAGCAACAGGTGCTGCAGAGCCAACAGATAAAAGAGAGCCACCAATACCCGCAGTTAATGTCACTAGTATCAGAGATCAAATATACGTAATGGAATCAATATAAGTCATTTATTTATAACAAGAGCAATGGTTTTTAATATAGTAATTGTGGGATAATACCTTTTAGTATCAAAGGGTTATAAATCAATGAGAATAATGTTACCATTAGAAATATTTAATGGATATAGAAATTCATTTAAAAAAATTGCTCAATTATTATACACTAAAAGAATGTATCCATACAAGAATAAAAGCTATTCTACTTTATAGAAAAATTAGAAATTACACTGCTGTTGGTCTTCAGTTGTGAGCAAGCCATGGATTTGTCCGTAAGTGGAACGTAAGAATTTGTAAAGAGCTTGCTAATTGGGATAATGACTTAAATAAAAAACTAAAGCGGCAAAAACTGATTGAAGTGTTAACTGATTTACCCAGAAATAGTGATCCTAAAACTTATACAGCAGAAGACCAATGTCATGTTATGGCCACAGCATTAAAAGAACCCAATAAATGTCAGCGTGAGATTACCTACTGGACACATGTTGAATTAGCTGATGAACTAAGCAAGACAGAATTAGTCAAATGGATTTCAAAAAGTACCGTAGGCGTTTGTTGAGACAGGTTGATCTTCGCCCCCACAAAAGCCGATATTGGCTTACCCCAAATATCGGCGAATTTCAAGGTAGTTGTCGCCTAAAGTTTAAATTTATGCCGCCTTGTTTCTCTCAATATCCTCAGTTGTTTTCTCAGGATTAAGATAGACTTTCTCAATTCTATCCCAGTTTCTGATATCGCCTGACCAACGGT